>JBKJVQ010000074.1:0-2825 GCA_046717125.1 Methyloligellaceae bacterium
ACTCTACCGCGAGCTGGTGCAGGACGTGCTGGGTCTGGATATCGTCGGTTTTTTCTGCATGCCCATGCCGACACAGCCGCTCGGCTGGTTCACAAAGAAGCTCGAGGGCTTGGACGATCTGGCCCGGATCAAGTACCGCACGGTCGGCCTTGCCACCGAGCTGATGCGGCGATTGGGCGTCGCGCCGACGCAGGTCCCCAGCGGCGATATCGTCACCTCGATGCAGACACGCCGCATCGACGCGTTCGAGTTCAATAATCCGACGTCCGACCGCCAGCTTGGCGCGCAGGACGTGGCGTCCCACTACGTGCTCGGCTCGTACCACCAGGCGGTCGAGTTCTTCGAGATCATCTTCAACAAGCGCAAGTTCGACGGACTGGCTGACGAGCAGAAGGCAATCCTCGAATATGCCGCCGAGGCCGCGAACACCGCCAATTATGGCCTGGCGATGGACCGCTACTCGAAGGACCTGCGCGCGCTGATGGCCGAGGACAAGATCGAGGTCTCACGCACGCCGGAGGCCGTGCTGGAAGCGCAGCTCAAACAGTGGGACGAGATGCTGAAGCTCCTCAGCCGCGACCCGTTCTTCAAGAAGGTCGTGGACAGCCAGAAGGCCTGGACCGAGCGCGTTGGCTACTACCACTTTATGAACGCGGCCGACTTCCGTCGGGCGTATACGCACTATTTTCCAGGCAAGCTGCCGGCGTGAGTCAGCGCGCATGAGTCTGTTCATCGCTTTCGCCGACAGGGTCTCCGCTGCGTTCGGCAAGGCGTTCGGCTGGTGCCTGATGGCGCTGACGCTCGGCATCGGTTACGAGGTTTTCGTTCGCTATGTGCTGAACGATCCGACGCCCTGGGCCTACGACGTCAGCGTCATCATGTACGGCACGCTGTTCATAATGGCCGGCGCATACACGCTTTCGCGCAACGGGCATGTCCGCGCCGACGTGTTGTACCGGCTCTGGCCGCCACGCGTTCAGGCTGCGATCGAATTCGTCCTCTATTTCGTGTTCTTCTTTCCCGGCGTGACCGCGCTGATCGTCGCCGGCTGGACCTACGCCGAGCGCTCGATCTCCTATGGCGAAGTGAGCGTCATGAGCCCGGCCGGCGTGCCGGTGTTCCAGTTCAAGCTGATTATTCCGGCCGCCGGCGCGCTGCTTTTCCTGCAGGGGCTGGCCCAGCTCTGCCGCTGCGTCATCGCCTTGCGCGATGGCGTATGGCCGCCGCATGCCAGCGACATCGAGGAAACCGAGACGATCCTCCTGCATGTGCATGAGGACGAGGCGCGGACGCATGTCGCCCTGGATGAAGACGGCCCGGGGCCAGCGCGGTGACCAATCCCGAAGTCGCCCTGCTCATGCTGGGCCTCTTGATCGTCGCCATCATGCTGGGCTTTCCACTCGCCTTCACGCTGATGGGGCTCGGCGTCCTGTTCGGCTTCTACGCCTATTACGATCCCGCGCGCACCGAGGGCCTGATCGACAATCGCGTGTTCGACCTGCTCGTGAACCAGACCTATTCGGTCATGTCGAACGACGTGCTCATGGCCGTGCCGCTGTTTCTGTTCATGGGATACATCATCGAACGCGCGAACCTCGTCGACCGGCTGTTCTTCACCCTTGCCATCGCGGCGCGCCGGCTGCCCGGCGCAATGGCGCTGGCAGCGCTCGCGACCTGCACGCTGTTCGCCACGGCGACAGGGATTGTCGGCGCGGTCGTGACGCTGATGGGCTTGCTCGCGCTTCCCGTCATGCTGCGCGCGCGCTATGATCCGCGCCTTGCCTCGGGTGTGATCTGCGCCGGAGGATGTCTGGGCATTCTCATTCCGCCCTCGATCATGCTGATCGTTTATTCGGCCACCTCCGGCGTGCCGGTGATGCCGCTTTATGCAGGGGCGCTCCTGCCGGGATTTCTGCTCGCCTTTCTTTACATGCTCTATGTGCTGGTCCGCGCCGTTCTGAACCCCGAGCTTGCTCCACCCCCGCGCGACGAAGACATCCCGGACGTGAGCCGGGGCCAGATGGCGCTGATGCTGCTTTCGTCTTTCGCGCCTTTGGCGGCGCTGATCCTGTGCGTGCTGGGCTCTATTCTGTTCGGCCTCGCGACGCCGACCGAAGCGGCGGCGATGGGCGCGCTCGGCGGACTTGCGCTGGCGATCGGCTACCGCCTCGCGGCGATCCGAAGCGGCGCGCTCACTGCGCCCTGGGCCGGGCGCAACGGAACGGGTACCGATGCCCTCTTCTTCGCATTGGGGTTCGGCGGCCTGGCGACCTTGGCACTGCTCGCGGTCTATGGCGCGACAGCGGCGCTGCTGCGCAAGGCCGGACTGGCAATCCCGCCGGAGCCCGGGTTTCTGCTGCGGCCGGGCGTCCTGGCCATCGCGACGGTCATCCTGATGTTGGCAACCGTGACGCTCGGACGGAAGCTCCCGCTGCTCGGCCGTCTCATGCCGGAGCGCCAGGACTTGCGCCAGATTTTTGTGTTCGCAGGCCAGGGCGCGCTGATCGGATTGCCCGCGGGCATTCTCTACTGGGTGCTGTTCGGGCCGCTCAATCTCGGCCTCTACGCGTTCCACGAGGTCAATCCGTTCGGCCCCGAGATCGGCATGATGACCGGGCTCGTTGGCTACGCCGCCTGGCGCGTGAACGATCAGGAGCGTTTGCGCGAGTCGATCGTGCTGACGGTCCGCACCGCCGCCATGGTGTGCTGGCTATTCGTCGGCTCCGGCTTCTTCGCGTCGGTGTTCGCGTATCTCGGCGGCGTCGATCTCATCAAGGACCTCGTCCTTGGCCTCGATCTCTCGCCGCTGATGTTCCTGCTGCTGG
>JBKJVQ010000075.1:0-19793 GCA_046717125.1 Methyloligellaceae bacterium
GAGCACGGCCGCCTCAGCGCCAGGAACCTGCGTCAGCGTCCAGATGGCGGAGGGCAGCGTTTGCGTCTCGCCGGGAATGTTCGAAACGAAGGTGATGGTCGCGCCGAATTCGCCCATCGCCTTCGCGAAGGCGAGGACCGCGCCCGCGATCACTCCGGGCAGCATCAGGGGCAAGGTGACCGTCGCATAGACGCGGGCGGGTCGCGAGCCGAGCGTCGCGGCGGCTTCCTCGAGCCTGCGGTCGACCGCTTCGAGCGACAGGCGCATGGCGCGCACCATGAGCGGGAACGCCATCACCGCACAGGCCAGCGCGGCGCCGGTCCAGCGGAAAGAAAATACGATGCCGAAATTATCGGCCAGGAACGCGCCGATCGGCCCGCGCCGGCCAAACAGGAGCAGCAGCGCATAGCCGGTGACGACGGGCGGCAGCACCAGCGGCAGATGCACGGCGACGTCGAAGATGGTGCGGCCTGGAAAGCGCCAGCGCGCCAGTATGTGCGCGGCGAGAAGTGCGATCGGGAGGCTGGCGAACGTCGCGACCGTCGCGACTTTGAGGCTGAGAAGGACCGCGTCGCGTTCCGTGTCGCTGAGGGCAAGCCAGTCCATCGGTTAGAGCATGATGCCGAAAAGTGTGAAGCGGTTTTCGGACGACATCATGCTCAACTCCTGGAATCGATCACGTTCATGACATTTGGTCGATTCGACCAAAAGTCATCGTGATCTACCGCAGCACCGTAAACCCGTGCTTCTCGAAAATGCGCCGCGCGGTGTCGGACTGGACAAAATCGAGAAACGTTGCGGCCTGCGCCTTGGCCCTCTTCGTCAGCGCGACCGGATAACGAATCGGCGGATGGCTGTCCTCGGGGAACGTGCCCGCCGTGACGACCGATTTGTCCGCCAGGGCGTCGGTCGTATAGACGATGCCGAGCGGCGACTCGCCCCGCGAAACCAGCAGCAGCGCCCCGCGCACATTGTCGGCCTGTGCGACCTTGTCTTTAACGCTTTCCCAGACCTTCAGGTTTTCCAGCGCCGCCTTGCCGTACTTGCCGGCCGGAACCGCATCGACCAGCGCCATGGCCAGCCGCCCGCCCTTCAGCGCGCCCGCAAGGTCGAAGCCCGGCGCGATCGCGATCGGTTTGGCGTCCTTGCCACCGACCAGCACGAGTCGGTTGGAGAGGAGTTCGACGCGGCTGCCGCGCTGGATCAGACCCTTGTTCTGCAGATAGTCCATCCAGTCATTGTCGGCCGAGATGAAAATATCCGCCGGCGCGTCCTGCTCGATCTGGCGTGCGAGCTGAGAGCTGCCGGCATAGGAGACCGCGACGGGCTTCTTGACCGATGGATTGAACGCGGCTGCGATCTCGTCGACCGCCTCCTTCAGACTGGCTGCGGCGAAGACGACCAGCGTGTCGGGCTTGGGCTTCGCCGACGGAAGGGGGGGCTCCTGCGCCGCGGGCGAGCCGGGAGCGAACGCGAGCAAGGCAATGATCAGCGCGAAACCAGCCAGGAAACGCATCGGACAGCTCATGATTGCGATATATTCGAATGGATATAGCGCTTGGGACTTCGCCGCAAGCCGTCAGGCCAGCAGCAGCACGCCGATGACGATGGTGACTATCGTCAACGGCGCGCCCACGCGGAAATAACTAAGACGCCGCGTTGCCGGTATCGAGTTCTGCGGTCGAACCGTCGGCAAGGGTGATCAGCGTGCGCATCTCAGGGCTGGCGAGGCCGACGCACATTGGCGCGCGGACGCCCGGAATGAACGTCGCATCAAACAGTTCGCGGACAAGACCGTCAAACCGGACCCAATGCAGGATGTCGCCGTTCTTCAGGTCGACCACGAACACGCCGCAGCGCGCCTCGCCGTCGCGGGCCGCGATCTGCTTGTCGAGTTCGAGCCCCTTGAAGGTGCCGTCGCGCGGGAGCGATGTCGCGACCAGCGCATGACCGCGCCAGAACGACAGGCCGCGCAGGAAGCCGGGACAGAACGCAACCGGCTCGTGCTTTCCTGTCTTCCGGTCTACGCGGCAGAGATTGCCGCGGCCAGAATCGAGCACCCACAGCTCGCCGTTTTCGATGCGCGGCGAATGTGGCATCGAAAGATCCTCGGTGACGACGCGGTCGTTCTCGACATCGATGACGATGCCGCCTTCCCCGCGCCTCTCACGCCAGCCATCGACCACGTCCGACCGGCTGACGGCGGTCATGTATTTCGGCTTGCCGTCCTGCATGGCGAGGCCGTTCAGATGGCAACGGTCTTCGGGCGCGAGTTTGGAAATGAATTTCGGTTTCCAGATCGGGCGGAAACTGTGCACCGGGTCGAGGGTGGCGAGGCACGAATATTAGGTGTTCGCGAACACGACCGACCCGTCGCCACAAACGCCGATCTCGTGCATGTCGATGTCGCCGGTCGTCTGTGCCGTCCGGGGCATGTAGAGCTTGTCGAAATGCTGGTTCGCGACCTGCTGGGGACCGAGAATGTTCTCCAGCCGCCAGAGCTGCGAGATGCTCGAGACGTAGATCGTCTGCGGGCTTGCCCAGAGACCCATCGCACGCACGAAATTGCGCTGATAGACCGAAAGCCGCCCCTGCGGCAGCGCGCCGACCAGCATGAGCTGACCGGTTTGATAGGAGGTCAAAGCAAAGCTCAGGCGGTTGCGCGCGAGGAAATCGACCAGCCCGCGCGAGGCCGAGATATGGGTCTGCTTCTCTGCCGCTTGCTGGGGCTGCGCGTCGGGCTGGCTGGTCGCGGTCTCGGGCTGCGGCGCGGCTGTTTCCGCGGTTGCGTCGGACTCAACGGTTCCGGCTTCGTCGGCGGGAACGGCTTCCTTGTCCTGATCGGGCCCCCGCGCCCGATCCTTGTCCTTGCCGCCGCCCTTCGCTTTTCGATCCGCCACGTAACACCCCCTGTCCGCTCCATGCGCCCCACCACTCTATATCCCGTGCCACGCGCCCGCGCCATGGAACTGGCCGGCCTCCGAAATCCCGCTTTACCAATCTCGCGCGCGGCCGTTGACCGCAGGCTTAACCCTTGTTCACACACGGTTCAGTTCCCTTATTGCCTTTTACGGCCGCGTCCGATCCGGAACCGGTCCCGGACAAGAGCGTTGCAGAAATCGGCCCGCATTGGCGCGGTAGGAGGAATACGTGGAACAGGGTGAGCGGCTTTACGGCCATGACGCAGTGGCCGAACCATTTGATTTTGCGTTCGATGGCGGCCGCGCACGGAGCAATACTTCGTTCAGCCGGACGAGCCGGAACGGTTATCTCCGGCGCGTCGAATGGCTCGCAACCATGCTGGACGACCGGTTCACAGTTCCAGGGACCAGGTACCGGTTCGGCTGGGATCAGGTGATCGGTTTCGTTCCGGGTATCGGCGACGCGGCCATGAGCGCGGTGTCGCTCGTGATCCTGCATCATGGCTGGAAGCTCGGGATGCCCTCCTCAACATTGATTCGGATGGGTGCTAACATCGCGGTAGATTTCGTGTTAGGCAGCGTTCCCGTGGTCGGCGACGCCTTCGATTTTGCTTGGAAGGCAAACCGGAAAAATCTTCGACTCGTGCAGCACCACATTGTGCGTTCAACGCCTGGGGGGCGTGCTCGTCAGGCGATGCGATCGAAGTGGCGTTAATTTGGCGGCCGGACACGGCATCAACACGTGAGAGCCAGAAGGAGCATACATGGCGAACCCAAATCAACCTGAACGCGGCAGCAATACATTTCTAGCCTTCGTGCTGGCTGCGATCGTCATCGCGGTTGTTATCTTTGCGTATCTGATGTTCGGCAGCCGATCGACGACCACTGTCGGCGACGATCCGGCGACACCGGCCGTGGAGGAGACCACTCCGGCGCCCGATCCCGCGCCGGCCGCGGAGGAACCGGCTCCGGCTCCAGATCCCGCGCCGCCCGCAGAGGAACCCGCACCGGCTCCCGAGCCGCCGGCCGAGCAGCCCGCACCGCCGGCCGAGCCTGCGCCGCAGCCGTAAGCGTGCATCGACTGCGACATGTGGCCGGGCTCGACCGGCCCGTTTCGATCCTGAGTTCGCCAGGAAACCGACGCCGCCTGGCGGCGTCGGTTTCCTGCGCGTTTCGATTTCCGATTATTGTTACCGCGATTGCGATCCTTGCAGGATCAGCCTTCGCGCAGGCCTGGACGGCCTACGTCAACCCGCGCTTCGGTTTTTCGCTCTATTATCCGGTGGACCTGTTCCAGCCGGCGGAGACGCTCACGGAGGACGCGGGCGCGACGTTCTCGGGCAAGGACGGCGCGACCCTTCGCGTAGAGGGCGCTTTCGACGAACATCGGCGTGGCGCAAAGTACTATCTGGGCGAGGCGCTCGGCGCGGAGACCAACAAGAACCCGGTCTCGCAATCCGTCGAGGAATTCTCCTACAGCTTCACTGCCGACCGAGGCGACACGCTACACTATCAGCGCGCCGTGTTCTCGTGCCGCGAGCAGATCATCAACAAGCTGTCGCTGACATATCCGAAGGCACAAAAGGATCGCTACGAAGCGATCCTGCCTAAGCTCATTCAGCGCTTTCATGGCGGGTCCGGCTATGGAACGCCGGACAACTGCGTCTGATTCTGAAGCCGGAAATACAGAAGCCAGAAACCAGAAAAATTCTCCGGCTTCTGACTTTGACTTCTGACTACTGGATCACGCCGCAGGCGATGCGATCGCCGGCGTCGCCCGAGGGCTGGCTCTTGTAATCGTCGGCCTTGGCATGCACGATAATCGCCGATCCGTCCTCATCGAAGACGCTGGTCTTCTCGCCCTTCTTGAGCGTGACCATCTCGTTGACGACCGTGAGAGACACCGTGCCGTCGTCTCCGACTTTCAGGTTTTCCATGTCGCCCGCATGCGGTCCGCCGTCGGCTTCTTTGCCGTGCTTGGCGCCGGTCGGATTGTAATGATCGCCCGCCGACTTGAACGGGGGCTCGCACTTCCCAGTCTCATGAATGTGGAATGCCTTCTCCCCCGACGGCAGACCCTTCAGATTAAGCTTAAGCGTAACGCCGCCGCCCGATTCCGAGAGCGCGATGGTGCCGACATCCTGGCCTTTGGCGTCCTTCATCGCGGCCTTGGCGCCGTCCTGTGCGAGGGCCGGGCCGGTCAAGGCCATGAGCCCCGCGAGCGTTGCTGACACGGAGAGCGCCTTGGCGCTCCGGCGGTTGAAAAACATCGTTTCCTCCTTTGCGACGACCGCTTGCGTTGGGAGGAAACAACGACCGCAGCCCCGTTTGGGTTGCAGACTCAGGCCATCGCCCCGATCTCGTCGAACGAGAGATGGCCCGGCACGACCGTAATCGGTACGGGGAAGGTCGCGTAGGCGCGGCCAGCCGCAAGCCAGGTGATGAGCGGTCCCGCCCCTGCCGGGTCTTTGGATGCGCCCAGCACGAGGATGCCGATGTCGGGATCCTCCTCGATCAGTTTCAGGATCGCTTCACCCTTTATGCCTTCGCGGACGATCTCCTCGGGCTCGATATCGTCGTAGCCCATGGCTTTCAGCTTGCGCGCGAACAGCCTGAACACCGCCCTCGCCTTGGCGTGGCCCTCCTCGCGCGCAATTTCCTCGACGCCCAGCCAATGCTGAAAGTTGCCGGGTTCGACCACATAAAGCAGCGCAATCCGCTCATGCGTCGACCGGGCGCGAGCGGCGGCATAGGCGAGTGCGCTCTCGCATTCCGGCGTCTCGTCGACGACGACGAGAAATTTCCGACTGTGACCTTGCGCGCGGCCAGGGCGCTTCCTGCCTTCGTCCATGGCGGGCATGCTGGCGCAAGTCGCGCGCTGCAACAAGCGTGACGCGACGCAGGTCTCAGGACCGGATGAAGCCCACGATCCGCTTCACGTCGTCCATCACGGGCTGGGCGATGGCCCGGGCGCGCGTCGCGCCGTCCGCCAGCACGGTGTCGATCTCAGCTGGATCGGCCAGCAGTCGCTTCATTGACTGCCCGATCGGCGTGAGCTTTTCGACCGCAATCTCGGTCAAAGCGTCCTTGAAGTGCGAGAAAGGCTTGCCGCCATGCATCGCCAGCACATGGTCGGGCGTCGTCTCCGCGAGTGCGGCGTGAATGCCGACTAGATTCGCCGCTTCGGGACGTCCGGCAAGCCCCGCTTCCTCCGTTGGCAGAGGTTCGGGATCGGTGCGTGCCTTCCTGATCTTCTGCGCGATCAGGTCGGCATCGTCCGACAAATTGATGCGGCTCATGTCCGAGGCGTCGGATTTTGACATCTTCGCCGATCCGTCGCGCAAGCTCATGACCCGCGTCGCGGGGCCCGTGATCAAGGGCTCCGGCAACGGGAAACACTCCGTACCGAAATCGTTGTTGAACTTCTGCGCGATGTCGCGCGCGAGCTCGAGATGCTGCTTCTGGTCCTCGCCGACCGGCACGTGCGTCGCCCGGTAGACCAGAATGTCGGCCGCCATCAGGTTCGGATAGACATAGAGGCCCGCCGACGCATTCTCCCTGTGCTTGCCCGCCTTCTCCTTGAACTGCGTCATGCGGTTCAGCCAGCCGATGCGCGCGACACAATTGAACACCCAGGCAAGTTCGGCATGACCCGAGACCTGGCTCTGGTTGAAGACAATATGCTTTTTTGGATCGATGCCTGAGGCGATGAAGGCGGCCGTAACCTCGCGCGTATTGCGCGTCAATTCGGCAGGGTCCTGGAATACCGTGATCGCGTGCATGTCGACCACGCAATAGATGCAGTCGTGGCTGTCCTGCAGCGCGACGAACTTCGTGATCGCGCCGAGATAATTGCCGAGATGCAGATTGCCGGTAGGCTGAACGCCTGAGAAGACCAGCGGCTTGAATGCGGCCATGAGAAATCCTGTGAGTCGGTTGGCGGGCCTTATGCCGGCATGTCGGCGGCAAGGGCAAGCCCGGAGCCTACTACGCTCAATCCCCGGGCGGCGGCGGGGGCGGAGCCTTCTTCCGAAGTCCCGCATAGAGCGCCTTCAGATCGATCGCGCCGATGGCGTGCGAGAAGGCGACGAATATTGTGAACCCGCCGCCGACAAGGATGCCGAGCACGATCACGCGCACGATGGTTCGTTCGTCGGCGAAATACGGCCCAAGCAGGAACAGCGCGCCCCAGAGGGCGAGCCCCATCACGATCGACGCGAGACCGAGCAGCGGCAGACGCCGGGTGAGCGCGGAATCAGCGATGAGTTGTTCGCGCTTTCGTAGGGTCCAGATCAGCATCGCGACATTGATCCATGCCGCTATCGAGGTCGCGGCCGCAATCCCGACATGGCCGGCGACTGGAAACAGCGCGAGCGCCGCGCCGACATTCACGAGCATCGAGATCGCGCCGTAGATCATCGGCGTCTTCGTATCCTCGCGCGCGAAATAGCCCGGCTGTAGCACCTTGATCGCAACGAAGGCGGGGAGTCCGGCGGCATAGGCCGCCAGCGCCGGTGCGGTCGCGGCCGTATCGGCAGCCGTGAACGCGCCGCGCTCGAACAGAATGCCGATCAGCGGTGCGGGGATCACGAACAGCGCGACCGACGCCGGCAAGGTCAGCGCGGCGGCGAACTCGATCGAGCGGTTCTGTGTGTGGCGGGCGATGTCGAGCCGCCCGGCGCGAAGCGACCGCGCAAGGTCGGGAAGGAGCACGACGCCAATGGCGATGCCGACAATGCCGAGCGGCAGCTGGTAGAGCCGGTCGGCGTAATAAAGCCAGGAAATCGCGCCCGCCTGGGTCGAGGCGATGATGGTGCCGACGATGACGTTGATCTGGACGACCCCGCCCGCGATGATGCTCGGACCCGCCAGCTGAAGCAGGCGCTTTACGTTGCTGGTCCAGCGCGGCCGCTTCCAGTGGAGTGCGATCCCGGCCCGCTTCAGCGACCATGACAACGCCAGGAGCTGGACGACGCCCCCCAGCGTGATCGCCGCGCTCGCGACGAGGCCGCCATAGGGCGTCTCGATCTCGCCGGCGAGATAGACATAGGCGAGGCCGAGAATCATCACGAGATTGAGGACCGACGGCGAGAACGCGGCAGCCGAGAATCGCCCATGCCCGTTGAGGACGCCGGAATAGAGCGACACGATCGAGACCAGTGCGAGATAGGGAAAAGCGATTCGGCTAAGATGAACCGTCAGGTCGAATTTTTGCGGATCGTCCGCAAAGCCCGGCGCGAGCGCGTAGGTGAGCCAGACCATGCCGAGTTCGGCAATGATGGTGAACACGAGCAGGGAGAAGGCAAGCGCTGCGAGCGATTCGTCGGCAAAACGCTTCGCCGCGTCGTCGCCTTCGGCTTCGAGTTTGCGGGCATAAAGCGGGACGAAGGCCGACTGGAACGCGCCTTCCGCGAACAGGCGACGGAACAGATTGGGCAGGCGCTGCGCGACGAAGAACGCATCGGCGACCGGTCCCGTGCCGAGCGCGGCGGCGATCAGGACGTCGCGCGCGAAGCCCAGCACCCGGCTGATGGCCGTCGCACCGCCGACGGTCGCGATATTGCGCAGCAGCGACATCTATTTTGTCATTCGGCCGCTGCTGGCGTCTCGCGCCCCTCTGCGCCGTCCCCACCTAGCACCTGCTGCAGCCGCCGCCTGATCTCGGTCTGGCGCGATGCGCCCGTGATCTTCCGGCCCGCAAGGTCGGTGACGTAGAACACGTCGACTGCCTTTTCGCCGAATGTCGCAATATGCGCGGACGCGATATCGAGATTGAGCGCCGCAAGCTCCGATGTCACGGCGTGGAGCAGGCCCGGCCGGTCGAGACCGTTCACCTCGATCACGGTCAGCGCATCCGACAGCGTGTTGTCGATCGCGACTTGGGGCTCGACGCTGAAGGCCGAGAGCCGAGCCTTCCGTTTGCGCCGAGCCGCCGAAATCTCGACCGGAGCGCCGGTCATGAGCTGCTCGATGGAGCGGGCGATGCGGGCCGCGCGGCGCGTCTCGTCTTCAGCCTGATCGAAGTCGCGTTCGAGATGGATCGTGTCGAGCGCCGTTCCGTCCTTCGTTGTCCAGATCTGTGCATCGACGATGTTCGCGCCCGCTGCGGCGCATGCACCGGCGATGCCGGAGAGAAGCCGCGGATGGGTCGGCGCATAGAGCGTCAGTTCCGTTACGCCCTTGAACGCGTCGGTCGAGACATGGGTGACGAGCCGTCCGCCCTCCGACTCGGAGCGGCGTGCGAGTTCGGCATGGGTGACCTGCGTTTCGGTATCTGTCCGCAGCCAGTAGGAGGGATGGTGGCGCACGACGTAGTCGGCGATCTCGCGTTCGGTCCAGCCCGCCAGGCGATCCTTCAGCATCGCCTGCGCGCCAAGCACACGCTGCGACTCGCTCATCTCGTTCTGCCCGCCGCCAAGCAGGGGTTCGGTCTCGAAGAAGAGATTGCGCAGGAGCTGGCCCTTCCAGCCGTTCCAGACTCCGGGCCCCACCGCGCGGATATCGGCAACGGTCAGGACCAAGAGCAGCTTCAGCCGCTCCCGGCTTTGCACGATCCCGGCGAAGTCGCGGATGGTTTTCGGGTCGCCGAGATCGCGGCTCTGCGCGAACTGGCTCATGGTCAAATGTTGTTCGACGAGCCAGGCGGCCGTCTCGGTCTCCGCCGCTGTCAGGCCGAAGCGGGGGCCGAGTTCACGCGCAATGCGCGCGCCCGCGATCGAATGATCCTCGTCGCGACCTTTGGCGATGTCGTGCAGGAAGGCCGCGACATAGAGTGCGCGCCTGTTGTCGATCGTGGGGATCGTTCGCGTTGAGACCGGATGGTCCGTCTCGAACTCGCCGCGCTCGATGGCGGCTAGCACGCCAACGGTCCGGACGAGGTGCTCGTCGACTGTATAGTGATGATACATGTTGAATTGCATCATCGAAACGATGCGTCCGAAATCGGGGATGAAGCGCCCGAGCACGCCGGCTTCATTCATGCGGCGCAGGACGCCTTCGGGATCCTCCGATTCCGTCAGGAGATGCATGAACAGCCGGTTGGCGGCAGGATCGGCTCGCAGCCGATCATCGATCTGCGTGAGCTTGGACCTGACCAGCCGCAGAACGTCTGCATCGAGTAGCACGCCGTTCTGCTCCGCCAGCGCGAACAGCCGGATGAAGTTCACCGGGTCAGCATGGAAGATGTCCCTGTTCGCGGCCGTGATGCGACCGTGTTCAATGCGGAAGTCGGAGACGCGGCGCAGCTTTGCGCGTTTTTTCCAGCCTGAGGGTTTCAGCCAGCGTTCGAGCCGATGCGGCGCCTTGAGTTGTTTCGCCTCCAGCGTCTGGCAGACATTCCGCGTCAGCGCGCCGACTTCGCGGGCGACGAGGAAATAATGCTTCATGAACCGCTCGACCGCTTTCAGTCCGGCATGCCCGCGATAGCCGAGCAGCTCGGCCATTTGCAGCTGCACATCGAAGGACAGACGCTCTTCCGCCCGGTCGGTCAGAAAATGGAGATTGCAGCGGACGGTCCAGAGGAAGTCCTCGCAATTTCGGTACGTGCGGTATTCGGCCGGTGAGAACACGCCGGCTTCGACCAGTTCCCGGTCGGACATACCGAGATGCAGATAGTGGGCGATCCAGTGCAGCGTATGCAGGTCGCGCAATCCACCCTTACCATCTTTGATATTGGGCTCGACCAGATAGCGCGATGCGCCGCCCGACCTCTTGTGCCGGTCGTTCCGCTCTTCGAGCTTTGCCTCGACGAAGAGACGGCCCGATCCCTTGGCGACCTCGTCCCGGTAGCGCGTGCTGAATTCCTCGAACAGTCCGGCGTCTCCGGTAACGAGCCGCGCATCGAGCAGCGCGGTCCGGATCGTCATGTCGCTCTGCGCCGCCCGGACGCATTGGTCGACCGACCGCGTCGCATGGCCGACCTTGAAGCCGAGATCCCACAGCAGATAGAGCAGATGTTCCGCGACGCTCTCGCCCCAGGCGGTCTGCTTGTAAGGGAGAAGGAAGAGGAGATCGATGTCGGAGTGCGGCGCGAGCAGGCCGCGCCCGTAGCCGCCCGTCGCAATGATCGCCATACGCTCGGCCGATGACGGGTTCTCGGACTTGTAGACATGCCGGGTCGAGAACGCATAGGCGAGCCGGATCAGTTCGTCCTGGAATGTGGCCAGCCCTTCGGCGCAGCGCCGCCCGTCGCCATCGGCCGCGAGCTGTGCGCGGGCGGCCTGCGTTCCTTCCTCCACCAATCGCTTCAGCCGGGTGAGGAGCGCCTGCCGCATGAGCCCGTCTTGCCCCACGTGACGGCGCGTGAGATCGAACACCTCCTCTCGCAAGGACGCGGGATCGAAATAGGGCGCGGGGTTGAAGACGCTTTGGTCCATGGGCGCAAGGGGTTCTGGCGCGACGGTTAAGTTCGGTTGCGCGCCTTCATATCACATCAGGCGTCGTCGTTCTGGCTCAGCGCTTTCAGCGCGTAAAGCGTTTCGAGCGCCTCTCGCGGGCTCAAAGTGTCTGGATTGATTGCGGCGAGCGTATCTTTGATTGGGTCATGGGGCATCGCCGCCGGCTTCGCGGATCGCGCCGCCGCAAACAGCGGCAGTTCCGGCGGCGCGCCGACGCCCTTCCCGCCAGCTTCGAGCGCGCGCAGGAGATCGTTCGCCCGCGCCACGACGTCCCGCGGCAGGCCGGCGAGCTTCGCTACATGCACGCCCCAGGAACGATCGGCCGCGCCCGCGATCACCTTGTAGAGGAACACAATCTCGTCGCGCCATTCCCGGACCTCGACACAGGCGTTGGAGGCGAAGGCGAGGTCCTGCGCGAGTTGCGTCAGCTCGTGATAATGCGTCGCGAACAGGGCGCGGCACTGCGTCCTGTCATGGAGGTATTCGAGCGTCGCCCATGCGATCGACAGCCCGTCCCAGGTGGCCGTGCCGCGCCCGATCTCATCGAGGATCACGAGCGACTTCTTGGTCGCGTGGTTCAGGATGAAGGCCGTCTCGACCATCTCGACCATGAAGGTCGAGCGGCCGCGCGCCAGATCGTCCGCTGCGCCGACACGGCTGAAGAGACGATCGACGATCCCGATCCGCGCCGATGTCGCAGGAACGAACGCGCCCGCCTGCGCCAGCACGACGATCAGCGCCGTCTGTCTGAGGAAGGTCGACTTGCCCGCCATGTTCGGGCCGGTGACGACGATCAGCCGTGCAGCGCCGCCGAGGCCGCAATCGTTGTCGATGAATGCCGCCTTGTTCGCCCGGAGAAGAGACCGCTCGACCACGGGATGGCGGCCGCCCTCGATATCGATCGACAGCCCGTCATCGACCACCGGCCGTACAAGATCGGCTTTCTCGGCAAGTTCGGCCCATGCCGCCAGCACGTCGAGCTCCCCCAGCGCCTGCGCGACCGCCGTGATGCGCTGCGCCTCGGCGAGCACGGTTTCTCGCAGCCTGTCAAAGATCGAAAGTTCGAGGACGAGCGCCTCGTCGGCGGCGGCGAGGATGCGGGACTGGATATCGTCGAGTTCGGCTGTCGAAAAGCGCATCGCTCCCGCCATGGTCTGGCGGTGGCGGAACTTTGCGGCGAGGGACTCTTCCAGCAGCGGCCTGGCCTGCGTCGCGGCGGCTTCGATGTAGTACCCAAGCATGTTGTTGTGGCGCACTTTGAGCCCGCGTATTCCGGTCTCTTCGGCGTAGCGCCCCTGAAAGGCGGCGATCACACGGCGGCTGTCGTCACGCAGGCGGCGCGCTTCGTCGAGTTCCATGCTGAAGCCCTCCCGCACGAAACCGCCATCGCGCTTAAGCAGCGGCAGTTCGTGCGCGAGCGCTGCATCGAACGCATCTTCAACCGCGCCGCGCGCGCTGATTGTCGCCGCGATCATTGCAATCGTGGTCGGCTGCGCCAGATCCAGCGCGACCGAATGGATTGCGGCGGCACAGTCGCGTGCGGCCGCGAGGCCTTGCGCGATTGCGCCAAGGTCGCGCGGCCCGCCCCGGTCGAGCGTCAGCCGCGATAGCGCCCGCGACATGTCGGGCGCGCGGGCAAGCGCACTGCGAAGATCGCGCCTAAGACGCCCTTGACTGAGGAGCCAGTCCACCGCATCGAGCCGTGCGTTGATCGCTTCCGGACTTGTCAGCGGCGCGGACAGGCGCGCCGCCAGTTCGCGTGCGCCGGCCGCCGTGACCGTGCGGTCGATCGTCGCGAGCAGGCTGCCGTCGCGTGCCCCGCCCTGCGCTTTCAAGATTTCAAGATTGGCGAGGGTCGCCGCGTCGATCTCAAGCCTGCTGGCGTGCAGCGTGCGGCGCGGCGGACGCAGCGGCGGCGACTTTCCCTTCTGTGTCAGATGGACATAGGTGAGGAGCCCGGCAGCGGCCGCAAGCTCGAGGCGTCCGAACGCGCCGAACCCGTCGAGCGTCGAGACTCCAAGCCGCTCAAGCATCATCCGCGTCCCGGACGCCGCCTCGAAATGGGCGTGCGGGCACAGTGTCCTGACGCAGCCTTCGCCGTCGAGGATCTGCGCGTCGTCCCTCGCCATCCGGTCGTCGATCAGGAGTTCGCGCGGGGACAGCCGGGCGATTTCGGCGGCGAGGCCCGGCCCATCGCATTCCGCCAAAACGAATTCGCCCGTCGAGATGTCGAGCGCCGCGATCCCGAACGACGCCGGCAAGCCAGTCGAACTCGCAGCCTGCGTCACACACGCGAGGAAATTGTTCGCGCGCGCATCGAGCAGGCTGTCTTCCGTCAGCGTCCCGGCCGTGACCAGCCGCACGACATCGCGCCGAACGACGGACTTTGCACCCCGCTTCCGCGCCTCGGCCGGATCTTCGATCTGCTCGCAGATGGCGACGCGGAGACCCGCCCGGATCAGCCGAGCGAGATAGTCGTCGGCGGCATGGATCGGCACGCCGCACATCGGGATGTCGTCGCCGAGATGCTTGCCGCGCTTGGTCAGCGCGATGCCGAGCGTGCGCGAGGCGATTTCCGCGTCCTCGAAGAACAACTCGTAGAAATCGCCCATGCGATAGAACATGAGACAATCGGCGTTGGCCGCCTTGATCTCGAGATACTGGGCCATCATCGGCGTCGGGCCTGCCGCCGCCTTCAGGCCTTCGCGCCTGTCGCTCGCCATAAGGCGTGGTAGCGGCTGGTGTTGCGAACAACAAGGCGCATCGAGAACTTGTCCGCCGTTTCCGACTGGGTCGACAGGGTGCCCCGGACGCATCATTCTGACGCGAAGGAGAGCCATCATGATCATCGGGGAACTGGCACTTCTGACGGCCGGTCTGTTCACCGGCGCGGCGCTGCACATCGTCGTGTCCGAACAGCCGGCGCGACTCAGCCTTGACGACCGTGCGGCGATCGTTTCGTGGCAAGAGAGCTACGATCGCGCCAAGATCATGCAGGGCGCCCTTGCCGTGATCGGTTTCGTCCTGGCGGCGCTCGCCTATGTGCTGACGACCGACGCGCGCTGGCTTCTTGGCGGCCTGCTGCTCCTCGCGAATTGGCCCTGGACGCTGATCGCCATGCGGGCCGTCAACGCCGAACTCGGCGCGATGGAGGCCGGCGCGTCCCCGGGCTCCGCGCGCCCGCTGGTCCTTCGTTGGGGCCGTCTGCACGCCGTGCGTGCAGGGCTCGGGCTGGCTTCCTGCCTTGTGTTCGTCTGGGCGATGAACTGACGGGCGTTTCCCTCCCGATGCCTGTCGTTTTCGCCAGATTGCGCTGCGGCGCGATCGCCGCTTTCATGATCTCCTGATCTAGGACTCTGAGGGGTAGGGACGGGGGGAAATGGCGGCGAGACACCTTGTGCAGAAGCGCGCGCGAATCGCGCATACTCTCGGCTGCATGACTTTTGCCGCCGAGGAGATGGAAGAGCTCGGGTTGCCATGTCGCCCTCGAAATTCGCAGACTGACGATGCTGCTCACGCTAGAGTGCGAAGCCGAGTTTCCGGACGAAAGCGCTGCAGGCGAGAGCGGCCAGCATGACCGATCAGGCATGGGACATTGCAACTCTTGAGATCGCGCGCCTCGACAGCGAGCAGGGTCTCGGCCAATTTCTCGATCGGCTCGTCGATCTCTACGGGCTGAGAACGCCGTCTACCATGTGATCGCGCGCCCCGGATGCCCGGAACGCAACCCGGCGCTGGTCCTCACCTATCCGATCGAATGGCTCAGCCGCTATATCGACCAGAACTATTTTGTCGTCGATCCGGTCCTGTCGACCGGAGCCTCCAGCCATCTCCCGTTCGACTGGAGCAGTCTTGATAAGCGCGGCCCTCGCGCGCGCCAGCTCTTCAGCGAGTCCATCGATTTCGGTATCGGCACGCAAGGAATGACCTTCCCCGTCAGGGGCGCGGTCGGCGATTTCGCTCTGTTCAGCGTCACGGGCGAGGCGACGCTCGCGGCGTGGCGGGCGCATATGCGGCATTACAGCCGAGATCTCCTGATGCTGGCTCATCTGATCCACGCGCGCATGATGGGCCTGGTCGCACCGTCAGACACATCGATCTCGACCATGTCGCCACGCGAGCGCGAGGTTCTCACTTTGGGCGCAAGGGTCATACCAACAAGCAGATTGCCTGGCAGCTCAGCATCTCGGAGCGCGCGATCCGCGCCTATTTTGAATCCGCGCGGACGAAGCTGAATTGCGCCAATCGCGGCCACGTATTGGCGCGCGCGGTCGATTTGCGGATCATCTCGTCGCTGAACTGACGGACCGGCCTGAGCTGCTCAATTCAGTCCAGCGGCGCCGTTCGATGCACGGGGCGCGTTGGGTCCGCCGAAATGGGCAAAATAGCGGCTCCTGATCGACTCGATCGGCAATACCACGAACACGTCCGTGGTCCCGAACTGACGGTCGATCACGGCGCCGTCGCCGAAGGTAGCGCCGACTTTGAGGTAGCCTTTGATCAGTGGCGGCAACGACCGCAACGCTTCTTTTGGATCGATGGCGGAGCGCGCCGTCATGTCCATACCGACCCGCAAGTGCTCATGCGCGCGGGCGCGCCACCGCTCCGGCGCGAGCGCGTGGTGGTGCAGGAAGCTCAAAGCCAGCGCATGGGCCTGCGGTTCGATGCCCTCGAACGAGGCGCAGCCGATCATGACGTCGATGTCGTGTGCGCGCGCGTAGTTCCAGATGCCCTGCCAGAGGAGTTCGAGAGTGCGCTTCGACCGGTGCGACTGCCGTACGCATGAGCGCCCGAGTTCCATGATCCGAAGATCGGGCCCGGCCGCGTCGAGCATGGATTTCAGATCGTACTCGCCCTGCGTGTAGAAGCCTTCATGTCTTGCGGCGACATCCCCGCGCAGGAGCCTATAGGTACCGACGATGCGAGGCCTCCGCGTCCAGCGCCGACGGCCATTGAAGATGGGGCTGTGGTCGAGCACCAGGAGATGATCGCAGATCGCATCAAACGCATCTTCGTCCCGGCGTAGGGCCATTGCGAGGCGCGAGGGGACCGCGCACATCTCCTGGTAGAAGACCTGGAAACGCAGTCGCTGCGCCCGCCTGACCTCGCTGCGCGTCCGCGCCAGCCGCACCTCGAGATCGCCGATGCGGGCCAGCGGCTTGATTTCGGGCCGCCGCGGCAGGAAGTTCTGCGGAGCAAACCAGGGCGGGGTGCAATCCACGATGGGGGGGGGCGCAGGACGCAACGGTCTCGGCCGGAAACGGTTGACAATGCGATCCGTCGTCAGCCGCATAACGTCCTCCAGACGCTTTGACGAACGAGCCGTGCGACCGGCCGGCGACGCTCTTCGCGAGAGACAATCGGTCAGGTGATTCGCATCGGATGCGCTCATAGCATGGCGGATTAGCAGTTCTGTTTGAAGCCGAAGTGACGGATTGCTCACCGTTTTGTGGCGAGCGAATCGCGCCCGATTTTCTTTCTGGTGCCGAAATCGGCTCTCGCTTGGGCAGAGACGTTCAAAACCCTGATGCGAAAAGCCTGCCCCGGCTGCGGGCGGTTTTCGGGCGACATCATGCTCAATCTATCAATCCGACCAGTTTCATGGCTTCGGATTGGTCCAATCCGACGTCATCGCGATCTACGCGACCGCCCGCGCCCGCTCGGTCCAGCGCGCTATCAGCGCGTACAGATCGTCTCGCTCGAACGGTTTTGCGAGATAGTCGTCGAGGCCCGACGCCAGATATTGCGCCCGGTCTTCCGGAAACGCATTCGCTGTGAGCGCATTCAGTGCCGGCCGTCCCGCGTTGGCCCGCGCGTCGACAGGATAAAGAGCGCGGATGCGACGGGCGGCCTCGATCCCGTCCATGTCGGGCATATGGACGTCGAGCAGCGCCACGTCGAAGCCTTCGCCCCGTGCCATCGCGCATTGGACTTCGGCTACGGCGTCCGCGCCGTTTTTTGAATGCACGACTTCATGCCCAGCGCGCTTCAGGACGTGTGTGGCGAGGAGCGCGTTGATCTCGTTGTCCTCGGCGAGGAGGATGCGGAAGCCCGATCCCGGCAATGGCGCGCCCACCGCCGCAGGACAGGCCGCGTCGTTGCCGGAACCCACATTCGTCAGGCGCGCGAACAGACTGTGCGGCCGCACCGGCCGCACGAGGAAACCTTGGAACCCTCGCGCCAACTGCGCATCGATCTGGCTGCGGTCAGCCGGATCGACGATCAGGAGCGCGCGGCCCGACTCGAGGCTTCCGATATTCCTTGCCGCCTCCAGGTCGGCCAGCACCGCGTCGAAACCGCTTACCATAATTTTGGCGGCCTCGCCGGCGCCGCAGGTCTCGACGCGCCACCCCGCCCCACCGAGAACGCCGGCAAGCACATCGCGCTCGATCGGGGCAGCGGATGCGATCAGCGCGCGTTTCCCGTCACCGGCCGGCCAGGCCTCGCCCACGGGACGCGCGTCCTCCGCCACGGGCAGTACGAGATCGACGGCGAAATTGGAGCCACCGGCTTCGTCGGGGTCGAGGCTGAGCGCGCCGCCCATCGCCTCAACGATGCGGCGCGAAATGGCGAGCCCGAGTCCGGTGCCGCCATGCGGGCGCGCCGGACCCGATTCCGCCTGCTCGAATTCGGTGAAGATGCGCTCGCGCGCGTCAAGGGGCACGCCGGGGCCTGTATCCGAGACAACGATGCGCAGCCGGGCCTCTCCATCTTTAGCCTCGGCCGTACCGGTGACGCGCACTGCGACGCCGCCCGACCGGGTGAATTTGATCGCGTTGCCGACAAGATTGACGAGAACCTGCCTGAGGCGCGCGGCATCGCCAATCAGCCGGTCGGGCAAATCAGCCTGAACCGACCAGGCGATATCGAGCGCCTTGGCCTGGGCGCGCGGCGCGAGCAGTTCAACGACGCCTTCGACGAGTTCGGACAGGGCGAACGGCGCCGGGTCGAGCGCCATGCGCCCCGCCTCGATGCGCGAAAAATCGAGCACCTCGTCGATCAGCGACAGCAGCGAGCGCGCGGACGTCTCGATGCTGCGCGCATAGGTGCGCTGCTCCGGGTTGAGGTCGGTGTCGAGCAGGAGCCCCGTCATGCCGATCACGCCGTTCATCGGCGTGCGAATTTCATGGCTCATGGCGGCAAGAAATTGCGACTTCGCCTCGTTCGAGGCCTGGGCGAGTCGGCGCTCCTTTCGCAGGGAATGGACATCTTTCGCAAGTTTCGATACCTGGCCAAGAAGATAGAGGGCTGAAATGACAGCGGCGCAGGACGCGGCGAGAGTCAGACTGACAGGCATACCTTCCGGCTGAAAGATCGCAAGCGCCGAAACCAGGAGCAAGGGCGCAAGGCTCGCAGCCGCGAGTTTCCGCGAACTTGCGGCGGAAGCGAGATGGCGAGAGAGTGCAGCAATCCGCACTTTAGAGGAGGAGGAGTTCACTACGCGCTTTGTCCATTTCACCGGTTAGCAGGCAGTGATGGCATGGCGGCCTTGCCAAAGCCTTACACGTGGCAAAAAATCACTGACGAACGCGTGAAACGATCAAACCTTAGGGAATGCGGCAAGCATTTCTTATCCCCACTTGGGCGCTGTGCGAGATGCGATCTCTTCGGCGAGAGCAAGCGCTGCGGTGAGGCCCGGCGACTCGATCCCGAACAGGCTGATGAACGAGGGGCTGCCTTCTGCTTTTCCACCCTGGATGATGAAATCCGTCGTCGCGCCACCCGGGTTTTCGACTTTCGGGCGGACGCCGGCATAAGCGGGCTTGAGCCGGGAGGGGTCGAGGCCAGGCCAATAGGTTGCGATGCGCTTGTGGAAAACAAGCGATCTTTCGGCATCGACATCATAATTTGGCTGGTCGATCCATTCGACGTCAGGCCCGAAGCGGCCGGCACCCGCCAGATCCATGGTGAAATGAATGCCGAGGCCGCCCTCCTCGGGAACGGGATAAATGAGGCGCGAGAACGGAGCTTTTCCGGACAGTGAGAAGTAGGTGCCCTTGGCGAGGTGCAGCGGCGGCACGCGGGCGTGGTCGACACCTTCAATCGACAGCGCAAGCGCTTGCGCGCCGAGCCCGGCGCAATTAATCGCCTGTCTGGCGTGAATTTCCATGGAGCCGGCCGAAAGGATGATGCCGTCAGTGACAATTCGTCCGCCCGTCACGGGAGTGCGGAGAACCACCTGGCAGCCATTGGCTTCCGCATCGCCCTGGAGCGCCAGCATGAACTGGTGGCTGTCGACGATGCCGCTTGATGGCGAGAGAAGGGCTCCGGCACAGAGAAGCTCCGGTTCGAGGGAACGTGCTTCGTCCGCGTCGAGCAATTGCAGGTCAAACACGCCATTTCCTTCGCCCTGGGATTTGATCCGGGCAAGGGCAGCCAGTTGATCGGAGTTGTCAGCGACGATCAGCTTGCCGCATTGTTGAAAGCCGATGCCGTGGTCGATGCAGTAGTCGCGCAGGAGTATCCGCCCCTGGAC
>JBKJVQ010000076.1:0-19199 GCA_046717125.1 Methyloligellaceae bacterium
CATAGGTGAGGTTGGCCGACACCCCGCCGCCGAACACCGACAGCAGCAGCACGTCGGAAGAGTTCATGACGCCCTTCAACGCGACATCGACGCCCGACTGGATGTCGATGATGTAGAGCTCGCGGTCGAGGTTGTAGCTGAAAGAACGCCCGAACGCGCTCGTCCGCGCCGTGTCGTCCTGTTCAAGCTCGCCGTGTGACACCTTGGCCCAGACCGCCGGCGACAGGCCGCCGGGAACCGCAACCGGCGCATCCTTGGCCGAGCCGCCCGCATAGACATCGCCATGGCGCAAAGCGGAGCGCAGATCCGCGGAGCGGTCGAACCAGGTGTCGGAGGTCTCGTGCCAGATATCCTGCGACGCCGTAATCAGCTGCGGCAGCAGGAACGCGCCGCCGCCGGGGCCAACATTGCGCAGCTCGAAGAAGCCCGAGCCGGTATCGACGAAGAACAGGTCGTAGTGGAAGAAGCCGGTATCGATCGGACCGTTCGCCAGCACGAAGTTGGTCTCATCGACATTCGGGCCGTTCACGAACACGACCGGGATCGTGTCGGTGGTGAACATCGACGGCGCGCCGGCGATATTGTTCACCTGCACGAGGGTCTGGCCGAGCGCGTTCCCATTGATGGTGAAAGTGTCGGCGGAACCGCCGTCGTTGAGGATGGCATCGGCGCCAAGCACCGAGCCCGGCCTGCCGATATAGTCGAGGTCGACGCCGCCCGGCGTGTTGGAGATGGTGAAGCTTTCGCCCGCGCCATTGTCGATGAGCGAGATCAGGCCCTCGTTCTGAAACGTCTCGAGACCTTCGAACGTAGCCGTCTCGGCGATGCCCGCATTCGAGCCGATCTGCACGACGCCCCGGTTCTGGTTCTGGAACACATCGTCGCCTCCGCCGAACAGCGACGTGCCGGAAGCGTTGAATACGCCGCCCGCCTGGTTCTCGAACCGGTCGGCATTGTCCGTCAGGTCGAGGAAGCCGTTGATCGTGCCGGCGTTGAAGATCCGGCCCGATGCGCCTTCGATACGGATGGCAAGGCCCGAGCCCGCCGAGATCACGCCGCCCGCGAGATTGTTGATCGTGGTCGATACGCTGCTGCCGGTATAGACGCCGATAGAACTGCCAAACACCGCCCCCGAATTGATCACCTGCACGGCGCCGCCTGCCGAGGCGAGGATGCCGAAACCAAATTCTCCGCCATTCGCGACGACATCGCCTCTGTTCACGACGGTGACGCCAATGGCCGACGACGCCTGAATGCCGGACGCGTCTCCGGCAGCGTTCACAACGATGTCGCCGCTATTGTCGATGCTGACCGGGCCGTTCGACGACGCGGAAATGCCAAAGCCGTTATCCCCGGCGTTCACGGCAAGGCCGCCGCTATTGGCTATGCTGATTGGGCCATTCGATCCCCCGAAGATGCCGAAGCCGTCATTCCCCCCATTCACGGCAAGGTCGCCGCTGTTGGCTATGCTGACTTCACCAATCCCTGACGAACCAAAAATGCCAAAGGCCGTGCCTCCGACGTTCGCGGCGCTCGCCGTAAGGTCGCCGCTGTTGTCGATGTCGACGTCACCAATCCCTGACGACGCAAAGATGCCGAAGCCCTGCCCATCGGCGTTTACGCCGATATCGCCGCTGTTGTCGATGCTGATGGCACTGTTCGATTGTGCAAGGATGCCGAAGCCCAGCCCGTCGGAATCCACGGCGATACCGCCGCTGTTTGCGATGCTGATCGGGCTGTCGGGCCGCCCGAGGTTGTCAGGATGCCGGCAACACTCGCCTGCAAATCGCCGCTATTGGTGAGATCGATATAGCTCCCTGCGCCATTCGTGACGAGCGTGATCGCGTTGGGCGATGTGGCATTGCTCGCCCGGTTATCGTTATTGACGCAGACGATCGGCTGGTTGGCGCCCGCATTCACTTCAAGGATCGGATCGTTGCCGGGCGGCGGGCCGCCGGTGCAGGTCACCGTCTGGGCCTGGGCGGGCGTCGCGGTCAGCATGGGCAGCGCGATCAGCGTGGAGGCGAGCGCCGTGCCGAGCAGCAGCATTTTACGCGTCGCTGGCCGAGTTAAACCCGCAGCTCCGCCGCACGATTTCAGCTTGTCCATGAGGCCCCCCAGCCGCCGGAGCGCTCGCATCCGAGCAAGCGCCCCCTTAACCTAAAGCAATAGCGCGGGGACACCCGGCGTCACTAGTGCTTCCCGGCAACAGTTGGTGTGAATCGGAGTCTTGGGAGTATTCGGCGTGTGGTTCCTTCTCTGTCGCATCGCGACGGGGAGGAGCCAAACCAACCGCCGCTGAGTATCAGATGAAGACTTCTACGCCGGATCTCGCGACGCGCTTTGCGCACGCGATCCGGGTTGACGCCCTTGCTCGCTGCGCGCGGTTCGCCTACAGACCCCGCTGAGCCTGCGCCTCCCTATTGAGGAGGAAGCGGACTCGAATATTCCCAAAGCGTTTGAGGTGATTTGAGCAAGATTCGACTCGACGGACCACGCGTCGCGCCCGCATCGGGCGGCGCGGCCAAACAGGTCGTCGTCTTCCTGCATGGCTATGGCGCGGACGGCAACGACCTGATCGCGCTCGGGCGCGAATGGGCGGCGGTCCTGCCCGACGCCGCGTTCGTTTCGCCGCATGCGCCGAACCCATGCGCCGGCGCCCCGATGGGGCGAGAGTGGTTTCCGCTCAGCTTCCGCGATCCCGGTGAGCTCAGGCGCGGCGTGGTCGCGGCGCATGCGCCAATCGATGCGTTCCTCGACGCCGAACTTAGCAGGACCGGCCTCGCCCCTGCAAAGCTTGCGCTGGTCGGCTTCAGCCAAGGCGGCATGATGGCGCTGCATGCAGGCACACGGCGCAAGGAGAAGATCGGCGCGATCGTCTCGTATTCGGGCGTGCTTGCCGGGGCGGACCGCGCGGCGGCGGAAGCGATCACGAAGCCGCCCGTGCTGCTGGTGCACGGGGAACTGGACGACGTCATTCCGTTCGATGCGCTCGCCATGTCGCGCGACGCGCTCGCCCGCGCCGGTTTCGCGGTCGAATGGCACGCCGCGCCCCGCATCGGCCATGGCATCGACGCGGAAGGATTGCGTCTCGGCGGGCTGTTTCTGCGCGACGCGTTGCGGAATCGCAACGTATAGAATTCGGTAAGAATACACTCCACAGATATGGTGGCCTTCACAGGGCTGACACGCATCTGTAGTATCCGCTCCGCGAGCCCTGCGCATTGGGGCTCGTGACATAGCCTGGGTGCGACGGGCGCATGGTGAGTAACGGACCGTGACTGTCGCCGCCGTAACCTCTGGCTCCTATCCGGCGCTCGTTCTGAACGCGGATTACCGGCCGCTGTCCTATTATCCGCTCTCGCTCTGGAGTTGGCAGGATACGGTCAAGGCCGTCTTCCTCGACCGCGTCAACATCGTCTCTGAATACGACCGCGACGTGCACAGCCCGTCCTTCCGGATGAAGCTGCCGAGCGTCGTGTCGCTGAAAGTGTTTGTGCGGCCTGCGCTCTACCCGGCCTTCACGCGGTTCAACGTCTTCCTGCGCGATCGCTTCACCTGCCAGTATTGCGGCGACGACGAGGATCTCACCTTCGACCATCTGGTGCCGCGCAGCCGGGGCGGCCTCACCCGCTGGGACAACGTCGTGACGGCGTGCGCGCCGTGCAATCTGCGCAAGGGCGGCAAGCTCGCGCGCGACGCGTCCATGCATCCTGGGCAGCATCCTTATCGGCCGACGGTCTACGAACTGCACCGCAACGGACGGCTATTCCCGCCGAACTATCTGCACGAGAGCTGGCTCGATTATCTCTACTGGGATACCGAGCTCGAGCCGTAGCGGCTGTTTTCTTGGAAGTCCCCTCACCCGGCGGCTTTGCCGCCACCTTCTCCCGTGAACGGGAAGAGGGTACCAGCACGCGGTTCGAGATGCGGAACCAACAAACAGCGGAGGTCGCGGGATCGGCAGAATAGCGGCGGTTCGCATTCCCTCTCCCACTCGTGGGAGGGTGGCCCGAAGGGCCGGGGGAGGGCTACTGGCGCTCGCGGCGAAGAGAAGCGAACAAAGCAATACCCGCCAACGCCAGCGACAGCAACGCGCTGAAGCCCGCGAGCGAAATGCCCCCGAGCGTCCAGGCGGCCTGGTCGCAGGGGACGATCCGGACCTCATCCAGGCGATCCAGCAGATTGCCGCTCAGATCCCCATCGCCCCCACAGGTCGCCGGACCAGGCCAGAAGCCGTACTCGGCGCCGGCGTGATAGATGCCGAGGCCGGCGTTGCCGAGCATCATCAGCGCAAGCAGCAGAAGTATGCCGCGTGCCGTGCTTCTGTAGCCCGACGCAAAAAGCAGCGCCGCACCGATCCCGAGCGGAATCGCCGCGTAGTAGGCAAGCCGCTGCTGCAGGCAGAGCGGGCAGGGCGCAAGGTTGCCGATATGCTCGAAACCGAGCGCGATCACGATGGCGGCCGCCGCCAGACCAGCAATTGCGATGCCGGCTTCGGCCGGTCCCCAGCGCAAAATCATCCGAGATATTTCAGGGCAACGAAGCCGCCCAGCAAGAGGACGAAGAAAGCGATCGTCAGAAGCCCGAGATATTTCTCGATGAACGCCTTGATGGGCGGGCCGAACCAATAGAGCAGGCCGGCGACAAGAAAGAACCGGCCGCCCCTGCCTACCGCGCTCGCGACGACGAATGTCAGGAAATCGAGTTGCGTCACGCCGCTGGCGATGGTGACGACCTTGTAGGGAAACGGCGTGAAGCCCGCCATGAACACGATCCACGCGCCGTAGGCATTGTAAAGCTGGGCGAACTCGGCGAACTGTTCGGTATAGCCGTACACATCGAGGATCCAGCGTCCGACCGTCTCGAACAGGAACACGCCGATCGCGTATCCGGCCACGCCGCCAAGCGTCGAGGCAATGGTCGCGACCGCCGCATTGACCCAGGCGCGCGAGCGATCCGCCAGCGTCATGGCGATCTGCAACACGTCCGGTGGGATCGGGAAGACCGAGCTCTCGATGAAAGCGATCAGCGCCAGCGCCCAGATCGCATGGCGATGGGCGGCCAGCGCCATGGTCCGGTCGTAAAGTTTGCGCAGCATGGGCGGGTGGTTTACGGGGGGATCGGACTGTTGTCCAACGACAACAGACTTGAGATTTTCTGGCCGTGGCGCGATTGACCGTTGCGCTTCGACCTGTATCATCCTCAGCGACTTGAAGCGCGACCGCCGAAAGTGGACGCCTGTTTCGGCGTCAGGTCGCGTGGCCTGAAAATCCAGGGAATACCCGTTTCCATTGGAGCGGTCATTCCCTGGGCCCCAGTGGCGGAATGGTAGACGCGGCAGACTCAAAATCTGTTGCCTGCAAGGGCGTGCCTGTTCGAGTCAGGCCTGGGGCACCATCCCGGCCCTTGCGAGAGTGCTCCAGAAGGGGCGTCGTCTGAGGGGGCGATGCTGGAGTGCGCAAGAGGGCGGCCGGTTCGGGCTGAAAGGTGAGGGACGCGATGCGTAGATCATTGCTGGCGGCGGCGCTGGCCGTCTCGGGATGCATTGCCGCGTCGCAGGCGCAGGCGAGCCCCGCGCTCGCGTTCGACGCCGCCAACGGTACGGTACTCTATTCCGAAGACGCCGATGCGCTCTGGTATCCAGCTTCGCTGACCAAGCTGATGACCGCTTACGTGGCCTTCCAGGCGATCCGTCAGGGCGAGATCGCGGTGCAGACAAGAATCAGTTGCTCCGCCAACGCCAATGCGCAGCAGCCGAGCAAGCTCGGTCTGCCGGTCGGCGGCGGCATCACGCTGGAACTCGCGCTGAAGGCGCTGATCGTCAAATCCGCCAACGACGTCGCCGTGATGATCGCCGAGGCGGTCGCCGGCACTGAAGCGAAGTTCATCGCCCGCATGAACGAGGCGGCGCGGCGGCTCGGCATGAGCCGCACTGTTTTCTACAATCCGCACGGTTTGCCGCATCCCGGTCAGGTGACAACGGCCCGTGACCTCGCCCGCCTGTCTCGCGCGATTATCGTGGAGTTTCCCGAATATGCGGAACTCTTCTCGATGCATTCGGTGGCAGTCGGCAGGAGCAATCTGCGCACGCACAATTCTCTGCTGGTGAATTTCGAAGGCGCGGACGGCATGAAGACCGGCTTTATCTGCGATAGTGGATACAATGTCGTCGCCAGCGCTTCGAGGAACGGACGCCGCGTGGTCGCAGTCGTGCTCGGCGCGACGTCGGGCGCCGGGCGGCGGGATCGCGCCGCCGAGCTCATGGAGCACGGGTTCAGGCGCTTTTTCTGGAAGGCCATGTTCGCGCCGACGATCGAGGGACTGGCCGTCGAGGCATCCTTCTCCGTCGGACCCAAGAGCCTGCGCGAGGAGGTCTGCAATCGCCGTCCCCGCGCCATCGCCGTCAAGAATAGAGGCGGCGGCCGCAAGCAGATCAAGATCAATGCCGATGGCGCGATCGAGGCGGGCGCGGCGGCGGGAAGCCTGCCCAAGGTGAAAAAGAAAAAAGCCGGCGGGGCGGTCGAGGCGGACGCTTTGGCGGGAAGCCCGAGCAAGCCGAAAAAGAAGAAATCCGCAGCGGCGAAGAAAGTCCGCGTTTTCAGTGCCAACTGACGCCGGGTCCGGCGCTTAACCACCCGGCGCATCCCAAACAGATCGTTAAAGCTCCTCTGCTAGAAGTCCGGTGATCGATCCGCCGGAGCGCCGTCTTGTCCCTGTCCAGCGACGCCAACTCCAACTCGGGCCTTGCAGCCGCCTTGCGCGGAGGCCCAGGCTTTGTCCGCGGGCTGGCACGCGCTGCCATGAGGCCAGGCTCGACGCAACGGTCGGCTCTCGTTGCCCTCGGCATACGCGTCGCCGCCGCCGCGATCGTCTATGTCTCACAAGTGCTGCTCGCGCGCTGGATGGGACCGTTCCAATACGGTGTGTTCGTCTTCGTCTGGGTTTGGGTGCTGATCCTTGGCGGCCTGGGGCCCATCGGCCTGTCGACCTCCGCGACGCGCTTCATCGCCAATTACCGGCAGCGCAATCGGATGGCGCTGCTACGCGGTTTGATCTTTTCCAGCCGTCTGATCGCCTTTGGCGTGAGCTGCGTCACGATGGCGGTCGGCATTACCGGGCTGTGGCTGTTCGGCGATCGGTTCGAATCCCACTACGTCATTCCCGCGATGATCATCCTGTGCTGTCTGCCGGCCTATACGCTGGTCGACGTGCAGGACGGCATCGCGCGCGGCTTCGGCTGGCTCGGCGTCGCGCTGGCCCCCCCTACCTCCTGCGTCACGGGCTGATCCTAGTCGGTGTGTTCATCGCCCTGATGCTCGGCTGGAAAGTCGATGCGGTCACGGCGGCGATCTCGGCGATCGCCGCCTGCTGGATCGCCGCCCTGGTGCAGACTGTTGTGCTCCAGTCCCGTCTAAACAGAATCGTGCCGGCCGGACCGCGGCATATGCGGGTCGGCCCATGGGTGGCCGCAGCCGTGCCGGTCCTGCTGGTGCAGAGCTTCGATATGCTGTTGCAGAACACCGACGTGCTGGTGATCGCGCATTACCGATCGCCCGAGGATGTCGGCATGTATTACGCCGCGCTGATGACGATCGGCCTGATTTCGTTCATTCATTTCGCGGTTGCGGCCGCCTCCGCCTACCAGTTCTCCGCCGCGCACGCCGCGCGCGACGATGAAGCGCTGCGCAGGAAGGTCCATGACGCCGTCACGTGGACGTTCTGGCCGTCCCTTGTGCTCGCGGCCGCACTCCTCATCATGGGCAAGCCGCTGCTCGCGATGTTCGGCTCGGAGTTCACGCAAGCCTATCCGGCCATGTTCGTGCTTGCTGTGGGCCTGATTGTGCGCGCCTCGATGGGACCGGCAGAGTACGTGCTCAACATGCTCGGACAGCAGAAGGCATGCGCGCTTGCGCTGTCGGTCGGTGCTGCAATGAATCTCGTTCTGAACCTGGTGCTGGTTCCGGAGTACGGACTGATGGGCGCGGCTATCGGTACTGCTGTCGCGGTCGCGTCAGCGTCGTTGATGATGTCGTATGAAGGCGTGGAAGCGCCTCAGCCTGACATTGTTCATCGGCGCGCGGCTGTTGCCGCGTCCGCAAGCATCGCTATAGCGGCGAGCCGAGAACCAGCGTCCAGAACGATTTGTAGCTCGTTTCGGGGCGCCAAACGAGGGCGATCCCCATCTCGGCGGCGTCGGCGAGCAGCAAATTCTCATTGTGGGAACGGCTCTCCTTCCAGTCTTGCATGACCTCTTCCAGCGAGATTTGTCCGGTCGCGACGTTCTCCGCCGCGAGCCTCGGCCGGTAGCCTGCGCGCTCCACGCGCTTCCACGGCGTGGAACCGTCCGTGCCCTGATGCGCGATCTTGTCGACGCGCGCGAGGTCTTCGCTATGCGCGCGCGCGGCCGAGGCGAGCTTTGCGTTCAGCTTCAGCGGTTTCAACCCCTTCTGCGCGCGGTAGGCGTTGACCAGCCGCCGCGCCCGTTCGGGGTCGAGCGCGGGCTTTGCGTCCGAGATGGCGGCCGGGCGGAGATGCTCCTGCGCGCCGCCCGCGCAGGCCGCGAGGCTCGCCATAATCCCCAGCGCCAGAAAGGCGCATGCCATCGTTCGCATTCGCAAATGTCCATTGTTGCGCGAGCCGTTCTGCGCAGGCAATTTTGTCGCCAGAAAATCGTGTCGGTTATGGGGCGGTCGGCCCCGCGAATTGTAGGGAGGATGAAAGTGCGCATCGGGATGCTTGTCGCCGCCGCCGCTTCATGCCTGCCCGCGCTCATGGTGAGCGCCGCGGACCAGATGCCCGAACGCGTGGCGGAGGAAGTCAAGTTCGCGGTGAAATATTGCAGCGACCGGGGTGGAGCGCCGAACACGGACAAGCTGTTCACGCAAAAGGATATCAATGGTGACGGTCAAACGGACTGGATCGCCGATTATGCACGGTTCGCATGCGCGGGGATTGAGAATCCATTCTGCAGCGCCAGCGGCTGCATCCTGAAGCTCTTCATGTGGATGCCCGAAGGACATTGGGCAAGCCTCGCCGAGTCCGCGCGGCGCTACACATTCAGCAGCGACGGCGTGAACACGAGGCTTGAGATCGTGATGGGAGGTGTGCGCTGCGACCGGCCGAACGAAGAGGACTGTACGTTGAAATACTTTGCCCACGGTCCGGAATGGGCCCCTGCGGAGTAGGGTTGCGTTTAGTCTCAGTGATGCTCGTGCCCGGCCTCGGGCGGTCCCCGGCGAATCGGAAACACGATTGCGACCTCGCCGGCCTTCTCGAACACGATCGTACCGCTCGCGGTGGCGCCCTCCTTCAAATCGCCTGACAGGTCCAGGAACATCAGATGCAGGCCACCCGGCTCGAACGCGATCGTCGCGCCGGGCGCGACATCGATGCCGCCCTCGCGCTCGCGCATGCGCATGACGCCACCCTCGTTCAGGGTTTCGTGCATCTCGACGCGGCCGGCGCCGTCGAGCGTCGCGCCCACGAGCCGATCCGGCTCCTTGCCCTTGTTGGTGATCTGGATGTATCCCGCGCCGGTCTTCGCGCCGGGCGGGGTCGCGCGCGCCCAAAAATTCTCAATGACGAGATTGCCTGCGGCGACTACCTCGGCTGACGATGCCGCCTTGCCGTGTCCCTCCGCAGCGACCAGACGAAGCGTGGCGCCCGGATACTCGAGCGCATGTGCATCCTGTCCCTCCGCCGGGAACTCCGCCCAGTAGATTGCGCCCTTTTCGCAGGTCTGCCGCACAGGGAAACGCAACGCCTCGACGCCGGTCAGTTCGCGCGCGACAAAGCCGCTGAACACGAACTCGTCGAAATACTCGTCGGGCAGCGGACCGCCGGTCCAGGTCATGCGGCGCACCCCTTCGGTCAGGTCCCCGTGATAGTGCTTGTAGGCGCGTGCGTAGGGACCCCTCTCGGTCGCGATCGTCCACCCGGGCTTTGGCATCGGCTTCACCCCGATCAGACCTTCGGGGATCTCGATCGAAATCGAAGTCGTCGCGGAGCCTTCGCAGCCATGCGGCACGCGCAGCACGGCCTTGTATCCGGACCCGGTCCTGGCCTCCTTCGTCTCCAGCGTGACATGGGCCTGGGCAGGGGTTGCCGCGACCGCGAGCACTGCGAGCAGCACATACTTCATCGCACTACGGGTCATAGTTATCACCACTTGTATTGCAGACCGGCATAGGCGGCGCGGCCACTGCCGGGTTCGAACAGTCTGCTCGCCGCCGTCGCGGTCGGGGCAATCGAGACGCTCGAAATGTATTTCTCGTCCGTCAGATTGCGGCCCTCGACATACGCGAACCAGTTGCGGCCGGCGTCATAACCGATCTTCGCGCCGAGCAGCGCATAGGCCTCGGTCGTAATCGTGTTGGCGTTGTCGACGAAATAGGCTTGCGGAACCCATTCGACATTGGGTCCGAAGAACACGCCCGAGGGGTGCTTGTAAAGCAGCTCGGCGCGGAGGAAGTGTCGCGGCGCGCCGGGCAGTTCGTTGTCGCCCCAGACGATGTCGTCGTCGAAGAAGAAGTCATTGAATGTATAGGCTGTGTTCAGCCAGAGACGGTCCGGGTTCGGACCATCCGCGAGCAACCCCGACAGAAGGCTGACGCCGAAGCCCAGCTCCAGGCCCTGATGCACCGTCCTGTCGGCATTCACCGGCACGCAGAAATCGGAGAAGCCGAACAGATCGAGGCACTGCAGTTCGTCCCTGATCTCGGCGCGGTAGAGGGCGACGTCCCAGCTATAGGTGTCGCGACGCCCGCGGCTGCCGATCTCGTAGGTGATTGCCGTCTGTTCCTTCGTGTCGAGCGGTGGCAGCGCAGCGGAGAAAGCCTCGCCGAAGCTCGGGACCTCGACGCTGCGCGAGATGTTGCCGAAGATCTGCGCATCGGGCGCGACCTCCCACAGGATGCCGCCTTTCGGAGAGAACAGGTCGAAGGCCCGTGCGCCGCTGCCGTCGCCGTCGATCAGGAACCGGTCGCGCCGGTCGCGCTCCGCATGCAGGAACTGGCCGCCCGCGACGAGCGCGACCTTCGGCAGCACGTAAAGCGCATTCTCGAAATAGAGCGAGAGATTGCGCGACGTGTCGATGCTGTCCGACGTAAGCGCGCCCTTCCGGCCGAGGATGTTGACGAACTGCTTCGCATCGACTTCGCCGTCATGCACGTTGGCGCCGGCGAGGAAGCGATTACGCATGCCTCCGATGCGGCCATCATGATGCAGGCGCGCGAAGCCACCATAGTCCTCATACTGATAATCGAGCACCTGAAAGATGGGGTGGTCGAGATGCCGGTCGAGGCCGAACGCGCCGAACTCGACCAGCGTCCCCGGCGCGACGCGGATCGCGGTCTTGTTGGCGAAGCGGATCGTGTCGATATTGCGCTGCCAGTCGTTGAGTACGTTGATGGAAGCGGCCTGTTTCGGGTCCGTCAGCGCGACGTCCTTCGTCACTGCGCCCGGAATGCGCTGATCGACGCTTGCGCCGTTCAGGTAGAACCTAGTCTCGGCGTTGGGGGACAGCTTCACGCCGAGATTGGCGCTGCCGCGAAACGCATCGCCATCGCTGTGATCGCGGAAGCCGTCCTGCTCCTGCAGCGACGCGGTGACGAACGCGTCGCTGGGCCCCGACACTCCGCCCGAACTCGCCTGCGCACGGCGGAAGCCGAATGAGCCTGCGTCGACGCGCGCCTGGAACGGGCTTGAATCGTAGCCTGTCGCTGTGACGAAATTGATCGCGCCGCCGAGTGAATTTGAGCCATAGCGTAGCGCGTTCGCGCCCTTGTAGACCTCGATATATTTGTACGCCGACGGATCGATTTCCTGAAAGTCGCCGTACCCGTCCGCCGTATTGAGCGGGATGCCGTCCTGGTAGAGCTGGATGGAGCGCAGATGGAAATTGCGCGACAGGCCGGAACCCCGGATCGATAAACGGCTGTCCGCACCCCATTTCGGCTGCACGAACACGCCCGGCACGTAATCGAGCGCATCCTTGATGGTGATCTGCGGCGTCGCCTCGTATTCCTTCGCCGAAACCACATCGACCGCGCCCGGAACGGCTTCAAGCTCGATGCGCGCTTCTTCCGCAGTGGGCACGCTCAGGCTCCCCTGACGCACCACGCTGCCTGCGGGAGCGTTGGGGACGACGCCCTCGCCGCCCGCTTGCGGTTCGCCGGGAGGAGCCATGTCATCGGGCTGAGGCCGGCGCGGTGCGCGAGCCTGAACAACGCGGCGTGGGCTCGGCCGATCGACGCGTTTCGCGCGCACGGGCCGCGCCTTAGGCTGGCGCTGTTCGACCACGACGTTTGGCAATCGGTCGGTCGAAGACTGGGCGAAAGCCTTTTCCGCGAGTGCGAGCGGAAAGACAGTGAAGGCGGCGGCGCACAACGCCGCACGAGAGGTTCGGGACATGAGTATCTCCGGCTGTGACATCGCGCGACGACCGGCCGGGATGGCCGGCGCCACACACGCAAGCGATCAGACGGAGGCGGTGGGCGGTCCGCAGCCCGGCGGCTGGAAGAAGCGCGCAGAGACGTGCGATATCCGGACGGCCTGCGGCGCAAGCGGCGGCGTGGCGAACGATGCCGGCGCAAAGAGCTGTGCGATATCGGGAAGGATGAAGCCGGTCGCCAGCCCGAAACAGACCGGACATGGCGACGCTTGTTTCTCCGGATCGTCGCCCGATGCGATCTGGCCGAGTGCGTGCCTCAGCTCGCGAAGTGCATTCAGGCTTGCCGGCGAAGCGTTGCCGTCGTCGGACAGGCAAAGCCAACTCTTGCTGCCTTCACCCGCGCCAAGGGTCGAGGCCAGCGCCATCGCCTGATGCGCCGCATAGAGCTGCGCATGGGCAAGCAGGCCCAGCACGACGAGCGCGGCGACGATGCGGCGTAACATGACGAAGTCCCCCGCCCGAGAATGTCACATCAGGACGCGCTTCTCAAACGCATTGCGGCAAGACAATTCACGGCGCGCCGATCTGAATCGGCAAGCGGGCGCGCCAGGCGCCAAAAAGAAAAACCCGCGGGCAGAGTCCCGGGTGAGACGCGGACCCGCGGGGCCAAGGCCGACTGTCGCGGGAACGGGATTGCGATCAGTCGGAATACGGCGGGGCCCCGGCGAGCGCCGGAGCCCCGATGGTCGGTCAGAACTTCACCTTCACACCGCCATAGGCAACGAACGGCGTACCCGGAACGACGGATCTTGGGTCTGAAAAGCTGCGATTGGTCACGTCGTCGGGGTTGAAGTAGGTCCCGAAAAGATAGTGCCGCCTGTCGAACAGATTGTTGATCAGGCCGTAGATCTGCACGTGGTCCGTCACGTCGTAGGACGTACGCAGATTAACCAGTTCGTAGCCGCTGAGCGGCTGGTTGAGGTTCGATTCGTCACCGAGGAAGAAGCGGTCGGACGTTACGATGAGGTCCGCGCCGATCTTCCATTTCGGCGTCAGCCAGTAATCGAAGCCGAGCCGGACATTGTGCCGCGGGATCGACGGGAGCCGGTCTCCGGGGCGCACGAAGATGACGCCGCCCTCGGCCTCCTCTTCCTCTTCCACTTCGAGCTCGACCTCCTCCTCACCCTCGACCTCTTCTTCGTCGCCGTCGCCGTCCTCGACCTCTTCGACCTCCTCGACCTCTTCCTCCTCCTCTTCGCCTTCTACGAGCGTGCGGCGCGGATTGGCCGCCGAGAAGAGCGAATAAGAGGAATCAGCCACTGCGTCGACGAAGCCGTAATTGGCGAACATCTGCAGCCGTGACGACTTGTACCGGAGCCCGAGATCGACGCCTTGGCGCAGCGCGTTGCCTGCGTTCAGGAAGAAGCCGCGACCCTGCTGCTCGGCGAGGACGTTCAGGATCTCATCCTCGGATTCCGAGCGGTAGAGACCGACCGTCCAGTCGATGTTGCCGCCCCACACATTGGCGAACTCGCCGCGGAACCCGGCTTCGAAAGTCTGCGCGGTGACCTGTTTCAGGGGCGGATCGGCAATCAGGAACGACTCGATCAGGCAGGGTTGCTCCGGATCGGCGCAGGCCAGTTCCGCAGGCGTCGGCGCGCGGTTCGATTCCGAATAGCCGCCATAGACAGACATCCAGGGCGCGAGCTTGTAGGTCGCGCCGACGATTGGGTTGAACTTCTCGAAGTCGCTGTCGCTGTTCAGGTCCGGCGCATTGCCGGTCTTGTCCCGCACTTTCAGCTCGGCGTAATTGTAGCGGCCGCCCGCGGTGACCGTCAGGCGGTCGGTGACGTCGAGCGTGTCCAGGAGATAGAGGCCGTAATAATCGGTGTTGATGCCAAGGCGCACGGGCATGATGTTGCCCTCCGCGTCGACCGTGATGGTGCCAAGGCCTCTGACGACGAACCTGTCGTCCACCAGTCCGAACTCGCTCGAAGCGCGCGTGCCGACGGATCCCGCATCGTACGATGCGCCGATCAGAAGCTGGTTGTTCATGCCGAACACTTTCGACTTCTCGACCAGCTGCAGCGAGCCGCCGCCCGATTCCGCGTCCGATCCAGTCCGGTCGAGCGCGCCGTACAGCACGTCCTCGTCGAACTGGCCCGGAATGTTCGTCGTGTTGTCGTCGTCGTCGAAGCAGAAGCCGCCGGGGTTGTCGGTATCGTCGTCGCAAGCGACAAGGTCTGAAAGGTTGCCGTCGTCGCGCTTCTGCTTGAAGTGGCGATAATAGGCGACGCCGGACAGAGTCATCGTCTTCGTGACATCGACCTGCCCGTTAACGCTGAGCATGTTCAGATTGTTTTCGGTGATCTGCGGCGAGGTGAACACCGCACCGTAGCGCTGGCGCACTGCCTCGATCGGCGTCGCCGCCGTCGCGCCAATCAGCGTGTCGGCTGCGGTGTAGTTGATGTGGAACTCGGCGTCCTTTCCCTTCCAGCCGAGATCGGCGTAGCCACGGTAGATCTCCGTTGGCGAGAAGTCCCGCCAGCCGTCATCCTCGATTCCCTCGAACGCGCCGTAAGCGGCCCAGTTGCCGCTCTGTACGCCGTATTGAGTGGCGTTCTGGATACGGCCATAGGAACCGGCGCGGAAATCCGTCTCGAAGCCCTGCCAGGCGAAGCCGTCCTTCATCGTGATCGAGATCGCGCCGCCCAGCGCGTTCAGGCCGAAGGCCGGGTTGTTCGACACGACCGCGATGTTATTGATCGCGACCGAAGGGATCAGGTCGAGATTGACCGTGTCGGCATAGACCTCGTTGATGCGGACGCCGTTCTGGTAGACCGCAAGGCCCTGCGCCACACCGATCAGGGGCGAGGATTCGTATCCGCGATAGAAGATGTTGCGGTTGAATTCGTTGCCCTGCACGTCGGTGATGACGATGCCAGGCACGCTCTGCGCCAGCGCGTCCGTGATGTTGGGCTGAGCAGTGCGGGCGAGGTCGGCGCTGTCGACGATATCGACCGCGCCGGGCACTTTCTGGACCGCGATCTCGCTTCCCGCCACGGGCGAAAGCCTGACTGTTTGCCCGGTCTCGTCCGTCTCGGCAAAGACCGGTTCGACCGGTTCGACTGGCTCCGCCACGACGGGCTCCGGTGCGGGACGCGGGGCCGGGCGCGGAGCGGGGCGGGCACGGCGTGCCCGTACTACCGGCGCTGGCTGCGGCCGCGGCCTTGCGGCGGGTTTCGCCGCGCGCCTTGGTGGACGCTGCTGTTCCTGAATAACTTCGACCTCGGGGGTCTGCGCCCCCGACTGGTTTTCCTGGCCCTGTGCCTGCGCGTGCGGCGCAGCCGCACACATCCCAAGCAGCACCGCGGCGCGAAGCGCGGTTTTCGGCATGTGAAGTCCCCCCAATCACGGCTCGGACGCGACGCCGCCGCAGGCGCAGGTCGCGTTCGAAGCGGTGAAAACCTAGCCGCTGCAACGACCGCGCGGTTAGTCCAGATTTTCCCGTAGAAAGTTCGGAAAATTCTTGAAATTGAGCGGGCTATCGGCCTTGAAGCGTGTTTTTTTGGCGACATTGCGCTTCCTTGCATTACGCGCTCGCCAACTCCAATCTTTACGATAAGTCTCTGCGTTCTAGGGCTTTTATCCAAAGGAGAAGATTATTTTTGTGAGACAGCACCTGCATGACCGGCCCTGCGCCGGGCATGCAGGTGCGATGTTAATGCGCTGTTAATGTTCTTTTCTTGAGATATTTTCTCGGCTAGTTTGCCGTGTTGAAGAGGCACGAATCGAACGGCGCGATCGCAGCTTCAAAAATGGGTTGGGGCAAATTCATCGATGAAGCTGCTGATCATCGATCAATTTCCGATCGTTGTTCTCGGTTGCCGGGCATTGTTCGCGCGAGACCTCCGCATCGAAGTGATCGAGGCTGGGGATGCCGGGCATGGGTTCGACACTTTCACACGCCGGCATCCCGACATCACGCTGATCGGCTTTCAGCTCCCGGATTCGTCGGGGATCGCCCTGATGCGGCGTATGCTGACAAAAAATTCCGAGGCTGCCATCGTACTGGTCGGCTCTTCCGACGATCCGCTATTCGCGTCGCAATCGCTGGAGGCGGGCGCGCGTGGATATGTGTCCCTGCGCGAAGATCCCATGACCATGCTGCGCGCGGTGCACGATGTTGCGGCCGGCGGTCTTGCGGTGTCGGCGCTGATGGCGAAAAAGATCGTTGGATGGCGTGCGCGCGAGGGCGAAGGCGCGATGCGTCTCACACCACGGGAGCGCGAAATCCTCAGGCTGCTGGCGATCGGCCGAAGCATGGCGGAGATCGCCGATGTCATCAATCTCTCCTACAAGACCGTCGCCGCGAACTGTATGCAACTGCGTTCGAAGCTCCACGCGCGCACCACTGTTGAGCTCGTCCATGTCGCGGGCCTGCTCGGGCTCCTCTGAACCGAGTTCGTTCAAATCTGGCGCGCGACTTTCCGAGATGCTAAAGCCTCGCCGCCTCCTTGATCGGGGCGGGCACTGCATTTCTGGACGCGAAAGATGTATCAACACGCCGGTAAGCGGGCCGATCTGCCCGCGATGGACGACATCCGGATCGGGATTATCGGCCTCGGCTATGTCGGCCTGCCATTGGCCACCTATTTCGCCCGGCGGTTTTCCGTCGTCGGCTTCGATATCGACGTCACGCGCATCGCGGAACTCAAACGCGACGAGGACCGGACCCGCGAAGTCACCGACGCCGAATTCGCCGAGGCGCGCCATATTTCCTATTCGAGCGATCCGTCCGACCTGAAGGACCGAAATTTCTACATCGTCACCGTGCCCACCCCGATCGATGTCGCCAAGCGTCCCGACCTTCGCGCTCTCGAAGCGGCGAGCCGGATGGTCGGAAGCATCCTGAAGCGCGGCGACATCGTGATTTACGAGTCGACGGTCTATCCGGGCGCGACGGAGGAAGTATGCGTGCCCTTGCTCGAACAGGGTTCCGGGCTGACGTTCAACACCGACTTCTTCGCCGGTTATTCCCCGGAGCGTATCAATCCAGGCGATCACACGCACAGGCTGCCCAGCATCAAGAAGATCACGTCGGGCTCAACGCCAGAGGCCGCGGACCTGATCGACCGCGTCTACGCCGAAATCATCACGGCCGGAACGCACAAGGCGAGCGGCATCCGTGTGGCGGAAGCCGCCAAGGTAATCGAGAATATCCAGCGCGACGTGAACATCGCGCTGATCAACGAGCTCGCCATGCTGTTCAAGCAGATGGGGCTGGAGACATCCGAAGTGCTCGCCGCCGCCGGTACGAAATGGAATTTCCATCACTACCGTCCCGGGCTGGTTGGCGGCCACTGTATAGGCGTCGATCCGTATTACCTGACGCACAAGGCGCAATCGATCGGCTTTCATCCCGAGATGATCCTCGCGGGGCGCCGCATCAACGACGGCATGGCGGCGTTCGTCGCGCAGGACGTGATCAAGACGATGCTGCGCCGCAAGCTGCGCGTAGACGATGCGCGCGTGCTCGTCATGGGTTTCACTTTCAAGGAAGACTGCCCCGATACGCGCAACACCAAAGTCGCCGACCTGGTCCGGGAACTCGCCGCATTCGTGTCGGAAGTCGTGGTTTACGATCCGGTCGCCGACTGCCACGGCGCGCTGGAGGAATACGGCATCAGCATTGTCCAGGACATGCCGGAAGGGCCCTTCGACGCCGTCGTGCTGACCGTTCGGCACGGCGAGATATCCGCGCTGGGCGTGGACAAGGTGCGTGCGCTTCTCGGGCCAGGCGGCCTCGTATACGACGTCAAGAGCGTCCTGCCGCAGCAGGACAGCGACGCCCGGGTTTAGCGTCTGACGGGGCGTGTTCCGTCGCAGATAAAGCAGGTCGCATCGCCGAAAGCGGGACGTTCATCGCTTCGCTTGGGAGGGCATCTAATGCTCAAAACTAATTAAGAGTCGTTAATTCCGGTTTAGGATTCCCCAGCCATCGCATAGTCTCGGCAAAATAAGGAGCAAGCCATAATGAACCCATAAGGGTCAGATGCTGCTTGTCCCGATAAAATACAACGTCGTTATTGATAGGGTAACATCTAATCTCATCGCACATGTGTTTTCGAGGGTCCCAGATTTTAGCAAGTTCATTACCACTAACAGCAACTTTAATACTTTGATCTGATTTTCTAGTATCGTTCTTGTTTTGCTCTAATGACACACTGCACTCCTCAATGGAGTGGCGAGAAATGCACGCAGGAACGCGTAATTTCATGTCAGGTACGGGCGCCAAAACTACAACAGGGATCTTCATTTCGGTCAATTTCGAGATGTTTTTTTTCAGCTCTTCGCCGATGAAAGCGGCGTTTCGCCACTCAAGCTCACGTTTACTTAATCGCAGCTGCGCTGACTGCTCTTTGGGGCCATATTTGCGCACATAATATCCCCAGCGAGCGGCAAGGACGATGCCTTCGACCCGGTTCGCTTGCGCGTATCTGGCAATCTCCGCCATTACCGCTGTATTGAAGCGTCGACAATTTGCACCCCAGCCGATGGGAAGGAAGGGCGCTGGATCTTCCACAGGCGGACAGCTTCCCATGGTTCGAGACAACACATTAAGACTTTCAGATCCGGAAGCATTCGCAACCATTGGTGAAAAGTGGTCTGCATGAGAATCGCCCCAAATAAATACATACTTTGCGTTCTTGTCTCGGATCAATGCGCAGTCATTCGATGGGATCAGTTTGCCGGTAAACTTCTTTTTATCGTGAAAACATTTGTCGATTGACCAGCTCCGTTC
>JBKJVQ010000077.1:0-6050 GCA_046717125.1 Methyloligellaceae bacterium
CCTTCATAGTCGAAGCGGCGTCCATCGAGATTGTCATAGGTGAGGTCGGCCGAGACCCCGCCGCCGAACACCGACAGCAACAGCACGTCGGAGGAGTTCATCACCCCCTTCACCGCGACATCGACGCCCGACTGGATGTCGATGATGTAGAGCTCGCGGTCGAGATCGAAACTGAAGTTGCGCCCGAACGCGCTTGTCCGCGCTGAGTCGTCATGTTGCAATTCGCCGTGTGAGACCTTCGCCCACACCGCGGGCGAGAGGCCCGGCTCGGCGACCACAGCACCGTCCTTAACCGACCCGCCATGCAGGTACATAGCGCCGGCCACGGCGGGGACGGACCCGCCATTCCTCCAGAGCTGCGTGCGCAAATCGGCCGAGCGGTCGAACCAGGTGTCGTTGGTCTGATGCCAGATATCCTGCGACGCCGTGATCAGCTGCGGCAGCAGGAACGCGCCGCCGCCGGGAAAGGATCTCAGCTCGAATTCGTCGAACGCCCCGCCATTCCGTGGCTCGAAGAACAGATCGAAATCAAAGAAGCCGGTATCGATCGGGCCGTTCGCGAGCCGGAACGCGTTCGGGTCGACCTCGCCCCGCACCTGCACAACCGTGATGCCATCTGGCTGGAACGTCCCCGGCAAGGGGTTGGTGTTGGTGACGAGCACGTCGGTCACGTTCTCCGCATTGCCGTCGATGCGGAATATATCGCCGCGCGAGCCGGGGCCGCCCAGGTACGCATCGACCGCAAGAAAGCTGTTCGCCTTGTAGGTAAGATCGGTTCCGCCCGGCGTGTTGGAGATGGTGAACAAGTCGCCCTCCGCCCCATCAAGCAGCGAGATCGTGCCGACGTTCTGGAACGTCTCCAGCCCAACGAACTGCACAATCTTGTCCGCGCCCAGATTCATGGCCGTGTCGACGATGCCGCCCACTTCGTTGGTGAAGAGATCGTCCCTCAAGCCGAAATCCGACACGCCGAACGCCTGAAACACCCCGCCCGATTGGTTGACGAACAGATCGGCATTGTCCGTCAGGTCGATGAAGCCCGTGACCAGACCGGCGTTGGCGATCGAGGCCGCCGCGCCATCCACGTCGACGGCGAGCCCGGAGCCCGCCGAGATCGAACCGCCGGCGAGGTTGTTGATCGTGGTTGAGGCGCTGCTAATGGACAGGATGCCGACATCGTCGGCCATGACCGCGCCCGCGTTGATGACCTGAACACCGCTGCTCGACGTCGCATAGATGCCGAGTGCTCGGATATCGCTCCGCACCCAGATGTCGCCGCTATTAATAATGCTCAGTGGACTTGGAGTCGTGCCGAGGATGCCGACGCCCATGCCCGTCGCGTCCACGTCGATATCCCCGCTATTCACGATGTTGACGGGGTCGTTGGCGACGAAAGCTCGCCCCGAGATGCCGGCGGCGATGATCCCGCCGCCGGTCACGGTGATATCGCCGCTGTTCTCAATATTGATCGGGGTATTGCCAGCATTCGCCTGCGCGAACACGCCGTACGCGATGTCCGAACCATCCGCGACAATATCGCCGCTATTGACGATTTTGATTGCGCCAGAAACCGCTAAAGCGAACCCAGAGATGCCGATGCCTCTCAACCCGCCATCAACGCTGATATCGCCGCCGTTGACGATGCTGATCGCGCCGGTCGTCACGGCTAAAATGCCGTAGCCGGCATGGCGGGGTCAGTATGAGGGAGGCGCGGCCTCCGGGGATAAGTATTTTCGGCCGGCCCATTCCTCCGACCAACGGCGCGGTTGAAGCCGCAGCCCGCTCCGCCGTAATGTCGGCAAAAATCAAAACCCTGCGGGAGGAAACATGTCCGAGGATAAGGTTTACCGCGTCTCCGCGGACTGGAAGCGCCGCGCCTTCGTCGATCAGGCGGAATATGAGCGCATGTATCGCGAGAGCGTTGACGATCCCGACAGATTCTGGGGCGAGCACGGGCAGAGGCTCGACTGGATCGAGCCCTTCACCCGCGTGAAGAATGTCAGCTTCGACCTGCCGGATGTCTCGATCAAATGGTTCGAGGACGGAAAGCTTAACGTCTCGGCCAATTGCATCGACCGCCATCTGCCCCACCGCGCCGACCAGGTCGCGATCATCTGGGAAGGCGACGATCCGAAAGACGATAAAAAGATCACCTATGGCGAGCTGCACAAGCACGTGTGCCGCTGGGCCAATGTGCTCAAGAACAACGGTGCGAAGAAGGGCGACCGGGTCACGATCTACCTGCCGATGATCCCCGAAGCTGCCTACGCGATGCTCGCCTGCACGCGCATCGGTGCGATCCATTCCATCGTCTTCGGCGGGTTCTCGCCGGACGCGCTCGCGGGCCGGATCAAGGACTGCGACTCGAAACTCATCATCACGGCCGACGAGGGTCTGCGCGGCGGCAAGAAGGTGCCGCTCAAGGCGAATGTCGATGCGGCGCTGAAAAAGACCGACGGCGGCGAGAAGGTTATCGTCATCAAGCGCACGGGCGGCGACGTGGCCTTCGACGACTCGCGCGACATCCGTGCCGACGACGAGCTCGCCAAGGCGTCGGAGGAGTGCGCGCCCGAGCCCATGAACGCGGAAGATCCGCTCTTCATCCTCTACACGTCAGGCTCGACCGGCCAGCCGAAAGGCGTACTGCACACGACCGGCGGCTATCTCGTGTTCGCGTCCATGACACATCAATACGTGTTCGATTACCACGAGGGCGACATCTACTGGTGCACCGCGGATGTGGGCTGGGTCACGGGCCACAGCTACATCGTGTACGGACCGCTTGCGAACGGCGCGACCTCGCTGATGTTCGAGGGCGTGCCGAACTATCCGGACGCGGGCCGCTTCTGGCAGGTGGTCGACAAGCACAAGGTGAACATTTTCTACACAGCGCCGACGGCCATCCGTGCACTGATGGGCGCGGGCGAGGAATTGGTGAAGAAGTCGAGCCGCGCTTCCCTCAAGCTGCTGGGCTCCGTCGGCGAGCCGATCAATCCGGAAGCCTGGGAGTGGTACTACAACGTCGTCGGCGAGGGCCGCTGCCCGATCGTCGACACGTGGTGGCAGACCGAGACCGGCGGCATCCTGATCACGCCGCTGCCGGGGGCAACCGCGCTCAAGCCCGGCTCCGCCACGCTGCCCTTCTTCGGCGTGCAGCCAGAGCTTGTCGACGGCGAAGGCGCGGTGATCGAAGGCGAAGGCTCCGGCAATCTCTGCATCACCGACGCCTGGCCGGGCATGATGCGCACCGTCTATGGCGACCACGAGCGCTTCGTGCAGACCTATTTCTCGACCTACAAGGGGAAATACTTCACCGGCGACGGCTGCCGCCGCGACAAGGACGGCTATTACTGGATCACCGGCCGCGTTGACGACGTGATCAACGTGTCGGGCCACCGCATGGGCACCGCGGAAGTCGAGTCCTCGCTGGTCGCGCACCCGAAAGTCTCGGAGGCCGCCGTGGTCGGCTATCCGCACGACATCAAGGGCCAGGGCATCTATTGCTATGTCACGCTGATGCAGGGCGAGCAGCCCACGGACGGCCTGCGCAAGGAGCTGCGCGACTGGGTGCGCCGCGACATCGGGCCGATCGCGTCGCCGGACCTGATCCAGTTCGCGCCGGGCCTGCCCAAGACGCGCTCGGGCAAGATCATGCGCCGCATCCTGCGCAAGATCGCCGAGGACGATTTTTCCAATCTGGGGGATACGTCAACGCTGGCGGATCCAGCTGTGGTCGATGATTTGGTGGAGAACCGGCAGAACAAGCGCGTTCCGGCTTAGCCGGGTTGAGGCGGCCTTCATCGCGCGAATGGTTCGCCATCGGGTGATTGGCGCGCGGATGTTGGTCTGCATACTGATCGCGGGTCGTAAAATCCGCCAACGGATCGTCACCTGGGAAGTCGAAAGCGAATAGACACGCCGCCAGAGACAGTGCCGTTTTTTGCGCTTTAACAGGGAAGTAGAGAATTCGCCTTTCAGGCACAGTAAAGCGAGCTTGAAGACTACAAATTTGCCGTGACTGTTGCCGAAAAGCCCTAGTCCGTGGCGTGTTCGCTCCTGTACCGTTTGGTGGGGGAAAAGCGCATCCGCACGTCGCGTGAAGCGCTCCCGCAAAGGCCGGGGGGCTTCATGGACATTGAATGTGAGCCGCGGGGCTGGAGCATCATCGCGTCCAGCAAGCCGCAGCATTTTGTTGCTCGGCACGGCCCTGGCCTCCACGCTGATCGCGCTGCCCATGCTGACCGCGACGCCCGCCCAGACCCAGACGACGATCTGCACGGGCGGTCCCGCTCCCGGTCCGACCCCGATCAAGGAGATGAACGCCGGGCCGATCGTTTGCGTCAATGGCGACGACCGTGTCGGCAACGCCGCGTCGTACGAAAGCGCGATTTTTGTGTCGACGCCCGGCGATGTCGACTTGACGAACAGCGGGAATTTGCAGGGTAACCAAGCCGGAATCTACGCCAACATTGGCGGTGTGCTGACAATCGTCAACTCGGGTTCGATCCAGGTCAACAACCCATCCGCCGTCAATGACGGCTTCGGAATGTATGTCCGGGGCAACGATGGCACCTTCATCAACAACAGCGGCGCCATTGACGTAACCTCCATCAGCGATGGCACCGGCATCGAGGCGTCTTCGGGCGCCGACATCGACATTTTCAATAGCGGCGACATTGCCGTGACCGCGGTCGACAACGGTATTGGTATCCAGGCAGCGGCGATCGACGCCCTCACCATCGAGAACAGCGGGAACATCACGGTAAACGCCGAAATCATCGACGGGATCGGCATCCTCGCGAGGGCCAACGGCGCCATCGGCATCTCCAACAGTGGCGATTTGGCCATCACCTCAACCAGATCGTACGGCATGCTTGTTTCGTCGATCGGCGCAATAAGTATCTTTAACGATGGCGACATTACCGCAATCTCAACGGCCTATGACGCCGTCGGCATATCGGCACGGGGCTTCGGTTATGACGCTGTTTCCATCATTAACGCCGGCGACCTCACCGTGACTGCCGGAGATGGAGACGCCGCCTTCGGCATTTCCGTCGGCAGCAGTGACGGGGTCGGCATAGTCAACAGCGGCAACATCGTTGCGAGCGGCGGAGTCTACGGTGTCGGTATCTTCACCCAGGCTTCCGGCGCTAATCAGATAATCAATTCTGGCGCCGTGTCAGGCGGCTCGATCGGCATCAATGGCGTCAGCGCCACGTCGACAACGATCACCAATCTCGCCGGCGGGTCGATTTCAGCGGGCTCGGGGCTTGCTTTGCGTGTCCTTGGCGCATCCGGCTTTGTTTTCAATTCCGGCGTCATCAATAGCCGCGTTGAGCTGACGGACAACGCCAACCGGTTTGAGAACCAGGCGGGCGGCGTGTTCAACGCGTCCGGCACGTCGCTGTTCGGCGGAGGCGACGATGTGTTCCAGAACCAGAACAGGGGCGTCGTGCAGATCGGCTCGAATGCGGGCATCGCCGAGACGGCTACGTTCCAGGGCCTCGAGACGTTTCAGAACGAGGGCCTGATCTCGCTCATCGATGGCGGCGCGGGCGACAGCTTCACGATCTCCAACACGCCGGGTGGGGTCGACGGCCTCGACTATATCGGCAGGCCGGGCTCGGTGCTTGGCGTCGATGCCATCCTGAACGACGGCGGCTCCGCCGACATATTCACCATCAATGGCAACGCGCTTGGCCAGACCCTCGTGCAGGTGAACAACGTGGCGGGGCAGCCATCCGTGTTCACCACCGACACGATCCCGGTCGTGTTCGTGAACGGCCCGAATGTCGATGGGTCGAACTTCGTGCTGGCGAACGGGCCGATCGATGCGGGCTTCTTCAATTACGATCTGTTCTTCGTGCCGACGGACTCGGGCTTCTTCGAGCTGCGCAATATCGGGCCGGGCGGCGGCGCGTTCCTCCTGCCGCAGCTGATCACGGCTTCCCAGGACATCTGGCACGAGAGCTCCGACACCTGGTTCGACCGCTCGGCCGACTTGCGCACGCAGCTCTGGAGGAGTGGCGGGGCCGTGGCCGGCGCGATGT
>JBKJVQ010000078.1:0-11221 GCA_046717125.1 Methyloligellaceae bacterium
ACTGCTCCCCCCGCCGCCGCATATTTTAACTCTGAAATATCCCCCCCTCTCGACGGAGCACTCGCGCGCTGCCGCCGGCGGCGGCGCGCGCCAAAAAGTAATCCCCGGCCCCTAAACCTCGCCATGATGACCCCGCCGTCCCCGTTAAGGGATGCGTGTCCGGCCCGTCCGAACATGCGGGGGTGGCGCGGCGCCCCTTTGCGGATGTGGTCTAACGGCCCGCTCCGTTGAGGGCCCTTCCGACCGCGACCCCGGGACTCTCGTCCTGGCGCCGCCAGGCTGCAAGCCGGCGGGGATTGGCCCAATGGCGAGACGAGCGCGGCGGAAGCGATGAAAGACGCCGTGTGCGGGGCGCCGCGAGGCTGCCCACCAATATTACGGATGCGGTCTTGCGGCGCTCCGCACGATCCCCGACCGTCGGGGCTGAAATGGGCATGACCGGCGTCGATGGCGGCCGGAGGCTTGCCCGCGCGCCCCCGCTCTTTGAACGCATACTCGGCAACGTCCACCTCCCCCGACTTGATCGGGGGATTAACCGGGGGACCCAGATGGGTGGCCCGGTCAAGCCGGGCCACGTCGCAGAGTTATGCTACTCCGCAGCCTCTCCCACGGGCGCAGCGGCGCTCTCTCCGGCCGCCACGTTCACGCCCTCGGCGCGTTCGAGGAACGCGTGGGCGTCTTCCTTGCGCTCGAACACATGCGGGGCGAGGCCGCGCTTCTTCAGCGCTTCCTGCATCTTCATCCGCAGGAAGGCGTTGGTCGCATAGCGCGTCGTCGTCTCGTAGTAGTTCTTGCTCAGATACTCGATCATGTCGGCATAGTCGTCGACCAGGCTTTCGCTGATGCGGAAGCCGTCATGGTTGACCACCGAGTTGACGCGCTTGCCGGCGCGCTCGCAGGCCTCGACCAGCACCTTCCTGAGATCGTCGATGTCGCTCTTCTGACGCACCTGCCAGCCCTCGAGGTTGAGGAACAGGATGTTGCGGTTCTCGTCGTAGCTGACGCGGTCGCAGAGGTTGAGGTTGAGCAGGTCCTTGAGCAGCTCCATCGGCTCGTCGCGGAAGATGCGCGGGTCCATAGAAATCGGCTTGTTGACGATCGGCTTGAAGCCCATGTGCGGGAGGATGTCGCGCTCGACATCGATGCCCGGCGCGACCTCGATCAGCTCGACACCCTCCCGTGTGAGCTGGAAGACGCAGCGCTCGGTCACGTAGATGACGGGCTGGCCGCGCTCCTGGGCGAACTCGCCGGAGAACGTCACCTGCTCGACGTGATCGATGAACTTCTGCGACTTGCCTTCCTGCAGGATTTTCACTGCGCCGTCCTTCACCTCGATCTCAAGGCCGCCGACCGTGAAGGTGCCGGCGAAGACGACGCAGCGGGCATTCTGGCTGATGTCGATGAAGCCGCCGCAACCGTTGAGCCTGCCGCCGAACTTCGAGGTGTTGACGTTGCCGTGCTTGTCGCACTCGGCCATGCCGAGGGAGGTCATGTCGAGTCCACCGCCGTGGTAGAAGTCGAACATCTGGTTCTGGTCGATGACGCAGTCGGCGTTGGTCGCCGCCCCGAAGCTCGAGCCCGATGCCAGCACGCCGCCGACAGCGCCGGCCTCGGTGGTCAGCGTGATGTAGGGGGTGACTTTCTCCTCGTTCGCGATCGAGGAGATGCCCTCGGGCGCGCCGACGCCGAGATTGACGACGCCGTTCGGCGGCAGTTCGAACGCCGCGCGGCGCGCGATGATCTTGCGCGCGTCGAGCTTCATCCTGGCCAGCCCGGTCACGGGCACGCGGATCTGGCCGGAGAGCGCGGCCGACGTCATGACGCCGTAGTTCATGCGGTGCATCTCGCCCTCGGCGAGCACCACGCAATCCACTAGGATGCCCGGCACACGGACGTTCTTCGGCAGCAGGAAGCCGTCGTCAACGATGCGCTCGACCTGCGCGATCACGACCCCGCCATTGTTGCGGGCGGCCATCGCCTGGGCGAGGCAGTCGAGCGTCAGCGCCTCGCGCTCCATGGTGATGTTGCCGGAAGGATCGGCGGAGGTGCCGCGGATGAAAGCGACGTCGATCTTGGTCGCCTTGTAGAACAGCCATTCCTCGCCATCGACCTCGACCAGCTTGACGATGTCCTCGTCGGTCACCTCGTTGACCTTGCCGCCGCCAAGCCGCGGGTCGCAGTAGGTCTTGAGGCCGGCCTTCGAGAACAGGCCCGGCTGGCCGGCGGCGCAGGCGCGATAGAGCTGGGAGATGACGCCCTGCGGCAGGTTGTAGCCGCGGATCCTGTTCTCCTTGGCGGCCTGCGCGACCTTCGGCATACGTCCGAAATTCGCGGCAATCACGCGGGCCAGCAGCCCTTCGTGATGCAGGCGGCCGGTGCCAAGCCCTTTCGAGTCCCCGGCGCCTGCCGTCATGATCAGCGTCAGGCCCTTCGGCGAGCCTGTCTCGACGAACCGCGTCTCCAGCGCTGCGTGAAGCGCCTCGGGGACGCAGCTCTGCACGAAGCCGGTCGTCGTGACGACGTTGCCGTCGTTGATCAACGCGACCGCCTCGGCGGCCGTGATAACCTTGTTCTTTTTCATGCCCGCGTTCGCCTCCACGAACCAAGACGCCCTTCGCCGTCCGGCGTGAGCGCAATTTATCGTTTATTTGCAGATGCTATTCAGCGCAGCGCGCAAGAGCAATCGCTCAGCGCAGCTCGCCTTCGCGCCTGCCTGCTCTTTGACTTTGCGCGACAGGCTCATTAGCTGGGGACGATGCCCTCCCACACCTACGCGCTGTTCCGCGAAGCCATCCTCACCCAGCGGCCGATCCATTGCCGCTATCAGGGCAAGCACCGCGAGATCTGCCCGATCGTCCTCGGCTACAAGGATCGCGAGGAGAAGGCGCTGGTCTTCCAGTATGGCGGCCAGACCAACACGCGCCTGCCTCCTGGGGGCGAGTGGCGCTGCTTTCGTCTTGGCGATGTCAGCGGTCCCGTGCTCGCCGATGACCCGTGGCGCGAAGGCGACCGGCACAGCCAGCCGCAATCTTGCGTCGACATCGTCGATCTCGACATCAACATTCACGTGCGCAAGCGGCGCTGAGCTGCGGGTTTTGTCCTGCCCGAAGAAACAATTCCGTCCAATTGACAATTCTCTCCACGTGACGCCGCAATAGGCTCCCGCCGGATAGGCCCAAGCGGCCTCCAATGACCAAGAATTCATGGCCCGCCAGCGCGAGATCGAACTGAAGCTTGAGGTGGGCCCCGAAGGCCTGGCCGCACTCAAGAATGGCGCCCTTGCCGGCCGCATACCCGTGGGTGAGGCCAGCCAGGCGGAGCTCGTGTCGGTCTACTACGACACGCCGAAGCGGAAGCTCCGGCGCAACGATCTCACGCTCCGCATTCGGCGGATCGGGGACCAATATCTCCAAACCATCAAACACGAGGCGGGCGCGCACGAACAATTCGGCCGGGACGAGTGGGAGCGCCCGGTTCGGGGGGCGTGGCCGAAGCTAAGCCGCGCGCGCGGCAAGGGGCCGAAGCCGCTGCGCAGCAGGAAGCTTCCGCGCAGGCTGAAACCCGTCTTCGAAACCAGCGTCCAGCGCACGACATATGATCTCGTCGTCGGCCCAACCCATATCGAGCTGGCGCTCGACGAGGGCGCAATCGTCGCCGGCGACCGTCGTGAAACTGTCGCGGAACTTGAGCTGGAGCTGAAGGCAGGAGCGGTCGCCGATCTCTTCCGTCTCGCGCGCCTGATCGGCAACATCGTGCCGGTCCAGCTCGGGTCACGGAGCAAGGCCCAGCGCGGTTATGCTCTGGCCGCGGGCGAAGCGGCGGAAGCGGTCAAGTCGCTCCCCATGGCGATCACGCGGAAACAGGATTGCGCCGCCGCTTTTCAGACGATCGGGCGCGCCTGCATCGACCAGCTCAATCTCAATCGCCCGCTCGTACTGCAAGGCGATCCGGACGCGCTACATCAGGCACGTGTCGCGTTGCGGCGGCTGCGTTCGGCGATCTCGCTTTTTTCCAGCATGCTTGACGATCCGCAGACGGATTGCATCAAGGCTGATCTCAAATCGCTCGGCAGCGCATTCGGGCGTGCGCGCGAACTGGACGTCCTGCGCGAGAAGCTCGCGACAGAACGCCCGAAGATGGGGGGCAATCTGCTTCGCGTCGTGGAGGACGAGCGTGACGCAGCCTTTGCCGCGGCGAAGGATGTCATCCAGGAGCCGCGGTTTCGGCGTATCGCGATTGCAACGCTAGCTTGGATCGAGGCGGGCGACTGGCTGCATTCGGAGGAAAAGAAGCGGCGCGCAGCACGCAAGCAAGGCATCGCGAAGCATGCGACGCGCGAGCTGAAGCGGCGCTACGTGAAAATTGTAAAGGAAGGTCGGGATCTTGCGCGCGTGGAGCCGGAGGTGCGCCATCGGCTGCGCATCCGCATCAAGAAGCTGCGCTATGCGTCGGAGTTCTTTGGCGGCGCGCTTTCGAAGTCCACGAAACGGCGGAAGAATTTCGCGACGCGGCTGGAGGCGCTGCAGGATTGTCTGGGCGCGTTGAACGACATCGAAGCCAATCGGCGGCTGATGGCGCAGGTCATGGGGGATTCGCGCGACAATGGAGCCGCCGCCAGGCCACTCGCCGCCGAAGAGGATGTCGACGCCTTGCTCGTCCAGACGGAGAAAACATTCGCGTCGTTCCGCAAGGCCAAGCCGTTCTGGCGCTAGACACTTTCTAACGGAGCTGCTCCATGCATGTCGACCTTTCCGGCCTTCGCGCACTCGTCACCGGCTCGACCAAGGGCATCGGCCGCGCGGTGGCGCAGAAGCTTGCCCATTGCGGCGCGGAGGTTGCCTTGAACGGGCGCAAGCCGGACGACGTGAAGGCTGCGATCGACCGCATGTCCGGCGCGGTGCCGGAAGCGACCTTCATCGCCGCGCCGGGCGATGTCGCGACGCCGCAAGGCGCGCAAGCCGTGATCGCGGCCGCCGGCGAGGTCGACATCCTCGTCAACAATGTCGGCATCTTCGAAATCAAGGACGCGTTCGAGATCACGGACGACGAGTGGCGCGCGATGTTCGAGGTGAATGTTCTCTCCGGCGTTCGCCTCACACGCCATTACGGTCCCCGCATGCGCGAGCGCGGCTTCGGTCGCATCGTGTTCATCTCGTCGGAATCGGGGATCCAGATCCCGACCGAGATGATCCATTACGGCTTCTCCAAATCCGCCGATCTTGCACTGACCCGCGGCTTCGCCCAGGCACTTTCCGGCACGGGCGTGACGGTCAACGCCGTGCTGCCCGGCCCGACCATGACGGAAGGCGTCGAAGAGTTTCTCCGCTCGCAGGGTCTCGATCCCGCGCACGACGAGATGGAGGAGAAGTTTTTCGGCAGCGCGCGGCCGAATTCGATCATCAAGCGTTTCGAGAAACCGGAAGAGATCGCCGAGGTTGTGGCGTTCATCGTCTCGCGCGAGGCGGCGATCATCACGGGCGCGCCGGTGCGCGCCGAAGGCGGCATCGTGCTTTCGATTACGTGATTGACGCTTCAGCGGCCCGTTCGGGAAGCGTCTTACTCCCGGCCATTTTGGGCGCTCTGTTTCTGGGCCTGCAGCCCAATGAGGAAACAATGGCGCCCCTGACGCTTTACCATGCCTCGCCCTCCCGCTCTTCCGTGGTCCTGTGGATGCTGGAGGAACTGGGCGAGCCTTATGATCTGAAGCTGCTTGATCTCCAGAAAGGCGAACAGAAATCGCCCGAGTTTCTCGCCATCAATCCGATGGGCAAGGTGCCGACGCTGAAGGCCGGTGACGTTGTGGTCACCGAAGTCTCGGCGATCTGCACCTGGCTCGCCGATGAAGACCCTGCGGCGAACCTGGCCCCGCCGATCGGCGATCCGCGTCGGGCCGCCTATCTCAAATGGATGTTTTACGGGCCTAGTTGCGTCGAGCCCGCGATGTTCGCCAAGGCGTTTCCGCCGGCGCAGCCAACGCCGCTTGGCGCGGCGGGCTGGGGCAGTTTCGATACGGTAATGGATGTCTTGGCCAAAGGCGTCGAGACCGGCGCTTATATTCTCGGAGATCAGTTTACCGCGGCCGACATCGTGATCGGCTCGGGTCTCCGTTGGGGCATGAGTTTCGGGATCATTCCCCCGCGCCCTGAGTTCAAACGCTATGTCGATATGCTCGACGAAAGACCGGCCGGCCGCCGCGCACGCGAAAAAGACGAAGGATTTAGAACAAAAAGCGCTTGACCCGCCGCATCGGGGAACAGGCACTGCCGCTTTGTTGCAACACAACCGGCAAAAACATCACAGATGCGCCTCCGGGGTTTGACCCGTCGCGCAAACCCTGCGACCCTGTTCTGGATGATGTCAGGGCCGGTTCTGGCGAGAAACCGGCATTCCTTCAGATTGAAGGATGGGCGTGCGGGTCCCTGGTACGCGATAACCAGAACGCGGGACCCGCACGGCCCCCGACGGCCCGTTCGGCGAGATAGGGCCGACCTCGTACGACGACGGCGCGTGACGTGCGCGCCGGTCATCGAAATGTAAGTGTGGGTGCGTTCCCCCGCGGCGGAATGAGAATCCGCTCTTCCCTCTCGATCATGCTGACCGCCATTCTTGGCAGGACCAAGGCAGAACGCCAGCAGCTCCACTATTCGTGGCTTCCGCGCCTTGCTTCGGCGGGCGGGTACGGATTTAATGCGCGACCCCTCAAGCCCGCATCTGGAGTGAAGCTTATGATTTTTGACGGAAAACCGATTGCGCTCGCGCTCGCGCTGGTGCTGACGCCTGCTATCGCTTCCGCGCACGGACCAACGCGTCAAAAAGCCAGCGAGTCCGTCGAAATCAATGCCCCTGCGGACAAGGTCTGGGAGATGATCGGCAATTTCCAGGACATGAGCTGGCATCCGGCCGTCAAAAATACCGAAGGTTCAAGCGGCAACGAGAAGGACGCCAAGCGGACGCTGACGCTCGACGGCGGCGGCACCATCAAGGAAACCCTCATGAAGTACGACGCCGAGGGCAAGTCCTACACCTACAAGATCGACGAGGTGGACGTTAAGGTCCTGCCAGTGAACAACTATTCCTCGACCATCACGGTAAAAGACGCCGGAGACGGCAAGTCGACCGTCGAGTGGCGGGGCGCCTTTTATCGCGGCTTCATGAACAATGACCCACCCCCGGATCAGAACGACGAGGCTGCGGTCAAGGCGGTCGGCGGCGTCTATCGCGGCGGTCTCGACGCGCTGAAGGCGAAGCTCGAAGGCGGGGCATGATCGCATCGCACGAAGCGGTGCGGGATACCCCGCGCCGCTTCGTGGCTATTGCGTCGCTAGCGCTGACGCTGAGTAGCGGTCCGGCCGCGGCTGCGGAAGCCTTCATCACTAACCAGACCGGCGACACGATTTCCGTCGTCGATCTCGGCTCGTTCAAGTCTGTCGCGGAGTTCCCGGTCGGCGGTAAGGTTGCGGGCGTCGCCGTCGCGCCGGACGGGAAGCGCGTCTATGTCACGAGCCCGGAGGGGAAGGCGCTCGGCGTCGTCGACGCCGACAGCCGCAAGGTCGTGAAGTCAGTCCAACTCGGCTCGGGACCGCTCGGCGTCACCGTCGCGCCGGATGGCGCGACGGTCTATGTCGCGGACTGGTACGAGCATCGGCTGTTCGTCGTCGATGCCGCGACCGGCGCCGTGCGGGCGAGGATCGCGACTGGCACCTCGCCCTCCGGCGTCGCCGTTACGCCCGACGGAAAATTCGTGCTGAGCGCAGATCGCGACAGCGATCAGATTTCGATCGCCGATATTGCGACGAATAAGGTCGTGGCGACGGTGAAGACGGGCGAACGCCCGTTCGGGGTGACGATTTCTTACGACGGTGCGCGCGCCTACACGGCGAACGTCAGGAGCAATGACGTGTCGATTATCGACCTTGAGGCGCGGCGCGAGATCGCCCGCGTCAAGACGGGCGACCGGCCCTACGCGGTCGCCCTCGCCCAAGGGCGTGGCTTCGCGACAGATCAGTACGGAAACACCGTCACGGTTTTTGACTTGAGGACGCTCGATGTGCTGAAGACAATCGATGTCGACGCGTTTCCCGAAGGAATCGATACCGATGGGCACTTCGTCTATGTCGCCTGTTGGGAAGCGAATACGCTTGTGAAGATCGACGCGAAGTCGATGGAGGTCGTGGGCCATGCCGACGTCGGCGACGGCCCGCGTGCGTTCGGCAAGTTTGTGCGGGAGTAGCCGCAAGGCCCCCCGTGTCTAGAAAGCCTTGGGCAATCCGGCCTGGCGCAAGATCGCGTTGGCTGTATGCCTGCTCGGAATGCCTACCGGCACTGCGAAATTCCGGTCGGTGATTGGGCTGTACCAGATCTCATGACTTCCCTTGCCCTGCCTCACCAACACGCAGCCGGCATCCAAGCGGAGCTTGCGCAGCGGCCGGTCAAACTGGGGCGCGATTCAGGCTGCGGCAAGCTCTGCTTCGCGGAGCGCCGTGAGTTGCAGGAAGAGCGAGGCTGGATCCACCTGTGGGTGATTCTCGGGAAGCAGGTCGAGCGCCATCGCTGAAATTTTCGAAAGCAGTTCGTCGAGCGTGTGCGCGTCGGCGGCAGCGGGATATCGTCGCAATTTCCCGTCCAGACCGACACCTCGTGATCCCAGGCCGCAACAATGGTGAAAATAATCGGCTTGGACATGACTTTCCATTCGTTAGGGCAATCGAATAGACCTTAGCACATCAGGTTGGACCTTGACGGCTTGTTTGGCATGCTGGTCAACATGAACCCCATCCACATCATCGGCGGCGGACTGGCCGGCTCGGAAGCGGCCTGGCAGATCGCGCGCGCGGGCGTGCCGGTCGTGCTCCACGAGATGCGCCCGGCGCGCATGACCGACGCGCATCAGACAGACCGCCTGGCCGAACTTGTCTGCTCCAACTCCTTCCGCTCCGACGATGCCGCAACCAACGCCGTCGGCTTACTGCACGAGGAGATGCGGCGCGCGGGCTCGCTCATCATGGCCTGCGCGGACCGCCACAAGCTCCCGGCAGGCGGCGCGCTTGCCGTCGATCGGGTTCCCTTCTCCGAAACCGTGACGCAAGCGCTCGAGTCCGAACCACTCGTGACCATCGCGCGCAACGAAATCGCTGGGCTACCTCCCGACGACTGGGACGGCGTCATCGTCGCGACCGGCCCCCTCACCTCACCCGCGCTCGGTGAAGCGATCCGTGAACTGACCGGCGCAGATAGCCTCGCCTTTTTCGATGCCATCGCCCCCATTGTCCATGCCGAGTCGATCGACATGTCGGTGTGCTGGATGCAGTCGCGCTACGACAAGGAAGGCCCGGGCGGCGGTAAGGCGGACTACGTCAATTGCCCGATGGACAGCGCCCAGTACGAGGCGTTCCTCGACGGCCTGCTCACGGGCGAGAAGACTTCATTCAAGGAGTGGGAAGAGTCGACGCCCTATTTCGAGGGCTGCCTGCCGGTCGAAGTGATGGCCGCGCGCGGTCGCGAGACCTTGCGCTTCGGCCCGATGAAGCCGGTGGGCCTGACCAATCCGTACAAGGATCAACGGCCTTACGCGGTCGTCCAGCTTCGGCAAGACAACGCGCTCGGCACGCTCTGGAACATGGTCGGATTCCAGACCAAGCTGAAACACGGCAAGCAGGTGCGCATCTTCCGCATGATCCCGGGACTCGAACGCGCTGAGTTCGCGCGGCTGGGCGGACTGCACCGCAACACGTTCCTCGACAGCCCGCGCCTGCTCGATCCGGCGCTCAGGCTGAAAGCGATGCCGCGCCTGCGGTTTGCGGGACAGATCACCGGGGTCGAGGGTTACGTGGAATCGGCGGCGATCGGCCTGCTGACAGGACGCTTCGCCGCCGCCGAGAGAACCGGCCGTCCTATCTCTGCGCCGCCGCCAACGACGGCGTTTGGTGCGCTTCTTGGCCACATCACCGGCGGGCATCTAAGCGAAGACGGAAAGCGCTCGTTCCAGCCCATGAACGTGAATTTCGGCCTGTTCCCACCGATCGAACAAGCGTTCCGTGGCAAGGACAAAAGCCTCAACCGCAAACGCGCTATGAGCGCCCGGGCGCTTGCTGATCTCGATGCCTGGCTCAATCCGCAGAGGGTCGCGGCGGAGTAAGGCGTCAGGGCGCCACGCGGCCAAGATAGAGCCAGTACGTCGCGCGGTGGATTTGTCTGCGGGAACTGACTGTCGCGTGGAAGCTTGTCACGGCTGCCAATACGCGGACGCCGTTCCTTTCGGCCTTCGCGTAAACCGGCTCACTCAGACTCGTTCTGCCTTTTTTGGACGCGATTGCATCGAAAAGATCGATTTCGATTACGTCGTTGGCCACCCTGATACGCAACACGCCGCCTTCACCCAGCGACACGGCAACATCGCCAAATTCCTCGGTCCTGGTCGGCTTGTTCGGTTCTTCCGCATTACCCTTCAGACGAAACGGCCCGAGGCCGACCTGGTAGTCGTTTAGCGAGATCGCAACCGGTCCATCGACAGACGCCCCAAATGTCAGGCGCGGCTCTCCTGCTCGCGAGGGCGTGATATCGAGTTCCCTGAGCAGCGCAGCCGCGCTTTCGCTCGAGGAGAACTCGAGGCGGTCGAGCCCTCGGTTTTCGTGAAGGATGAGCGCGATCGATCGGACGCGCTGCTTTTCCGGGTCAGAGAACGGATCGCCCGGTTCGAGCCGTCCGGATTTGAGGCGGCCACGCTCGCCGAGAAGCATCTTCAACTCGTTCGCCTGGCTGCGCACGGATGTCTGGGTCATGCCCCAGGGTCCGAATGAGGCCGCAACCAGAAGCGCCGCCAGCAACGCAGGCGCAAGCCGGAGATCCCGCCCGAAGTCCGCGACGGCATAAAGAGCGGTCGCGACCGCGAGCCAGACGCCTGCGAGCACCAGGAGATAACGATCCGGCGTCACGCCGTACTCATCGATCCGGATGTACACCGAGATCGCGAACAGGATCAGCGCCGGCGCCAGTATCAGCGGCCAGAGGCGCCAATATGCACGTTGCAGGACGCCGCCATTGCGCGCTGGGTAAAGCAGATACATCGCGGCGAAGCCGATGCCGCCATAGCCGAGAACCATCATTGCGATCTGGCCCTTCGGCAGCACCCCGTCGATCGTGATCTTCGCACCGTAGGCGTAAAGTATCGCTGTGTAGATGAAGAGGAGCGGCACAAGCAGATATGCGACCGCTGCGGCAACCG
>JBKJVQ010000079.1:0-2665 GCA_046717125.1 Methyloligellaceae bacterium
GGATGCCGCGCCCGCGCCGCCGCCGCCTCAGGCGCAGCAATCCGACGGGCAGTTTCAGCAGGATAATGTCGCGGCTCTGGGCGATGCGCAGACCTTCATCGCGCCCGCCTCCGGCGCGCCGGGCGACGGCAGCGCCGCCCTGCAGGACGCCATGCGGCGAAAACTGGTGGGGCGCGGCGTCAATGTCGCGGGCAGTCCGAGCATCGGCGCCTATACCGTGCGCGGTGTTGTCAGCATAACGCAAGGCGAGGGCGACAAGGACAATGTCCGGATCGACTGGCAGGTGATCGATCCGTCCGGCCGCCGTCTCGGCACCGTCTCGCAACAGAAGGCGGTGGCGAAGGGCGCGCTCGAAGGGTCGTGGGGGCCCATGGCCGAAGCGGCAGCGGGCGCGGCGACCGAAGGCGTCATGAAATGGCTGCCGCAGCCGCGAAGCTGATTTGAGTCAGCTTAGTTTGTTGAGGATGATCTTTTCCGAAAACCGGTATCCCACTTTTCGGGATCATGCTCTTAACCCCAACCCGCGCATATTATTTTACAGGCTCAGGGGGCGCTGCTAAAAGCGCCACTTCCTGCAGGATTCCGGGGGCCTGTCGGCCTTCCCTTTACGATTGGCCTCTCATGAAACTGGTCGCCGGCAACAGCAATCGGCCGCTCGCCGAGGCCATGGCCGTCTATCTCGGACAGGCGCGCACACGCTGCACAGTGCGCCGCTTCGCGGACATGGAGATCTTTGTCGAGATCCAGGAGAACGTGCGCGGCGAGGACGTGTTCGTCGTCCAGTCCACGTCCTATCCCGCCAACGACCATCTGATGGAACTCCTGATCCTGATCGACGCGCTGAAGCGGGCGTCGGCGCGGCGCATCACTGCCGTCATCCCGTATTTCGGCTATGCCCGGCAGGACAGGAAGCCCGGCCCCCGCACGCCCATCTCGGCTAAGCTGGTCGCCAATCTGATCACGCGCGCGGGCGCGGATCGTGTGCTGACGCTCGATCTCCATGCCGGGCAGTTGCAGGGCTTCTTCGACATCCCGACCGACAATCTCTTCGCCGCGCCGGTGATGGTGCAGGACATCCGCGCCAAGTTTCCGGCCGACAGCGTCGTGGTGGTCTCACCCGACGTCGGCGGCGTAGTGCGCGCGCGCGGTCTCGCCAAGCGCATCGGCGCGCCGCTCGCCATCGTCGACAAACGCCGCGAACGCGCAGGCGAGTCCGAAGTCATGAACGTCATCGGCGAGGTCGAAGGCCGGGTCTGCATCCTCGTCGACGACATCGTCGATTCCGGCGGCACGCTGGTGAATGCGGCCGAAGCGCTTATGAAGGAGGGCGCGACGGAGGTCACGAGCTACATCACCCATGGCGTGCTTTCCGGCGGGGCGGTCGCGCGCATCATGGGCTCGCAGATCAAGGAGCTGGTGATCACGGATTCGATCGAGCCGACCGAGGCTGTGAAGACCGCCGCCAATATCCGCGTGCTGTCGATCGCGCCGCTGATGGCCGAAGCCATCGCGCGCACCGCGGAGGAAAAGTCGGTCTCGAGTTTGTTTACGTAACCGCGTCGGGGACGTGGCAAGCCAACCCGCCCCATTGTCACCGCCGCCCGCCGCCGCTATAAGCGGGCCGAATTTCATCGCAAGATGAACCTGACCCGGCCCTCCGAGGGCCCATTTCCATTTGGAGACATTCCATGGCCGAGGCCATCGAAATGAAGGCGTCCCCGCGCGAGCGGCTGGGCAAGGGCGGCGCGCGTACGGCGCGGCGCGCGCATCAGGTGCCGGGGACGGTGTATGGCGGCGACGAAGAGCCCCAGTCGATCGTGGTCGACTACAAGGCGCTGTGGATGCAGCACCAGACCGGGCATTTTCAGGCCACGGTCGTTACGCTCGATTTGGATGGCAAGAAGATTCGGGTCCTTCCGAAGGAAGTCCAGGTCGATCCGATCCGCGACTTCCCGATCCATGTCGACTTTCTGCGCATCACCAAGGATTCCGAGGTGACCATCGCCGTGCCGGTGCATTTCATCAATGACGAGGAAGCGCCGGGTCTGAAGCGTGGCGGCGTGCTCAACGTCGCGCGCCATGAAATCGAATTGCGCTGCCCGGTCGACCGTATTCCTGAGCAGATCGAGATCGATTTGACGGGACTCGACATGGGCGACTCGATTCATATCGGCGACGTTACCCTGCCCGAAGGGGCGAAGCTGACGGGCACCGAACGTGACTTCACCATCGCCTCGATCGCCAAACCTTCCGAGGAAGAGCTGCCTGAGGATGAGACAGAGGGCGAAGAGGGTGAGGGCGAAGAAGGCGACGCGGACAAGTCCGACGACTGATCGGATTCAATAGTGGAGCATGATGTTATCCGAAACCGCTCACACCGCGGATCAAGTCCGGGGCAGGCTTTTTCGGCATCATGCTTCGCAACCGCCTGAAGCCGGGCGTCGGATCCGGTTCGGAACCGGGTCGATCTGAAGGCGCGTGACATGAAAATCCTGGTCGGGCTCGGCAATCCGGGCGCGGACTATGCGCGCCATCGGCACAATATCGGCTTCATGGCCGCCGACGCGATCGCACGCGCGCATGTTTTTTCGCCCTGGCGGAAGAAGTTTAAGGGCGAAGCGGCCGAGGGGCGGCTTGGATCTGAGACCGTGCTCCTGCTCAAGCC
>JBKJVQ010000080.1:0-4559 GCA_046717125.1 Methyloligellaceae bacterium
GGAGAAAGCGCGGCTGATGCGCCAGCTCGGCAAGCAGGTGCTGACACTGCATCTGCACTAAAAGATCGACGCCATCCCGCCCTCGCTGTCCGCGCACCGCCTAGCGCTCGTCAATGGCGGCGGCGAGCTTGTCTATTCCTACGACACGCAGGGCGACCGCACCTGCATCACGGCGCTGCTCAACGATCTTTCGGCGGCGGGCATACGGTTCTCCGATCTCGACACTCAGCAATCCTCGCTCGAGGACATTTTTGTCGACCTCGTGAGGCAGAAGCGATGAACAGCCTCGCAATTGCGGCGATCTACCGCTTCGAGATGGCGCGCTGGGGGCGCACGCTGCTGCAGAGCGTTGTGTCGCCTGTTCTCTCGACCTCGCTCTATTTCGTCGTGTTCGGCGCCGCGATCGGCTCCCGCATCCAGGAGATCGACGGCGTTCCCTATGGCGCGTTTATCGTGCCCGGCCTCGTGATGCTGACGCTGCTCACGCAGAGCGTCATGAACGCCTCGTTCGGCATCTACTTTCCGCGTTTCACCGGCACGATCTACGAACTCCTGTCCGCGCCCGTTGCGCCGTTCGAGATCGTCGCGGGCTATGTCGGCGCTGCGGCGACGAAATCGATCATCCTTGGGCTGATCATTCTCGCGACAGCCGGACTATTCGTGCCGTTGCACATCGCGCATCCGATCTGGATGGTGGCCTTCCTGATACTGACCGCGGTCACATTCAGCCTGTTCGGCTTCATCATCGGCATCTGGGCCGACGGTTTCGAGAAGCTGCAGACTGTGCCGCTCCTCATCATCATGCCGCTGACCTTTCTCGGCGGCACATTCTACTCGATCGACGTGTTGCCGGAGCCCTGGAGGACGATCAGCCTGTTCAACCCGGTCGTCTATCTCGTCTCGGGCTTCCGCTGGTCGTTCTTCGGCGAATCCGACGTCGCCATCGGCATCAGCCTCGCCATGACGCTGGCGTTCCTCGTCGTGTGCCTCGGCCTTGTGTGGTGGATATTCCGCACCGGTTACCGGCTGAAGGCCTGACGCCGCGCGCGGCCGCAGCGAACCGAAATCTCAGACACGCGCGCAACGTGAGCCCGGATTCGTGCGTTGTTTCGCGAACTACAGATCAACACCAAGGAGACCGAGCATGAAACGTAATGGATCGGCCGTCTGGAGCGGCGACCTCAAGTCCGGCAAGGGCGAAATCTCGACCCAAAGCGGCGTGCTCAGCTCAGCGCCTTACGGCTTTCGCACACGGTTTGAGAACGAGAAGGGCACCAACCCCGAGGAGCTGATCGGCGCGGCGCATGCGGGCTGCTTCTCGATGGCGCTGTCGAACGAGCTCGGCAACGCCGGCATTACGCCGGAGAGGATCGAAACGATTTCGGAGGTCTCGCTTGATCAGGAGGGCGAGGGCTTCGCCATCAACGACGTGCATCTGACGGTCAAGGTGACGGCTAAGGGCGCGGACCGCGCGGCGGTCGAGAAGGCGGCGGAGGACGCCAAGGAGGGCTGTCCGGTCTCAAAACTGCTGAACGCCGACATCACCATGGACGCGACCTACGAGGTTTAGGCGGCGGCATCACTCCACAGGCGATCCCCCATAAACCATCGTCGTGGCCGTCGGGCCGATCGCCGTCAGGTGCAGCACGACCTCGCCGTCCTTCGCCCAGGCGTAATGCGGCGTCTTGGACGGTTCGGCGAAGAAGGAGCCGGGCGGAAGCGCAGTCATCTTCGCCTCGTCCCATTGATCGCCGAAGGCGAACAGAAGCGTGCCGGAGATGACCGCCACCGTGCGCATCTCTTCGGGATGCCAATGGGGCTGAATTTTCAATCCGGGTGGGAATTTCACGCGCATGACATAGAGGCCCGGCTTGGCTGGGTCGCCGTAGAGGACAGATGTTTCCAGACCCTTGAGCGGACCCCGATATTCGATTTCGCCCGGCGTGCGGATGATACCTTGCGGTTCGCGCGCGAAGGCCGATGCGCTCAGGAGAATGGCCGCGAAGATGCCGATCACGAGCGCTGCATCGCGCCACCATGTTCCCACAGAGATCATTTTCGCTGTTCCCGTTGTACGCCGGCGGCGGCCCGCTGCGCCCTGCGTGAAGAGTGTCGCATCGAAGCCTCGACGAAAGATGAACGATGCCGCCGTAGAAGCACCGGAATGGAACCGGAGCCCGATGACAGCGTAGGTTGGGTGGGTGGCAAGGGGAGGCCGAATGTTTCGGAAGGCATGCGCGCTGGCGGCCTTGGCGGCGACCCTCGTAGCCATGTTGCCTGTTTGGGCGCAGGAGCGTCCCGCCTATGGCGCCATGCTCGAAGGCTTTGACTATCCGCACGAGGTGCAGCAGTTCACGGTCGAATCGCAGGGCGACGATCTCGCCATGGCCTTCATGGACGTTACGCCAAAGAAGCCCAACGGCAAGACTGCCGTCCTGCTCCACGGCAAGAATTTCTGCGCCGCGACTTGGGAGGCAACCATTACCGCGCTGACGGATGCGGGCTATCGCGTGATCGCGCCCGACCAGATCGGCTTCTGCAAATCGTCCAAGCCGCAGGCCTATCAGTACAGTTTCCATCAACTCGCGCGGAACACGCATGCGCTGCTCAAGTCGCGCGGGGTCGAGAAGGCGATTGTCATCGGTCATTCCATGGGCGGCATGCTGGCGACGCGCTACGCGCTGCTTTATCCGGATGCGGTCGAAAAGCTGGTGCTGGTAAATCCGATCGGGCTCGAGGACTGGATCGCCAAGGGCGTGCCCTATGCAACCGTCGACGAGAACTACGCGACGGAACTCAAGACCAGCTTCGAGTCGATCAAGGCGTACCAGCAGAAATTTTATTACGATGGGGACTGGAAGCCGGAATATGACCGCTGGGTGGAGATGCTCGCGGGCATGTATGCCGGCGAGGGGCGCGAGACGGTTGCCTGGAACCAGGCGCTCCTCACCGACATCGTCATGACACAGCCCGTCGTGCACCAGTTCGGCGATGTGAAGGTCCCGACCCTGCTCCTGATCGGTCAGAAGGACCGTACCGCGCCGGGCGCCAACCGCGCGCCGGAGGCGGTGGCCAAGACGCTCGGCGATTACCCCGCGCTGGGCACGGCGGCAGCCGCGTCCATTCCCAATACAAAACTGGTCGCGTTCGAAGACCTCGGGCATTCGCCGCAGGTCGAGGATCCGGCGCGCTTCCATGCCGCGCTGCTGAAGGAACTGGCCGCGCCCTGACTAAACGGGCGAGCCGGAACCGCGGTCCTTCGGTACGGGTTCAGCATCGACTGAATGCCCGGACGCCGATCATGCCATCGAAGCCCGTAGCCGAACCCCAATGAGCCGAAACGGCGGCGTCCGAGGCAGTGCTCACCTATGTCAATGACGACGAGCCAGGTTATCGGCGGGTCGCGTCGGGCGCTGGTTTCTCCTACCGCGATGCGAACGGGCGCACGGTCAAGGACAGGAAGGTTCTGAAGCGTATCCGCGCGCTGGTGATCCCGCCGGCCTGGTCCGACGTCTGGATCTGCGCCTCCGCCAACGGCCATCTGCAGGTGACGGGGCGCGATGCCCGCGGTCGAAAGCAATACCGCTATCACGCAGATTTCCGGGCCCATCGTGAGGACGCGAAATTCGGACGCATCCTTGTCTTCGCGCGGAAGCTGCCTGCCATTCGCAAAGTGGTCGACGCCCATTTGCGCAAGAAGGGGCTGCCGCGCGACAAGGTGCTCGCCGCAACCGTCCATCTGCTCGAAACGACCCTCATCCGCATCGGCAACCGCGATTACGCAAAGCAGAACAAGAGCTACGGCCTCACCACATTGCGCGACAGGCATGTGACGATCGAAGGGACCGAGCTGCGCTTCCAGTTCACGGGCAAGAGCGGCAAGGAGTGGAATCTCGCCCTGCGGGATCGGCGCATCGCCCGGATCGTGAAGGCCTGCCAGGATATTCCGGGCCAGCATCTCCGGCAATATTTCGACGAGGACGGGAGCCGCGCCTCAGTCACCTCGGGCGACGTCAACGCTTACTTGCGGGAGGTCACGGGCGAAGATTTCACAGCCAAGGATTTTCGCACATGGGCGGGAACGGTTCTGGCGGCGCTGGCTCTACAGGAGTTTGAAGCCTTCGACAGCCAAGCCGGCGCCAAGCGCAACGTCCGGGGCGCGATCGAGAAGGTGGCCGCGCTGCTCGGCAATACGCCGACGATCTGCCGCACCTGCTACATACATCCCGAAATCCTCGATTCCTATATGTCGGGCGAGCTTCTGCTCGACGTGAAGGACGAGGCTGAGACCAGGTTGCGCAAGGGCCTCAAGGGACTGAAACCCGAGGAGGTCGCCGTCCTGACGCTGCTTCGCGCGCGACTGGAGAGAGACCTCGGCGGCAGGGGTCGGAAGAAGGCCGCGTGAATTCTTTCTGGTCGTGCGACTTAACGCCGAAACCGGCGCCCAATTCGGCGGTCGCGCTCTGAGCGGCTCAATGCCGCCTTCCCAAACTGGCCGGGACATCTTATGTGCGGGCAGGCGCTGCTGCCGCGCCCGCCCGCCGCAAGTTTCCAAGGGG
>JBKJVQ010000081.1:0-6107 GCA_046717125.1 Methyloligellaceae bacterium
GCGGGGAGAGGTCGGATTGCGCAGCAATTCGGGTGAGGGGGAAGAAACCGATCCATTGACCCGAATGCCGGAAATCCATGTTCGATCGTAACGACCCAGACTGGTATCGCAGCGCCGTCATCTACCAGCTGCACGTCAAGTCGTTCTTCGACGCGAACGGCGACGGCGTGGGCGACTTCCAGGGCCTGCACGACCGGCTCGACTATCTGCAGGATCTGGGCGTCACCGCGCTGTGGCTGATGCCGTTCTATCCATCGCCCCTGCGCGACGACGGCTATGACATCGCCGACTACAACGCGATCAACGAAAGCTACGGCACGATGCGCGACTTTCGCCGCTTCATCGCCGCTGCGCACGACCGGGGCCTGCGGGTCATCACCGAGCTCGTGGTCAACCACACATCCGACCAGCACCGATGGTTCCAGCGCGCACGGGAAGCCAAGCCCGGCTCCGCCGCCCGCAACTATTACGTCTGGAGCGATACCGACCAGAAATACCAAGGTACACGGATCATCTTCCTCGACACCGAGGTTTCGAACTGGACGTGGGATCCGGTCGCGCAAGCTTATTTCTGGCATCGGTTCTACAGCCATCAGCCCGACCTGAATTACGACAATCCGGCCGTCGTCGATGAGGTGATGCGCGCAATGCGCTTCTGGCTCGACATGGGCGTCGACGGGCTGCGTCTCGACGCCGTGCCTTATCTCGTCGAGCGCGATGGCACCAACAACGAGAACCTCCCCGAAACGCACGATGTGCTGAAGCGCATCCGCGCCGAAGTGGACGCACGCTACCCGGACCGCATGCTGCTGGCCGAAGCCAATCAGTGGCCGGAGGATACGCGCCCCTATTTCGGCGAGGGCGACGAATGCCACATGGCGTTCCACTTCCCGCTGATGCCGCGCATCTACATGGCGGTCGCGCGCGAGGACCGGTATCCGATTACGGACATACTCAACCAGACGCCCGATCTTCCGGACGGCTGCCAATGGGCAATTTTCCTGCGCAATCACGACGAGCTGACGCTCGAAATGGTGACGGACGACGAGCGCGACTATCTCTGGCAGACCTACGCCGCCGAGAGCCGTGCACGGATTAATCTCGGCATTCGTCGCCGGCTCGCACCGTTGCTCGACAACGACCGGCGCAAGATCGAACTGCTGAAGGCGCTGCTCCTGTCGATGCCCGGCACGCCGGTTCTCTATTACGGCGACGAGATCGGCATGGGCGACAATTTCTTCCTTGGCGACCGGGACGGCGTGCGCACGCCGATGCAATGGTCGGCCGATCGCAACGGCGGCTTTTCCCGCGTCGACCCGCAGCGCCTGTTTCTGCCGCCGATCATGGATCCGATCTACGGCTACGAGGCCGTCAACGTCGAGTCCCAGCAGAAGGAGCCGAACTCGCTCCTGAACTGGACGAAGCGCATGATCGCCGTGCGCCAGACGCATCCGGCTTTCGGCTTAGGGCGGTTCCGGATGCTATTCCCGCGCAACCGGAAAATCCTCGCCTTCCTGCGCGAACACGACGACGACATCATATTCTGCGTCTTCAACCTCTCGCGCTCGGCGCAGGCCGTCGAGATCGACCTCGCGCAGTTCAGGGGCCGCGTACCGATCGAACTGACCGGCCGCTCGGCCTTCCCGCCTGTCGGCTCGCAACCCTACGTGCTGACGCTGCCGGCTTACGGCTTCTTCTGGTTCACGCTCGCAGAGGAAGCGGCGCTTCCCGCCTGGTACGAGCCGACGCCCGAGCCTTTGCCCGAGCTCGAAACCATGGTGCTGGCCAAGGGTTGGGACAGTCTGGCCGAGCCGCAGAACGCGACGCGTCTGCAAACGACGCTGTCCGCCTATCTCGGCAACCAGCGCTGGTTCGCCGCCAAGGACGGCAGTGTCCGCGACGTGACGCTTGGGCCGCGCGTGGAGATGCCGCGCAAAGACGGCGAGAATTTCCTCGCGCAGATCGTCGACGTGGCGGTCGATGGCGGTCAGGAGCAAAGCTATTTCCTGCCCCTCGGTATCGCCTGGGGCGAAGGGGCGTTGCGGCCCGATAATCCCGACATGGGCTATACGCTCGCCAAGATCAGGCGCGGCTCGAAATCGGGGACGCTGCACGAGGCCGTCGTGGAGACGGACCTCCCGCATACACTGCTCGATGCGATGCTGCGCGGCGAGGAAATCGTCTCGACTGGCGGCAAGCTCCGCTTCGAGGCGACCGATGCTTTGCGCCGTCTCGAATTGCTGCCGGACGCTCCCGTTCGCCGCATGACGACGGAGCAGTCGAACACGTCTGTCGTTATCGGTAACCAGGCGATCGTGAAGCTTTATCGCCGGCTGAGACCGGGCGTTCAGCCGGAGATCGAGGTCGGCAAATTCCTGGGCGGAACCGGCTTCGCCAATTCGCCGCCGCTACTCGGAACCGTCGAGCATGTAGACGGCAATGGCGAAGCGACCGCGCTCGCAGTGGCGTTCGGCCTCGTCCACCATCAGGGCGACGCATGGACCGTCGTGACGAACACGCTGGAGCGCGAGCTCGAAGCCGTCGACCTCGCGGCGCATGCGGCCGACGGCGTGATCGAGACTCCCTTCGGCACGGGCGTCGCCGAGTCGATCGCGCTGATCGCGACGCTTGGCGCGCGCACCGCGGAGCTGCATCGGGCGCTCGCTTCGCCGACGAAGGATGCGGCGTTCTCTCCTGAGCCGATCGAGCGGCACGATATCGCCGCATGGCGCGAGGCCGCGCGCGCGCGCGCGGAGACCGCCATCGGGCATCTGCGCCGGGCAAGGTACAGTCTCGACGACGACACCGCTGCGATGGTCGCCGCCCTGCTCCGCGATCCCCACGCGATCTTTCGCCGCATCGATCGGGCGGGACCGGACCATACACAAAGCGTCAAGATACGGGTCCATGGCGACTATCATCTCGGCCAGGTGCTCGTTCGCGAGAACGACGTGTTCATCGTCGACTTCGAGGGGGAACCCGGTCTTCCGCTTGACGAACGCCGGATCAAATCGGCGCCGGCGCGCGACGTCGCGGGCATGCTGCGTTCCTTCGACTATGCCGCGCGCAACGCGATCGAGCGGCTCAGGGCCCGCGGTATCGCCGGCGACCGGATCGAGGCCGCCGCGCTCGGGTGGCGCGGCGAAGCTGAGGCGACTTTCGCGCGCGCTTACGACCGCACGATCGGCACGCCCGATATCCCGCGCGTCGAAAGCGGAGAAGGACGCGCTCTTGTCGAGTTGTTCCTGCTTGAGAAGCTGTTTTACGAGATCGGTTATGAGGCGCTGAACCGCCCGGCATGGCTGCGCATTCCTCTATCGGGTGCGATTGCGCAGATGCAGGCCGAAACGGAGATTGAATGATGAGCCTCGGCGCAACGATACCGCGCAAGGAAGAGCCCGGCATCCTGCCGAAATCCGAGATCGAGACGATTCAGCGCGGCCAGCATCGCGACCCGTTCGCCGTGCTCGGTATGCATGGCGGCGACAGCGCGCCGCTGACAGTGCGCGTGTTCGATCCATCGGCAAAGCTTGTGGACGTGCTGGACGCATCGTCCGGCAAGGTCGTCGCGCCCCTGACGCAGATTCATCCGGCCGGATTTTTCGCGGGGGAGATGGGCATATCGCAGCGCTTCCCGTACCGGCTTCGGGTCACGCGCAAGGACGGATCGGTCGTCGAGCGCGATGACCCGTATCGGTTCCGCTCCCTGTTCGGCGAAATCGACCTGCATCTGCTCGGCGAGGGCAACCACCTTCAGCTCTACGAAAAGTTTGGCGCGCATCCCGTGACCATGGACGGCGTCGACGGCGTGAACTTCGCGGTCTGGGCGCCCAATGCGCGGCGCGTGTCCGTCGTTGGCGATTTCAACGGCTGGGACGGGCGCATGCATGCGATGCGTCTGCATCATTCGGTGGGCGTGTGGGAAATCTTCGTGCCCGGGATCGGCCGCGGCACGGCCTACAAATTCGAGCTACTTGGTCCGAGGGGCGAACTTCTGCCGCTGAAGGCCGATCCGTTCGCCTTCTATCAGGAGAAGCCGCCCGCGACCGCCTCCGTCGTCAACGGACTGCCGAAGCAATATGAGCCGCCCGCCTCGTGGCTGGAGAAAAAGGAGCGCATCAACGCGCTCGACGGGCCGATCTCGATCTACGAGGTGCATCTCGGCTCATGGCGCAGAGGGCCGGGCAACCGCTTCCTGACCTATGACGAAATCGCCAACCAGCTTATCCCCTATGTGCAGGACTTGGGCTTCACCCATATCGAGCTGATGCCGGTGTCGGAGTTCCCGTTCGACGGGTCGTGGGGGTACCAGCCGCTCGGCCTCTATGCGCCGACATCGCGTTTCGGCAATCCGGACGATTTCGCGGGGTTCGTGCGCCGCTTTCATGAGGCCGGGATCGGCGTCGTGGTGGACTGGGTCGCGGGACACTTTCCGACCGACACGCACGGGCTGGGCCATTTCGACGGGACCGCGCTCTACGAGCACGAGGACCCGCGCCTCGGCTTCCATCACGACTGGAACACGCTGATCTTCAACTACGGGCGGCGAGAGGTGGCGAATTTCCTCCTCGCCAACGCGCTGTTCTGGTTCGAGCGCTTTGGCATCGACGGAATCCGCGCCGACGCCGTCGCGTCCATGCTGTATCTCGACTACAGCCGCAAAGCCGGCGAGTGGATTCCGAACGAATTCGGCGGCAACGAGAACCTGTCTGCCATCGCCTTCATCAAGCGCCTGAACGAATTGATCTACGGAAGGCACGACGGCGCGTCGACCATGGCGGAGGAATCGACGGCCTGGCCCGCCGTTTCGCGGCCGACCTGGCTCGGCGGTCTCGGCTTCGGCTACAAATGGAATATGGGCTGGATGCACGACACGCTCGACTACATGTCGAAGCAATCGGTGCACCGGAGGTACCACCACAACCAGCTCACCTTCGGACTGATCTACGCCTTCACCGAAAACTTCATCCTGCCGCTCAGCCATGACGAGGTGGTGCACGGCAAGGGTTCGCTGCTCTCTCGCATGCCCGGCGACGCCTGGCAGAAATTTGCAAATCTCCGCGCCTATTACGGCTTCATGTGGAGCCATCCCGGCAAGAAGCTCCTGTTCATGGGCTGCGAGTTCGCGCAGGGGAAGGAGTGGAGCCACGACCATGCGCTCGACTGGTGGCAGACGGACGATCCGCAGCATCGCGGCGTGCAGAACCTGATCCGCGATCTGAACGCGGTCTACAAATCCGTGCCCGCGCTCTACCGCAACGACTTCCAGCCATCCGGCTTCGAATGGATCGAGGGCGGCGACGCCGACCAGTCGATGCTGTCCTATCTGCGTCATGCGCCGGACGCACCGCCGGTGCTGACGATCTGCAACTTCACGCCGGTGCCGCGCTACAATTACGAGGTGCCGCTGCCGCTCGCGGGGCGCTGGGCCGAGCGCGTGAACACCGACGCGGGACACTATGGCGGAACGAATGTAGGCAACGGGGGCGAAGTGCGGTCGGAACGAATACCGCTGCACGGGCGTCCCTGCTCGGGACGCTTCACTATCCCGCCGCTCGCGACACTGATCTTCGAATATCAGGGGGAATAATCATTATATGACTGCGTATTCGGTGGAGCCGGGTGCGCCCTATCCGCTTGGGGCGACCTGGGACGGTGAGGGTGTGAATTTTGCGCTGTTCAGCGCCAACGCGACTGAGGTCGAGCTCTGTCTGTTCGATAAGCCGAACGGCCCCGAAACGGGTCGCGTCACGCTCCCGCAGTATACGGACGAGATTTTTCACGGACGCGTCCTGGGGCTGAAACCCGGCCAGCTTTATGCCTATCGCGTCCATGGGGCGTATGATCCCAAGCGCGGACACCGCTTCAACCCGAACATACTGCTGCTCGATCCTTATGCGAAGCAGCTCGCCGGCAAAGTCGACTGGAACGATGCGCTGTTCGGCTACCGGCTCGGCGGCAAGAAGACCGACCTGACCGCCGATCGACGCGATTCCGCGCCATATCTGCCAAAAGGCGTCGTTATCGATGCGGGCCAGAAATGGCAGGGCCGGCGGCCGAACGTACCGTGGGAGAAGACGATCTTCTATGAAGCCCACGTCAAAGGC
>JBKJVQ010000082.1:0-9049 GCA_046717125.1 Methyloligellaceae bacterium
GTCATGCTGGTTGCGATCTACGCCGCGAAATGGGCGGATATCGACTCGCTCGAAACGCTGCTCGGCTTCGAGGAGGTCGCCTACTTCACCATTTTCACATGGCTGGCGATCGCGGGACCGGGCGCGGTGTCGCTCGACCATCTGCTGCACCGGTCTGAGCGGACGGACACAAGTCTTCAGCGCGCCTGACGAAAAAAGCCGGGGCATCGCGCCCCGGCTGAGGTCGGCGTCGGAGGAATCTTCGGTCTGACCTAGAGGCGAAACTACTCCGCCGCCTCGAGCCGCACATCGATACCGAGCGCGCGGGCGACGCCCGTCGCATAGGCCGCATCGGCGCGATGGAAATGGCCGAGCTGGCGCTGCACGATGAAGTCCGGCACGCCGTCCATGGCCGCCGCGACGTTGTGGAAGAGCTGCTGCTTCTGGTCGTCCGTCATCAGACGGAAGAGGTTGCCCGGCTGTATGTAATCGTCATTGCCGTCGCGGTGATTGTACCTGTCCGCGGGATCGCCCGAGAGCGGCAGCGGCGGCTCGGCGAAGCGTTCGTCCTGAACGGGTCCGCGGAACGAATTCGGCTCATAATAGGCGTCCGGGTTGCTCTTGCCTTCGAGCCGCATCGCACCGTCGGCGTGGTAAGTATTCACGGCGCTGCGCGGGCGGTTGACCGGGAGCTGGTCGTGATTGACGCCGACGCGATAGCGATGCGCATCGGCATAGGAGAAGATGCGCGCCTGCAGCATCTTGTCGGGTGAAAAGCCGATGCCCGGAACGATGTTCGAAGGCCCGAGCGCCGCCTGCTCGACTTCGGCGAAATAGTTCTCCGGATTGCGGTTCAGCTCCAGAACGCCGACTTCGATCAGCGGATAATCATCGTGCGGCCAGACCTTGGTCAGGTCGAACGGATTGTACCAGTGCTTGCCGGCGTCCTCCTCCGGCATGATCTGTACGCTGAAGGTCCAGCGCGGGTAGTCGCCGCGCTCGATCGCCTCAAACAGATCGCGCTGATGGGTTTCGCGGTCGTGCGCGACCTTTTGGCCGGCTTCCGCATTGGTCCAGTTCGCGATGCCCTGTTGGGTCTTGAAGTGGAACTTCACGAAGTGACGCTCGCCGGCCATGTTGATGAAGGAATAGGTGTGCGAGCCGAAGCCGTCGATATGGCGATAGGACTGCGGCAAGCCGCGATCCGACATCAGGATCGTCACCTGATGCAGGCTTTCCGGGCTCAGCGACCAGAAGTCCCACATCGCGGTGGGGGAACGCATATTCGTTTTCGGGTGTCGCTTCTGGGTGTGGATGAAGTCGGGAAACTTGAGCGGGTCGCGCACGAAGAAGACCGGCGTGTTGTTGCCGACGAGGTCCCAATTGCCTTCGTCCGTATAGAAACGAAGTGCGAAGCCGCGCACGTCGCGCTCGGCGTCCGCCGCGCCGCGCTCGCCCGCAACAGTCGAGAAGCGTAAGAACGCCTCGGTCTTTTGACCGGGCTGCAGGGCCTTGGCTCTGGTGTAGCGCGTGAGGTCGCCCGTGATGGTCAGCGTGCCATAGGCGGCGGAGCCCTTCGCATGCACGGTGCGCTCAGGAATGCGCTCGCGGTTCTGATGGGCAAGCTTTTCCAGCAGCTGGAAGTCCTGCAGGAGGAGCGGCCCGCGCGCGCCGGCGCTGATCGAATTCTGGTTGTCGGCAACGGGCGCGCCGGCTTCTGTCGTCATTGTCGGTTTCGTGTCGGCCATGATTCCTCATTCGCTTTGTGCGCGGAGTTTGCCAGCGCATCTGCTCTCGCAGCGAATATGCCGGAACACGCACGATAAGCGCTAATTAGAACTATAGTAATTTGCGATAAGAAAAACTGATCGCGCTTAGCGTCTCAGGAACCCGCGGATCTCGGCCAGCGTCTCGGCGGGGAGCTCTTCCTGGGGAAGATGTCCGCAGTTCGGGAACACCCGGTAGGTGGCATCGGGCAGAGCGCGCGCCAGTTTGGCCCCGATTTCCAGCGGGACGACGCGGTCGTGCTCGCACCAGATAATGAGCGTGGGCAGTTTGATCTCGCCGTAACGGCTCGACAAATCTTGCAGGTCGTCGGGCACGAGCTTGCGCGCAGTCTGGATGATAGCGTGCTTGGCCCCGGCAGAGCGGAGCGGCTCGGCATAGGCCAGCACATCCGCTTGAGAGATTTTGGAGTCGTCGAAATAGGCGATGTTCAGCCCCGCGCGCGCCATGGTCACCGGCGGGACGGCGCGCACATTGACCTGGCTCAAGAGCGGCATGCGCAGGAGCCGGAAGAAGATGGGGAGGTTCTGGTGGTAGGCCACGGAGTCGAGCAGGACGAGCCGTGAGATGCGCCCCTTCATCCGCCCCTTGTTTTCCAGCGCGAGCATCAGGGCGATGCCGCCGCCCCACGAGTGGCCGATCAGAGTCACATTGCGCAAGTTTCGCGATATGATGAATTCGGCGATCAGCTCTGCCTGGTCGCGTGCGCCATAGGCCTGATCGAAGGGCTTTTCGGATCGGCCAAAGCCTTTCAGCTCCACCTGATAAACGCGGTGATTGCGCGACAGCGCCGGCGCGATGTGCCGCCAGGTATAGTTGCTGGACGCTATGCCGTGCAGGAGAAGAAGCGGAGGGCCCGATCCGGATTCCTCATAGTGCAGGGTGACAGGCGCATCGGGCGGCCCGAGCCGCGCGAACCGGGCCGAGCGCTCCTTCGCGCCGGTCGTCGTCGCGCACGACGCCGTGACGAGCGCAAACGCCGCGAAAAGCGCATGGATAAAAAGGCGCTTGAGCACCTGCTGAAAACTCCCTCGTCCCCGAGAATACACGCAATTGCGGCGGCTTTGGCACGTCCGCGATTCCCGACCCGGAGCGAACTTTGGCCGCGCGAACGGGTTGTCAGCAATTGGTCGCGTCCCGCCGACGCAGTGACAGCGCGCGAAAACATACCGACACTGCATTCCCATGCCGGTTTACGATATCCGCCACGTGACGCGTTATGCCTACGCCAGACCCGTGGCGTTCGGCGAGCACCGCATGATGATGCGGCCGCGCGACAGCTACGACCAGCGGCTCGTTGAGGCGTGGCTCGACATCCGCCCTCGGCCGACCAGATTGCGCTGGGTCCACGACGTATTCGGAAATTGCGTCGCGATCGCGCAATTCGCCGAACGCGCGGACCATCTGACATTCGAAAGCACGATCACGGTCGACCATACGTCCACGGCGGGCCCGTCCTTCGAAATCGAGGACTACGCCCGGCATTTTCCGTTTGCCTATGCCGCCGAGGAAGCGGCCGACCTCGCGCCCTCGATCGCGCGGGGATATCCGGACCCCGGAGACGAGGTGCACCGCTGGGCGCAGCGCTTCCTGCGCAACGGCAGAGCGACCGAGACGGGCGAACTCCTGATGACGCTGACATACGCAATCAGGGAGAGTTTCGCGTACGAGCGCCGCATCGAGCGGGGGACACAGCCGCCAACGGCGACGCTGCAACGCGGGCGCGGGACGTGCCGTGATTTCGCGTTGTTCATGATGGAAGCGGTCCGCTCGCTCGGCTTCGCGGCGCGCTTCGTCACCGGATATATCTACGTGCCGTCCCGCGACAAGCCGGAATATCTCGGCGGCGGGTCGAGCCACGCCTGGGCCCAGGTCTATGTGCCGGGGTCGGGCTGGGTCGAGTTCGATCCGACCAACGGCATTGTCGGCTGCAGCGATCTCATCCGGGTGGCGGTCACGCGCGATCCGAGCCAGGCCGTTCCGCTCTGGGGGTCGTGGCGCGGCACCAGCGACGACGCGTTGCCGCTGGAAGTCGAGGTCCAGGTGCAGCGGCGCGACCGGCCGGCCGACAGCGCTTTTCCGCATGCGAGGGGCGCGCAGCGCGTTATGGAACAGTGAACGCGGGGCGGCGTTTTTCGCCGGCATCAACGGAAGGCAGACGATGAAAATTCGCGCAGGCTATGAGATCGGGTTCGAGTGCGCGCAGCCGACTCCGATGCTGCTGATGCTGAGCGTGCATCCCTCCCGAGTGCACGATCTTCTGACCCCCGAAAACATGACTTTCGATCCGCCGTTGCCGTCCACGGACTATCGGGACGGGTTCGGCAATGTGTGCACGCGCATGGTGGCGCCGTCCGGGCCGCTTACGATCAAGAACGAGTTTTTGATAGCGGATTCCGGTGAGCCCGACCCGGTCCCGGATGCGCCGCAAATCCCGGTCGCGGATCTGCCGGACGAGCTGCTCGTCTATCTGCTCGGCAGCCGGTACTGCGATACGGATGCGCTTTCGAACAAGGCGTGGCAATTGTTCGGTCACACCGAACCGGGATGCGCGCGCGTCCGGGCGATCTGCGACTACGTTCATGAACGGGTGACGTTTGGCTACGAGCATGCGCGCGCGACGCGGACGGCGTCGGAAGGGCACGAGGAGCGGCGCGGCGTCTGCCGGGATTTCGCGCATCTCGCCATTACGTTCTGCCGCTGCATGAACCTCCCGGCGCGGTACGTCACCGGCTATCTCGGTGATTTCGGCGTGCCGCCCGATCCCGCGCCGATGGATTTCTCGGCATGGTTTCAAGTCTGGCTCGGCGATCGCTGGCACACGTTCGACGCCCGCCATAACCGCCCGAGAATCGGACGCATCCTGATGGCGACGGGGCGCGATGCGACGGATGTCGCGATCTCGACGTCGTTCGGAACAAGTACGCTCACGGCTTTTCGCGTCGTTAGCGATGACGTGACCGAATCAGCCGACGCGACAACTCGAATCGCGGTCTGATTCGCACACGCATTGGTTGAAGATCGTGGATTTGAAGCGCTCGTTGCGAGCGCTCCGATCACTGCACCCGGGCAGCGCCCGTAAAATTGATGGAAAAAGCGGCGCAGCGTTAACGTAGATCAGCAAAATTCCCGTCGCCGACAGGCGTCAATCCATTGACGCCCATATAGTCCCATGCTATCCCATGAATGCCCGTTCGGTGAGGGTGCTTGGGGAGGAATTCGGCAGCGCTCCGCGAGGCCACGGGGGTGGCGCCGCTTCCTCCCCATTGCAACCCCGGGACAGGCAGACGCGCGGTCTTCGCGCCTCCAGTTGAGTGTCGCGTTACAAGGCCAGGTTGCGTGGGGGACATGGACCAGTTTGTCTCCACATTCACGAACAAGATCGACGCCAAGGGCCGCGTATCCGTTCCGGCCCAGTTTCGCGCCATTCTTTCGAAAGACGGGTATGACGGAATTTACTGCTACCCCTCACTCGACGCGGACGCCCTCGATTGCGGCGGACGGCGGCTCGTCGACAAAATCGGATCCCTTCTCGAAGGCCTCGATCCGTACTCTGACGAGCGCGATCATCTCGCGACCGCGTTGTTCGGCACGAGCGAAATCCTCTCTCTCGACCAGGATGGACGCACGATGCTGCCGGAGCGCCTTCGCGCGCACGCGGACATCGCCGATCGCGTCACCTTCGTCGGTCTCGGCGACAAGTTTCAGATCTGGCAGCCGGAGCGTTTCGACGCCCGGCTCAAGGAGGCGCGCGACAAGGTGCGCGACCTCCGCAAACTGCTCGGCGCGGGGCGCGGCACTAGCCGTGGTGCAGAGGGAACACGGGAATGATGGCGGGCCGCGGCATTGCCGCTGGCGGACTGGCCAGTCACATTCCCGTGCTGCTTCCTGAAGCTCTCGCAGCGCTCAATCCAAAAGATGGCGGCGTTTATATAGACGCGACCTTCGGCGGCGGCGGCTATACGCAGGCCCTGCTGGAAGCCGCGCAATGCGTCGTGATCGCAATCGACCGCGACGGCGCGGCGATCGAGGCGCGGCGCGATCTCAAGGAACGGTTCGGCTCGCGGCTCCTATTCGAGCAGGGGCGGTTCTCCGAGATGGAAGAGTTCGCGGCCCGACACGACATCAGCGCGGTCGACGGCGTCGCGTTCGATCTCGGCGTTTCCTCCATGCAGCTCGACCAGCCGGAACGGGGATTTTCGTTTCAGGCCGACGGTCCCCTCGACATGCGCATGGGCGAGAGCGGCGAGACCGCAGCCGACATCGTCAACGCTCTGGCGGAGAACGATCTCGCGGAAGTCATCGCTGTGCTGGGCGAAGACCGCCGCGCCCGCGCCATCGCCCGCGCCATCGTCAAGGCGCGCGACGAGGAACAGATCACCCGCACCGCGACACTCGCCGGCATCGTCGAGCGCGTACTCGGGCGAAAGCCGGGCGATCCGAAACACCCGGCGACAAGGACATTCCAGGCGCTGCGGCTGTTCGTGAACGGTGAACTGGACGAGCTGGCGCAGGGATTGGCTGCCGCTGAGCGTCTTCTGAAAGAGGGGGGGCGGCTGGTGGTCGTTACCTTCCACTCGCTCGAGGACAGGATCGCCAAGCGGTTCCTCGCGGAGCGCGCGAAAGACCGGCCGCAAGGCTCGCGGCATCTGCCGCAGATGGGAGAGGGACCGGAGGCGAGCTTCGCGTTGCTGACGCGCCGCGCCGTCGAGCCCTCGCGCGCTGAAACGGGCGTCAACCCGCGCGCGCGGTCTGCGCGTCTGCGCGCCGCGGTCCGGACGGAGGCAGCGCCGCACGCGCTCGATTTGGCAGCGCTCTCGGTTCCTCAACTAAAAACTAAACACTCCTAGAGCAGGATGCTTTTTCGAGGGAATTGATGACGCTCTAGATTTCTTTTTGCCGCGCGATTTGCCGCTGGAGCCGGTGTCCAGTTTCGGCGGTCGCGCATGTGTCAGAGTTCGCGTGATGTTGCGTATCGTCAATCTGTGCCTGCTGCTGGCGCTGATCTCATTCGCCACCGTGATCTATCAGGTGAAGTACGCCGCGCGCGGCGTCGACGGGACCCTGACCAAGCTTGCCGTGCAGATCGAAAAGGAGCGCGAGTCGATCGCGGTCCTGAAGGCCGAGTTGAGCCTCCTGAGCCGCCCCGATCGCATCGAGCGGCTGGCGCGCAAGCATCTCACGCTCGAATATGCGCAGGCCAGACAGCTGATCGGGCTGGACGGTCTCGACGCCGTCATGATTCCGGACCCGGCCCTGCTTCAGGCGGGCGCGCCGTCCGATCCCCAGCTCACCGCCTCCATCCGCAAAGCCGGGGAAGCCCAACAGAATGACTGACGAATCGAACATCGTTGCAGGCGCTTCGCCCGACGGCACTCCCCCGCGTGAGAACCGGGTAGCGCTCAAGAACAGCCGCGGCCGGTTCGGAATTGCGCTGCTCGCCTTTTCGTTCGCCTTCGTCCTGATCGGCGGGCGGCTGGCGACGCTCGGCATATTGAAGCCGGCCGATCTCGGCATCGCGGGCTTGCACGACCTCGGCACGTCTATCCATCGGCCGGACATCGTCGACCGGCAGGGCAGGCTGCTCGCGACCGATATCCGTGCGGCGTCACTCTATGTGGATCCGGGGCGCGTCATCGATCTGGACGAGCTGATCGAACAGGTGTCGCTCGTCCTGCCGAAAATCGACGGCAAGGCGCTCCGGCAGAAGATCGAGAAGGGCCGGCGTTTCGTCTGGGTGAGCCGCGAAATCACGCCACAGCAGCAGGCCGAAATCCATGAACTCGGCATTCCGGGCCTGGCCTTCGCCGACGAACATCGCCGCATCTATCCGGCGGGCAATGTCGCCAGCCACGTGCTGGGCCATGTCGATATCGACAACCATGGCCTCGCGGGCATGGAGAAATATATCGACCGTAATCCGCAACTTATGCTCGCCGGCCAGCAGCCGGAGGGCGAACGGCCGCAGGTGAAGCTGGCACTCGATCTTGGCGCGCAGCATGCCCTGCGCGATGAGCTCGCCAAGGCGATGACGGAGTTTCAGGCGAAGGCCGCGGCGGGCATTGTCATGGACATGAAGTCCGGCGAGATCGTCGCGATGTCGTCGCTGCCGGACTACAACCCGAACCGCCGCGAGCAGGCGCTCGACAAGGATCGCTACAACCGGGTCATGTCGGGCGTGTTCGAGCTCGGGTCGGTGTTCAAGATCTTCACGACCGCGGCAGCGCTCGACGAGGGCATCGTCAATCTGCAGGGCGGCTACGACGCGACCAACCCGATCCGGGTCGGCCGGTTCGCCATCAGCGACTATCATCCCAAGCGCCGCTGGCTGAGCGTGCCGGAGATCTTCATCTACTCATCCAATATCGGCACGGCGAAGATGGCGCTCGATCTCGGCGTCGAGCGGCACAAGGCGTTCCTGCGCCGGATCGGATTTCTCGGCCGCATCTCGTGCGAACTCGGCGACACCGCGTTCCCGATCGTGCCGGCCGACTGGAAGCCGATCAACACGATGACGATCTCGTACGGGCACGGCATTTCCATCACGCCGCTGCAGATGGTGGCGGGCGCGTCGATCCTCTTCAACGGCGGCTATGGCGTGCAACCGACGTTGCTGCTGAAATCGCGCGAAGAGGCGATGGCCGAAGCGCCGAAACTACTCAGCGGCGCGACCAGCGACATCATGCGCAAGCTGATGCGGCTCAATGTCGAACAGGGCACGGCCCGGAAGGCAGATGCCGAAGGCTATCGCGTCGGCGGCAAGACCGGCACGGCCGAGAAGGTCGAGAACGGGCGCTATATCAAGTCCGCGCTGCTCACGTCCTTCGTCGGCATGTTCCCGGCCGACGATCCTCAATATGTCGTGCTGACCGTGCTCGATGAGCCGCAGCGCATGAAGCATACGCATGGCTTTGCGACGGCGGGCTGGAACGCCGCGCCCGCGACGAAGCGCATCATCGAACGCATCGCGCCGCTGCTCGGCATCCAGCCGAGTTTCGATCAGGCTCCGATGGGCGACCCGAACAACCTGCTCGTGTCTTTCCGGTAGGGGCTTCCGGCTTCGCCACAAAAAGACTGTGATTGCCGCATTGGTCCGGGCAATCCATAAGCACGATCGTTCGTGAGTCCCCCGGACCTTCCCGCCGATGAAGCTCGCCGATATTTCCGGAATCGCCGCGCCGCCTGTAGACATCACCGGCGTGACCGCCGACAGCCGCGCGGTACAGCCGGGTTTTTTGTTCGCGGCGCTGGCGGGCACGAAGGCCGACGGCGCGCGCTACATCGC
>JBKJVQ010000083.1:0-11089 GCA_046717125.1 Methyloligellaceae bacterium
GACATTCGACCTTCTACTCCTGCCGGGCGACGGGATCGGCCCCGAAGTCATGGCCGAGGCTGCGCGCATCATCGCCTGGGTGAACGCGCAGGGCTTGGCCGATATCAGGACCGAGACGGATCTCGTGGGCGGATGCGCCTACGAAGCCCACGGGGAGGCGGTTTCCAACGCCACCATGGACCGCGCGTTCAGTGCCGATGCGGTGATGCTCGGCGCGGTCGGAGGTCCCGAATGGGACGGGATTGCTTACGACAAGCGTCCCGAAGCCGGGCTCTTGCGCCTGCGCAAGGACTTGGGTCTGTTCGCCAACTTAAGGCCCGCGCTCTGCTACCCCGCACTCGCCGACGCCTCTTCGCTCAAGCGCGATCTTGTCGAAGGGCTCGACATCTTGATCGTCCGTGAGCTGACGGGCGGCGTCTATTTCGGCGAGCCGAAGGAGATCGTGACGCTCGAAAACGGCGAGAGGCGCGCGGTCGATACGCAAATCTATACGACCCACGAGATCGCGCGCATCGCGCGCGTCGCCTTCGATCTGGCCAGGAAACGCGGCAGCCGCGTCCATTCTGCCGAAAAGCGCAACGTCATGAAGACGGGCGTCCTCTGGCACGAGGTGGTGTCCCGCGTGCATCGCGAGGAGTTCCCCGATATCGGCCTCGAGCACATCCTCGCGGACAATTGCGCCATGCAGCTTGTGCGTCGGCCGAAACAGTTCGACGTGATCGTCACCGACAATCTGTTCGGCGATGTCCTGTCGGACGCGGCCGCGATGCTGACCGGCTCGCTCGGCATGCTACCCTCGGCTTCGCTTGGCGTGGCTGACGACAGCGGATGCCGGCGCGCGCTGTACGAGCCGGTGCACGGGTCGGCGCCTGATATCGCAGGGCGCGGCCTCGCCAATCCAATCGCGACCATAGCCAGCTTCGCCATGTGTCTGCGCTATTCGTTCGACATGGACGAGAGTGCAGACCGGATCGAAGCCGCGATCGCGGCCGTGCTGGATCAAGGTCTGCGCACGGCCGATATCGCGGCCGGAGACGCGGTTGTGTCGACGTCAGAGATGGGCGTGGCCATTGTCGCGGCGCTCGACCGGGCCGAATAGGAGCGACGTCCATGCCGATGAGGTTCGCTTTGGCCTTCGCGATCGCCGGGGTCGCGATCTCCCCCGCGTACGCCCAAACGCCGCTCGAGCGCGTTCTCACGCCCGAAGAGAAAGCCGAGAAGGAAAGCCGCAAAGCCTGCAAGATCGCGATCTGCGGCATCCTTCGGTCGAAGGAAGCTGAAGGGCCGGACGTGAGTTGCGACATCGTCAAAACCTGGCGCGAGGAAGATATCTCGAAGATGGTTTCGGGCAGCAAGATCGATTGGCCCTATGGACGGGCGATCTGCCGCACAAAGCTGGCCATCGGCCGGGTACCGCTGGCCAAGGCAATGGCGGAGGCGCGCTACGAGATGGACGTGCCGAAGCACACCATCCGTTGCGAACTCGACCGTAAATCCGATGCGAAGCCTTACGTGGTCGAGGTCGAGATCGCGCCAAAGGTGACGTTCGAGAACGGCAAGGCGGTCGCGGCGCAGCTCAATTGGGGCGACCTCGAAGCCCCGACCTTCGCCAAGGGTGTGCTCTGGCCGGGCTCCGCGCTGGACAACTCGGTCAATATCCTCGGCGGCGAGATCGTGCGCATGACAAACGAGTTCTCGGGACGGAAATGCGACGAGGTGAAAGACCAGTTGCCCGGCGCCGCGCCTTCGCCCGCTCCCTGATCCGCAAAACAGAGTGACCGTTTCGTGAATGCGGTCTAAGGGTTAGGCGGCTTCCGATTGAACGCATCTTCACATCATTCGGTTACAATCTTCTTTCATGCTGGTCCGCAGGGGCCGGCGTTTCCCGTATTGCAGGGGCAAGGCTTGACGGAAGCCAGCGACATGAACGCGCCCGCGAGGCGCTGGGCGGCGGCGGCGGAAGCCGCGCGCAAGCGTCTTCAGGGGCCGGACGATCACGACCGGCGCCAGACCTCGGCCGTCTTGCGCGATTTCATCGCCGCCGGCGAGGGCGACCGCGTAACGCTTGGATCGCTGGCCGACGCACTCGGCGACCGATCGTTCGGCTTCCTCATGCTGCTGTTCGGCCTGCCGAACCTCGTTCCGATTGCGCTTCCCGGGCTCTCGACGGTGCTCGGCGCGCCGCTGCTGATCCTCGCCGTTCAGCTTGCCTGGGGCATGCCGAGGCCCTGGTTTCCGAAACGTTTCGCGGAGGCCTCGCTCAAGCGGACGGACGTCGTGACCGTCCTCGACAAGGCGATCCCCTACATGGAGCGCGTGGAACGGCTGCTGAAGCCGCGTCTCGACGGCATTTTCTCGCCGTTTGGCGAGCGGGCGCTCGGGATTTTCACCCTCCTCCTCGCGATTACGCTGGTCCTGCCGATCCCGTTCGGCAATTGGCTGCCGGCCTTCGCGGCCTGCATCATCGCGCTTGCGCTGATCGAGCGCGACGGCGCGGCGGCCATTGCCGGCGTCGTGATCGGAATCGTCAGCTTGATAATCGCCTGGTCGGTCGTATTTGGCCTGGCGAAGGGCTTCATCTACGTGCTGGAGCAGTATTTCGGCTGGGCGGCCTGACGGACACGCCCGCGCGATCAAGTTCCGCGCGCAGCCTGCCGAGCAAGCTGAGGCCGAACATCCGGAAGCTGGAGATGAGCGACCAGTAAGGGTGGCCGAAGGCTGTCGGCGTGTTGTGCTCGTAGACCGCATGGGAAAACCACGCGAGACCGTAGGCCATCAAAGGCGCCGCGATCAGGAACGGGAGCATCGGTCCGACCGTGAAGGCCGTCATGATTGAGCCGAGAGCAAGCGCCATCCCCGCATGATGCAAGTGGCGCGTGCGTGGATCGGCATGATCGCGCAGGTAACGCAGCCAGAACGCGTCAAACGAGACAACGCGCGATGCAACTGAGATTGTCATAATGATCCCCTCGTTAGTGCACCCCGTTAAACCGCTAGCTTGCTTGTGGGGCGCGAGCATGGCGCGCTGCCTTTACTTTGTGGCAGGCTTCGCCTAAAGGCCGCGCATCACGCCGCGCCAAGTGGGGAGAGCTGCATGGGCTACAACGTCGCCGTTGTCGGCGCGACCGGGAATGTTGGCCGGGAAATGCTCAACATCCTCGACGAGCGGCAATTTCCCGTCGCCGAAGTGTTTCCGATCGCTTCCCGCCGTTCCCAGGGCACGGAAATATCCTTCGGCGACAAGCGCCTGAAATGCAGGGACCTTGAGACTTTCGATTTCTCGACTTGCGATTTCGCGCTGCTCTCGGCCGGCGGATCGGTGTCGAAGGAATGGGCGCCCCGCATCGGCAGGACCGGCTGCGTCGTGATCGACAATTCGTCGGCTTGGCGCATGGATCACGATGTGCCGCTGATCGTGCCGGAAGTGAACGCGGACGCGGTCGCAGGCTTCTCGAAAAAAAACATCGTCGCCAATCCGAACTGCTCGACCGCTCAGCTCGTAGTCGCACTGAAGCCGCTGCACGACCGGGCGAAGATCACGCGCGTCGTGGTCTCGACGTACCAGTCGGTGTCCGGCGCGGGCAAGGAAGGCATGGACGAGCTCTGGGCGCAGACCAAGGGTATCTTCGTCACCGATTCGCCCGCGCCGAAGAAGTTCACCAAGCAGATCGCCTTCAACGTCATTCCCCATATCGACGTCTTCATGGAGGACGGCTACACGAAGGAAGAGTGGAAGATGATGGCGGAGACGAAAAAGATTCTCGATCCGAAGATCAAGCTCACCGCCACCTGCGTCCGCGTGCCCGTGTTCGTCGGCCATTCCGAAGCCGTGAACATCGAGTTCGAGCAGCCGATCTCTGCCGAGGAAGCGCGCGACATTCTGCGCGAGGCTCCCGGCCTCCTCGTCATCGACAAGCGCGAGGACGGCGGCTATGTCACGCCGGTCGAGTGCGTCGGCGATTTCGCCACTTTCGTCTCCCGCATCCGCGAGGATGCGACTGTCGAGAACGGTCTGTCGATGTGGATCGTGTCCGACAATCTTCGCAAGGGCGCCGCGCTCAATGCGGTGCAGATTGCCGAAACGATGATCAACCGCAATCTGCTTCGGAAAGCAGCCTGATTCCCGTCGCGGCGAGACGCGGGCTCAAAGGTGTTGCGCGATGCAAGAAGTCGGGTCGATCGCTCTCGGCTTCCTCATTCTCTACATTGCCGGGCTGATCCTCGTTTCCCTGTGGCGCGTCGCGCACAACGGCATCCGCGGCATTCCGCTGCCCTTCGCGATCGTGCCCGAGTGGCGTCACGGCGTCGTCTTCCGCAACGGGCGCTTTCTGCGCGTCGCTGGCACGGGTCGAATCTGGACCCTCTGGCGCGACCAGATTCTATATGTCGCGCGCGACGAGCAGATCATCGTGTTCGAACGGCGTGAGTTCGTCTCGTTCGACCGGCTGCCGCTCGTCCTCAGCGCGACCGTGTTCTACGAGGTCGCAGACCCGCGCAAGGCGGTCGAGACTTCGCAGGACTATCGCGCGGCGCTGACGGCGGAGGCGCTGGGGGCGCTGCTGGATCTGATCGCGCAGCGCACCCTCGCGCGCATTCTCGACGAACGGCGGCATTTCGATACGCTGTTCGTAGCCGCGCTAGCGCCGGCGGCCGAAGCGCGCGGCACGAAGATCAATCGCGTCATTCTGACCGAGCTGATCGTGCATCCCGAGATTCTGATGAATGTCGGCCTGGACAGCGCGCCGGTCGACGACATGGAGCCCGGCCAGACACATTAGATTAAGACCCTGGTAACAGTGGCGCGACAAGCCTGCCTCGCTTAGGGTCCGCGCCGAACCCGCCATGGCGAAGGCAGTCATGAAACCTTTCCGACCCCGACGCAGCGTCCTGCCTGAATGCCGGCACGCAGACATGGCGGTGCGCACTGTCGCCATCGCAGATGCGATCGAGCGGCCGGGGCATCGCTGATGGCCTGGGCCATCCTTGTCGCCGCAGGCCTGTTCGAGATCGGCTTTGCCATAGCGCTGAAGCATTCCGAAGGCTTCACGCGGCTCTGGCCGACGATCTGGTTTTTGGTCTTCGCGACGATCAGCTTCCTGCTTCTGACGCGCGCCATCCTGCATATTCCGGTGGGCACGGCCTATGCGGTCTGGACCGGAATCGGTGCAGCGGGCGCTGCGCTTTTTGGGATCCTACTCTATGCCGAGCCAGCGAGCTTCTGGCGGCTATTCTTCATCACTATGCTGATCAGCTCGATCGTCGGGCTGAAGCTCACGTCGGATCATTAAGTCACATGACCAAGACCAATCCCGGCAATTATTTCGAGGACTTCAGGCTCGGACAGAAGATCGTGCACGCGACGCCGCGCACGGTGACGGTCGGCGACGTTGCGCTGTACACGGCGCTCTATGCGCCCCGCTTTGCTGTGCAATCGTCGGACCAGTTTGCCGAAAGTATCGGCTATCCGAGAAGTCCGCTCGACGATCTCCTCGTGTTCCATGTCGTGTTCGGCAAGACCGTGCCCGATATCTCGCTCAATGCGATCGCCAATCTCGGCTATGCCGAGTGCCGCTTTCTCACGCCTGTCTACCCGGGCGATACTCTGTCGACGCGCTCGACCGTGATCGGGCTCAAGGAGAACTCCAACGGCAAGACCGGTGTCGTCTGGGTCTCGTCCACGGGTGTCAACCAGCGCGGCGAAACCGTGCTCGATTACACCCGCTGGTGCATGGTCAACAAGCGCGACCAGTCGAAGTCTGCGCCCGAACCGACCGTGCCGCATCTCGCCGCAGCCGTCTCTCCCGATACGCTCGTCCTGGGGGTGCCGCAGATCCGGCTCGTCGCCTGGAACGATGCGCTCGCAGGCTCGCCGCATCGCTTCGAGGACTACGAAGTCGGCGAGCGCATCGATCACGTGGACGGCTTCACCATCGAAGAGGCCGAGCACCAGATGGCGACGCGGCTTTTCCAGAATACCGCCAAGGTGCATTTCAACGCGCATGCGCAGGCCGACAGCCGCCTTGGCAAGCGGCTCGTTTATGGCGGCCACGTGATCTCGATCGCGCGGGCGCTCACCTTCAACGGTCTCGGCAACGCGTTCCTTATTGCCGCGATAAATGGCGGCCGCCATGTCGCCCCGGCCTTCGCGGGCGACACGGTCTATGCCTGGACTGAGGTGATCGACCGCGCCGATGTCGCGACGCATGCGGAGCTTGGGGCGCTGCGGCTGCGCACGATCGCCACGAAAAACCATGCCTGCGCGGATTTTCCGGGCCGCGATGGCGACGGCTATGCGGAAAGCGTGATCCTCGAATTGGATTACTGGGCGCTGATGCCCCGACGGGGATAATGCCGGCTTCCGGCATTGCTCTCCGCTCCATGCGGGATACTCTTAGCCTTGTTCGGCGTTGTGCCTGTCGCCATCTATCGCATAGAATCGTTCTAAACAGCGCCTGCGCTGCCGCGCCGCTCCCGAAGGAAAGCGTCATGTTCATCCAGACCGAAGCCACGCCCAACCCGGCGACGCTGAAATTCCTGCCCGGACAATCCGTGCTTGGCGACGGCACGCGCGAATTCCGGGCCGTCGGCGAAGCCGGCGCATCGCCGCTCGCCCAGCGTCTGTTCGAGATCGACGGCGTGACGGGTGTCTTTCTCGGCTCGGACTTCATCAGCGTGACCAAGGCGGACGGCGAGTGGCAGCACCTGAAGCCAGCCATCCTCGGCGCGATCATGGAGCATTATCTTTCCGGCGATCCCATCGCCTCGGACATCGGCGCGGCAACGACCGCCGCCGATGATGAGGATTTCGACCCGGCGGACGCTGAGATTGTCACCACGATCAAGGAGCTGCTCGATACTCGTGTGCGACCCGCAGTTGCGCAGGACGGCGGCGACATCATCTTCCACGCGTTCCGCGATGGCGTGGTGTTCCTCCATATGCAAGGCGCATGCTCGGGCTGCCCGTCTTCGACCGCGACGCTCAGGCACGGCATCGAGAACCTTCTCAAGCATTTCGTGCCTGAAGTGACCGAGGTGCGCCCCGTCTGAGGGATGACTGAATCCGCAAGGAAGGCGCGGATATGTCGGACGACATCGACGCTGTCGCGCTCGACCAGATATTTGGAAACGCGCGCACCTTCACCGCATGGCGGGCGCGCGAAGTTCCGGACGCGCTTCTCCATCGGGTGGTCGACACGCTCCAACTCGGGCCGACATCGGCCAATTGCTCCCCCGCGCGTTTCCTGTTCCTCAAGTCGCCCGAAGCGAAGCAGCGGCTGAAGCCGCATCTCGACGAAGGTAACGTCAAACAGACGATGTCCGCGCCCGTGACGGTGATCATCGGCTACGACCTCGAATTTTACGAGAAGCTGCCCGAGCTTTATCCCCACGCCGACGCAAAGAGCTGGTTCGAGGGCGACGACGCGAAGATCCGTTCGACCGCCTTCCGCAACGGCACGCTGCAGGGCGCGTATCTGATCATCGCCGCACGGGCGCTGGGGCTCGATTGCGGACCGATGTCAGGTTTCGACAACGCGGGCGTCGACCGCGAATTCTTCGCCGGCACGAACATTAGATCGAACTTCCTCTGCAATCTCGGCTATGGCGATCCCGCGAAGCTCAGACCCCGTAACCGGCGGCTCAGCTTCGAAGAGGCGGCGAAGATTCTGTAGAAATCGCCGCCCAACCCGCTAATCCATCGCCCATGACGATCCTTGCCCTCGATACGAGCTTCGGCGCGTGCTCCGCCGCAATCCTGCGCGAGGACGGCCAGATGTTCGGCGCGTATGAGGAGATGGCGCGGGGTCATGCCGAGGCGCTGATCCCGATGGTTGGCGCGGTTATGCGGAATGCGGGGATCGTATTCGCCGACATCGATCGCATCGGCGCGACCACGGGACCCGGCAGTTTCACCGGCGTGCGCATTGCGATTTCGGCCGCGCTTGGCTTTGCAATGGCTTGTGGTGCCCAGACCGCCGGCGCGACCTCGCTCGCGGTCATGGCGCGGGCAGTCGAACTGGACGGACTTTGGCGCGAGACGGACGCACCGCTCGCGGTCTGCGTCGATGCGCGCCGCGACGAGGTCTATGCCGCCATTTTCGGAAGCGGTGCGGACATGGAAACGCCGCGCGTCCTGAGCCTCGCTGACGCCGCGCAACGCATACCGCAGGGCGCGACGATTGCCGGAACCGGAGCCGCGCGTGTGATCGAAGAATCCGGCCGAAGCGATCTCCTAAAGATCGCGCCCGACCTTCAGCCGCATGCGGCCGCTCTCGCCGACCTCGTCGCTTCTGGCAAGGTCGCTGTCGGGCCGCTGCGTCCACTCTACCTTCGTGCGCCAGACGCAAAGCCCCAGGCCGGCTTCGTGCTGCGCGCGCCGTGAGCCGGAGCATCCGCCCCGCATCGCCGGTCGATGCGGACGCGCTCGCCGATATTCATGCTTCCTGCTTCGCAAGGCCATGGCCTGCCGACTCGCTCAGGACGCTGATCGCCGATCCGGCTGGGGCCGGCTTCGTGGCGCTGGATGCGCAAGGCATGCCGGCCGGTTTCGTTCTGGGCCGTATCGCGGCCGACGAGGCCGAAATCCTCACCCTCGCCGTCATGCCGCCCCATCGCCGCCAGGGCATGGCGGCCGCGCTCTGCGCCCATCTTGTAACGGCGCTCTCAACGCGCGGCGCGGCGACGTTGTTTCTCGAAGTCTCCCGCGCGCAGCGGCCCGCACTGTCGCTGTATGCCGGTCTTGGATTTGCGCGGGTCGGGCTCCGCCCGCATTATTACGAGGACGGCTCGGACGCCATCCTGATGCGCCTCGCTCCGGTGCCCGGACGGTGAACGCGATGTGACAGATCAAACTGCCGTTTCGCCTGCATCGTCGAGCCGGTTCATGCCGAGCAGAGCGAGCGCCGTGATGATCGCGGCGGCGCTCAAATAGTAGCCGACAAACGCCAGGCCATAGCGCGTCGCGAGCCAAGTCGCGATATAGGGCGCGAGAGATGCGCCGAGAATGCCCGCCAGGTTGAAGGCCATCGACGCGCCCGTATAACGCACCTGCGTCGGAAAAGGGTCGGCGAGCGCGGTTCCGATCGGCCCATAGATCATGCCCATCAACCCGAGGCCCAATACGAAGAACAGGAGCACCGCGCCGAGTTGGCCCGAGCCAAACAGAGGCGCGAACAGAAGGCCGAACAGCGCGATTGACAGCGACGTCCACAACAGCGTGCGCCGGCGGCCCACCCGGTCGGCGATCGCTGCCGAGATCGGGATCGTCAGTCCAAAGAACAACACACCGAAGAGCTGGATCGGCAGGAACTGTCCGCGCGTGTAACCGAGCGCCGTCGTGCCCCAGCCAAGCGCGAACACCGTCATCAGATAGAACAGCACGAAGGTCGAGAGCGCGGCGAATGTCGCCAGCAGCAGCGCCAGCTTATAATGCGCAAACAGTGTAACGATCGGCACGCGCACGCGCTCTTCCCGTTCGATTGCGAGTTTGAATTCCGGCGTTTCAGCGATCCGGAGCCGTACCCACAGGCCGACGAGGACGAGCACGGCGCTGGCGACGAAGGGAATGCGCCAGCCCCAGGCGAGAAAATCCGCATCCGCCATGGTCGCCGTCAGCACGATGAAGGCACCGGTGGCGAGAACGAAACCGATCGGCGCGCCGAGTTGCGGATACATGCCGTACCAGGAGCGCTGGTCAGGCGGTGCGTTTTCCGTGGCCAGCAGGACGGCGCCGCCCCACTCGCCGCCGAGGCCGAGCCCCTGTCCGAAACGGCAGAGCGCAAGAAGCATCGGTGCGGCGACGCCGGCCTGCGCGTAGGTCGGCAGCAGCCCGATCAGCACGGTCGAGACGCCCATCGTCATGAGGGCCGCGACCAGCGTCGCCTTGCGCCCGATCCTGTCGCCGAAATGTCCGAACAGGGCCGCGCCCACGGGCCGGGCGAAGAAGGCGATCGAGAACGTCGCGAAGGACGAGAGCATCGCGGTCATCGGATCGCCGCTGGGAAAAAACAGCGCGGGGAACACGAGCACGGCCGCGGTCGCATAGATGTAGAAGTCGAAAAACTCGATCGTTGTGCCGATCAGGCTCGCAAACAGGACGCGCTGTTTCGATGCGCCGGTCGGAAGCGCGGGCATAGCGTCTGCGACAGTGGCGTCTGACAAAGCGGTTCCCCGGACAATGATCGCCGCAGCGTTGCGTCATGGGATGGGAGTGCGTCAAGCGGTTGCTCGGCCCGAGGGGCGACGAAGCGCATTTGGCTTTGATTCGCCGCCTCGGGTTGACCCTGCGAGAGTCGCGCGCTAACAGTTAATGATATAGTTAAGTATCGCGCACCGGTTGGAGGATGCCGCCCATGCAGAAGATCACGCTGCATCTCTGGTATGTCGACAATGCGGAAGAGGCCGCCCGCTTCTATGTGTCGATTTTCGACGACAGCCGGATCGACCGCGTGACAGCCATTCCGGCGGACACGCCGAGCGGGCGGGCGGGATCGGTCAAGATCGTCGACTTCACGCTGTTTGGGCAATCCTTCGCGGCGATCTCGGCGGGGCCGCTCGATCCGTTCAACCACGCGATCTCGTTCATCGTAAACTGCGAGGACCAAGTGGAAGTCGACCGCTACTGGGACGCGCTGCTGGACGGCGGCCAGGCCGAGCAATGCGGCTGGCTGAAGGACCGCTAGGGGTGTCATGGCAGATCGTGCCGACCGCGCTCACGGAACTGGCGTCCGACCCCGATCCCGCCAAAGCCAAACGCGTCGTCGAAGCCATGCTCAAGATGGTCAAGCTCGATATTGCAGGGCTGAAGGCGGCGTATGACAGGAGCTAACCGCGCCTCCCGCAATGCATGTCGGGCTAAAATATGTGCATATTGTGCGCCGCACAAAACTTGTGCATCAAGTGGCGCCAATGCCGATTGTTTGACCCAATCCGCCATTCCCGCGGTGATACCAAGCAGTTGAAATAAAACATTATTTCTCCGCCAGTTGCCTTGGCATGCTTCATGCTCCGCACCCATTTGCGGGGGTGGAGTCCTACGACAGGGCGTCAAAGGACGACGACTCCGAGCCACGCCGCCGATTTGACGACCCGG
>JBKJVQ010000084.1:0-7944 GCA_046717125.1 Methyloligellaceae bacterium
TTGCTCGGTCGGCGGCAGAACGCACAGATCAGCGTTGCGCGGCTGCGCATAGAGCACCGTGCCCTGCTCGCGCTACCCCCTATTCGCTGGAAACGGTCATTCCTTAAGTCTTGATATAGGCCAACCAAGTGACGCTGTACCGGCGTCACCTTCGTGACCGCACCCGACGCGCCTCGGCAAGAGGAGAATCCATGTTCGTGCCCATCATAATGGCCGGCGGTTCCGGTAGCCGCCTCTGGCCATTGTCGCGGCAGCTTTATCCGAAGCAGTTTCTCAGCATTTCAGGCGAGCAGACCTTGTTGCAGCAGACCGTAACTCGGCTCGCTGGTCTGGGGACGGAGCCTCCATTGTTGATTTGCTACGAGGAGCACCATTCAGATCGCCACGACGGACGAGCAGGCCAAAGCGCCCGCCATTATGAGGGCGAGCCTGCGGCGGCGACTGGCGCGCCGATGAAATCCGACGCAGTGCTGAATGCCGAACCGCGCATCACGCTTGTGCCGATCGTGCCGGGCGCACCGAATTTTCAGCCGACGCTCAGCCGGAGCGGCGAAAAATACGCCAACGATCCGAAAGCGGTCGAGGTGGGCCGTCAGCTTTACAACCAGATGAACTGTGTGGGCTGTCACTTCAACGGCGGCGGCGGCATCGGCCCGGCGCTGATCGACGACGCCTGGATTTACGGAGACTCGATCGACAACATCGCCACGATTTTCGAGGGCCGCCCGAACGGGATGCCGTCCTTCCGCCACCTCGTGCCGGAAGACCAGATCTGGCAGCTCGCGGCCTTCGTGCATGGCTGGGCGCAAGGCAAAGCGGAAATGTCCGACAAGGCGAAGGGCGAAGGGCAGCCGCAATGATGAATTCGACTCCTCGCGGCCTTAAATCTGAGGGTCAGTCCGCAATCCAATACACGCCCGAAATCGAGAAGCCCGAAGCCAACGAGGCGCGGGTGACGGCCGAATTGGTCGAGACGATGCGGGGCATCAGTCAGACCACGTTCAAGAATTCCGGCCATGCCTTGCGCAGCGTTCACGCCAAGAGCCATGCGCTTGTGGTCGGAACGCTTGAGATTGTTAGCGGTCTGCCGCCAGCGCTCGCCCAAGGCATTTTCGCGAAACCCGGCACGCACCCTGTCATCCTGCGCCTTTCGACCATCCCGGGTGACATGCTCGACGATGGCGTCTCGGTCCCGCGCGGTCTGGCCATAAAGGTTCTCGGCGTCGAGGGGGAGCGTCTGCCGGGTTCGGAAGGGGCGAGCACGCAGGACTTTGTGCTGGTGAACGCCCCAGTCTTCTCGGCTCCGTCTGCAAAAGCTTTTCTGAAGAATCTGAAGCTGCTCGCGGCGACGACCGACAAGCCGCAATTCTGAAGAAGATCGCCTCGGCGGTGACGCGTTCGGCCGAGAGCCTTGTCGAGCTGTTCGGCGGACAATCGGCGACGTTGAAGACGCTGGGCGGACACGCGGCGACGCATCCGCTCGGCGACACCTATTTCAGCCAGGCGGCGCTGTGGTACGGCGACTATATTTGCAAGCTTTCCCTTGCGCCGGTTTCAACGGAGCTGACCCGCCTGAAAGGCAAACACGTCCGCCTGTTCCGTCGGCCAAACGCGTTGCGCGAAGGGGTGATTGCGCATTTCCGCAAGCACGGAGGGGTGTGGGAGTTCCGCGTGCAGCTTTGTACCGATCTCGAATCGATGCCGATCGAAGACGCATCGGTCCTATGGCCGGAGGATAGGAGCCCCTTTGATGCCGTCGCTCGGCTCAAGGTCGAGCCGCAGCTTGCATGGAGCGAGGAGCGCGCGCGCGCCGTCGACGGTGGGATGTCGTTCAGTCCATGGCATGGGATCAGCGCGCATCGGCCGCTCGGCTCGATCATGCGCGCCGCAAGCCCGCGTACGAAATGTCCGCCGCCTTTCGTGCCAGGGGAAACGGCGTCACCATCGCCGAGCCGGACATGCTGCCAGAAACGCCCGACTAATCTTTGTTGTTGCTGTTCCTATCGTCCTTGTGCTGATCGTCATGCGCCGGGATGATGGTGATATGGCCGTCCGCCTCGAGAATGGCGTAGCGGATCTGGTCGAGGCGCTCGAGACCGCGGAGTTTGCGGGCGGACGCCAGAATGTCCTCCTCGTCCACCCGCGCCTGGCTCATGCGCATCTTTAGCAATCGCCCGTTTTCGACGATCAACATGGGTTCGCCGTTGAAGACCTGGCCAACCTTCGGGAAGTAGCGTTTCAGCTCTGAAAGGGCGATGTCGATACCAATCAGTGTCGCGATCGCGAGCACAGCCGTCGTCAGCGAAAAATCATCGCCCAGCAATGCCTGCTGCGTCGCTTCCCCGATGACAAGCACCAAGACCAGATCGAAAGTGGTCATCTGTCCGAGCGTGCGCCGGCCGGCAATCCGGATGAGGAGGAGCAGGACCACGTAGATGGCCGCCGCTCTGAGGACGATGTCCATCCGATGTCCTTACGGATAAACCAGTTGCCAGAATGAAACTTCGGATCCGCCTGCGCTGATCTTCGTCCGAACCAAGCCGACCGCGGTCGCGCGGAACCCGAGATCCACGAACATTGGCTCGCCGTCCGAGCTGGCATAGCGCAGCCCGACGCCTCGCGGCCCACTCTGAGCTTCCGCCGGGGGCGGCACGATGGAGGTGACCGATACGCTTTTAAAGAAGCTCGGTCCGATCAGAACCTCGCTGCCGGAAAAGTTAATTCGGAGGTCGTGGTCAGCCTCGAAACGCACGAAGCGTTCGTACTCGACCCATAGAGGTCCCGAGACGGCGCGGGCGGAACTCAGCACGCCGTGCGAAAAAACACCGAGAAGCGCGGCAGCCAGTACGGAAAAGAGGCAGATCCAACCGATGGTTTCGGCGTGCCATTCGCGGCGTTGCAACTTCATGTCTTCTTCGATCGGATAAGACCGCGAAGACCATTCGGATTGTTCGCTGGGCTCGCTCATGACACCTCGCCGGGTGCGACAGAAACGGGCCGGTCGGCAACTCGTTCCTGTCTGCCACCGCGTGGCAGCGCGACCGCGTGGTCAGGCGTCCGGATCGATCGTGTCCGCCACCTGGTCTTTTGTGGCCTGGGGGAAAAGTTTCATCGCGAGGATGAACAGAGACAACACGAGGCAGACCCCGTTGGTGACGATCAGGGGCCACTGGGTAAGGAGCACGCCGTAGGCGAGCCATAGGCTAAAGCCAGTGACCGTCACGGCGTACATTCCTGTCGAGATGCTGCGTGTGTCGCGCGATTTTACGATCTTCCAAGCCTGCGGCATGAAGCTCACGATCGAGCAGAGCGCCGCCATAAAGCCGAGCGCGGTGACGGTGTCCATGGAATTGTCCGAATATCTGCTGATGGCGGGCCAGCGGCCAAGATAGGCGAGTAGGCTCTAAGCCGCCGTGACCCGAGGCGCCGGCTGCAGTTTCTCCAGTGCATGCCGGAGTTCGCGCGCAAGATCGGTGCGTCGGAACGGCTTGGCCAGGAGCGGAAACTGGCACTTGTCGGGCTGGTGCCGCGACAGGGCCTCTCCGGTATAGCCCGAAATCAGCACCACGCTCACTTCGGGCCATTTGGCGCGCACTTCCATGGCGAGTTGCACGCCGGTCTTGCCGCCAGGCATGACGATATCGGTCAGCATCAGATCGATGCGGTCCTCGCGCTTCAAAATTTCGAGCGCGGCGTTCGCGTCTGACGCGGTGATGACGCGGTAGCCGAGTTCGATGAGCAACTCCGTGGTCAGCGCCTGCACCGAGGCATCGTCTTCGACGAGGAGAATGACCTCGGAATTCGCGGGCGCGGCGTCTTCCTCGACGACCTGGCGCGCCGGGATCGCCGGCTTGTCGGAAGCCGGCAGGTAGATCGAAAGGCGCGTGCCTTCGGACGGCCGGCTGGACAGCGTGACATAGCCTCCCGACTGCCGCACGAAACCATAGACCTGAGACAGGCCGAGGCCGCTGCCTTTCCCGGATTCCTTGGTGGTGAAAAAAGGCTCGAAGACGCGCGACTGGATATCCTCCGAGATGCCGACCCCGTTGTCCCTCACAGTGACGACGACCCAGGGCCCTGAGGCCGCATCGACATATTGGGCGGTGAGCTCGGAAGCCTCATCCGTATGGCTGACCTCGAACGACAACTGGCCGCCATCCGGCATCGCGTCGCGCGCATTGACCGCGAGATTGAGCAACGAGTTCTCAAGCTGGGCGGGATCGACATGGCAGATTGCCGGCTTCTCCCCCGTTGAGACCTGAAGCGCGATGCTTTCGCTCACGGCGCGGCGGATCAACGGCTCGAACGCACGCAATTGGACGTTGATGTCGAGAGCCTCAGGGCTGAGATGCTGCCGTCGGGAAAAGGCCAGCAACTGGCTAGTCAGCCGTTGCCCGCGCTCCGCTGCATGCTGCATCGCCGACAGTTTCCGCGTCACCTTTTCATCGCCTGGGCCCTGGCGCTTCAGAAGATCGATATTGCCAAGGACGACCGTCAGAAGATTGTTGAAATCGTGGGCGATGCCGCCGGTCAGCTGGCCGACCGTTTCCATTTTCTGCGCTTGAACGAGCTTTTGTTCGAGCAGCCGGCGTTCCGTCACATCCACCATGGTGCCGAAAATTTCCGGCGCGCCGAACTCCGAAACCGCCAACACCCCCTGGTCGAGGAACCAGCGGTAATTGCCTTTGGGACAGCGCCAGCGGAATTCGCAGGAATAGACGCCTGTGGTAGCGACCTGGCTCAGTGTTTGCGTCAGACGATCGAGATCGTCGGGATGCACGCGGCTCAGGCCGAAGGCCGGGTCTTCGAGGAACCGCTCAACCGGGAAGCCCGTCAATTGCTCGACCGTGCCGCTGACGAAAGTTGCCCCGAAGGGCGACTGCGCGGCGCGTGCGTGAAAGCACACAGGCAGCGATTCGAGGATCGCGTCCTGGCGCTGTTGGCTGCGGCGCAGCGCCTGCTCGGCGAACAGTTTCTCCGTCCGCACACGGAAGTTTTCTTCCTGGAGGCGGTGGCGCAAATCCGCCTCCCGGCGGAACTCGTCCTGTTTCAGGTAGAGTTCGACGAAGACCGTGACCTTCGACTTCAGGATGAAGGGATCGACCGGCTTGAACACCATGTCGACCGCGCCCGACGTATAGGCCTGCAGCAGGTGCGTGTCGTCCCGGAGCACGGCCGTCAGGAAAACGATCGGGATGTGCCGCGAGCGCTTTCGCTGACGGATAAGGGTCGCGGTCTCATAGCCGTCCATGCCCGGCATATTGAGATCCATCAGGATGACCGCGAAATCGTCGTGCAGGAGGCAGCGCAGCGCCTCTTCGCCGGACCGCGCGACGACCAGAATCTGTCCGAGCTCCTCGAGCAGCTGCGTGACGGCTAGCGCCGTGCGGTCGTCGTCGTCGACGATCAGGATCCTCGCCTTTGGCATGTCGTGCGCTTCCCCGTCCGTTCGGCGCTCCAGCTTGAGATGCGGTGTCATCCTCGAGCGATTACCTTTCCGCTTGCACCGTTTCGGCGAATGCCGCAGCGGTCGCGCCATCGAGCGGCGCACGGGTTTCGGTTCGCTGCAAGCCAACGCGCAGCACGGAGACGAGCTGTTCGATGTCGACAGGCTTGGCAACGTAATCGGACGCGCCTGCGGCGATGCATTTCTGCCGGTCGCCTTTCATGGCCTTCGCCGTCACCCCGATCAGGGGCAGGCTTGCAAACCCTGGCATGGAACGAATCTCACGAATCGTTTCATAACCGTCCATTCCGGGCATCATGATGTCAACGAGCACCGCTGCGACGTCGGGCGTGCGCGCAAGAAGCTCGATGCCTGCGCGCCCGCTCTCCGCATATTGCAGCATCACGTCGAGTTCTTCGAGCGCGGCCGTGAGCGAAAAGATGTTCCTGATGTCGTCGTCGATGACGACGATTGTCCGGCCCGCGAGCAGCCTGTCGTTACGGCGAAGCTGCCGAATGGCGGACTGCGCAGCGTCGGACAGGTTTTCGAGCGGACGATGCGTAATCAGCGAAACCTCATCCACCAGTTCAGCGAAATCCCGTGCAACGCGCGCGGCGCCGGTGGGCTGCTCCTGAAGCGTGGCGTCGCCGTCGTTCGGGGCGTAGAGGATCGCCGCGATATCGCTTTCTTCGCAAATCGCGACCGCCTCTATGACCCAGTCCGCATCCCATTGGCTGCAGTCGAACACGACACCGTCGAAGCGGTCTTCGGCGATTGCGTTTCGCGCCGCATCGAGGTCGGGAACGCGGACGATTTCGAGGTCGCCATTGCCGAGCGAGTCGGCGAGCGGCATCGTTTCCTCGTCCGCGCCGACCGCGAGCACGCGCTTGATGCGGTCGCAATCCTCCTTGACGCTGCCGAGCGCCGAGAGAATCGCCGCCGGCTCCACCGGCTTGCCGCTGAACCCGGAGGCTCCGACGCGCGCCGCAAACTTAACCTGCTCGTCGGCGGAAATAATGTGTACCGGGATGTGACGGGTGTCGGGGTTGCGCTTGAGCAGGTCGAGTAACGCGTAGCCGTCCATATCGGGCAGACCGATGTCGAGCGTGATGGCATCAGGCCGGAAACGCCGCGTTAGCGGCAGAACCGCCAAACCTTCACCGGTCGCGACGCCCTTGAAGCCGGCCTCGCGCGCCATATTGAGCAATATCGAGGCAAAGCGGGGATCGTCCTCGACGATCAGCACGACGCGATCGCCCGCCGCAATCTGATCGCGGTCGTCGAGCGCCGCTTCAGGAAGCGTCTCGTCGCGCGCCATGCCGGGCGGGCTGCTGATGGTTCTGAGGGAGGTCGAGACGGGGCGGGTCTGGTTTTGCGCCGGCATCGTGAAGCTGACCGGCAGGAACAGCGTGAAAACGCTGCCTTCGCCGAGCGTGCTTTCCACGGTCAACTCTCCGCCGAGCAGACGCGTGATTTCGCGGCTGATCGAAAGGCCTAGCCCTGTACCGCCATATTTGCGGCTGGTCGTCCCGTCCACCTGCTGGAAGGCTTCGAAAATGATGCGTTGCTTGTCCGTCGGGATACCGACGCCGGTATCCTCGACGGCGAACGCGATCGCGTCGCCGCGGCTGAGGCGTTCGTTGCCGGAGGACCAGCCCGAAGCGGCGCGGGCGATCTTCAGGCGGACAAGGCCGCTCTCGGTGAACTTGAAGGCATTCGACAGAAGGTTCTTGATGATCTGCTGCAGCCGCTTGTCGTCAGTATAGATCGACTTCGGCAGCTCCTGATCGAGCTCGATGAAGAAGTCGAGTTTTTTGTCCTGCGCGATCTGCGCGAACGTCCGATCCATGTGATCGCGCAGCATCATGAACGACGTGTCGCCGATATCGAGCGTCACCGTTCCCGACTCGATCTTCGACAGATCGAGGATGTCGTTGATCAGCCCGAGCAGGTCTGCGCCGGCATGATGGATCGTGCGGGCGAACTCCACCTGCTTGTCGCTCAGATTGCCTTGCGCGTTATCGGTCAGGAGCTTGGACAGGATCAGCAGGCTATTCAGCGGCGTGCGTAGTTCGTGGCTCATATTGGCCAGGAACTCCGACTTGTATTTCGATGTCAGGGCGAGCTGCTCCGCTTTCTCCTCGAGATCCCGCTTCGCCTGCTCGACCTCGCGGTTCTTGCCTTCGACCTCGCTGTTCTGTTTCGAGAGAAGCTGCGCCTTGTCCTCAAGCTCCGCATTGGTGCATTGCAGCTCGTCCTGCTTGGTGCGCAGAAGCTCTTCGGACTGGCGCAGCGTGTTCGCCTGCTGCTCAAGCCGGTCGTTAGTCTTTTTTAACTCCTCCTGCTGCGCCTGAAGCTCCGAGGTCAACAGCTGCGACTGCTTGAGCAGCCCTTCCGTGCGCATGTTCGCGGCGATCGTGTTGAGCACGATGCCGATCGATTCCATCAGCTGGTCGAGAAAGAGCTGATGCGTTTCGGAAAACTCGCTGAATGAGGCG
>JBKJVQ010000085.1:0-12513 GCA_046717125.1 Methyloligellaceae bacterium
GAGACGTTCATTGTCGCCATCGATAGTTGCCTCGCGAGAATGACAGAAATTGCCAATTATTGCCAAGATAGCGCACCGCTGCGCTTTCGCAAGTTCGTCCCGAGGTTCATGAACTCACTTCGTGCAAGCGATCTCGGCGAAGCCGTCGCAGCCGTCATGGTCGCACACGAGGCGCGATGCGATCTGCCGCGTCGGCTCGTTCGCACCGATCCTGGGGTCGGGGGCGAACGACAAGGCCTCGACGAAGCCGTTGAGCTTGCAGAATTCATCCGCCGTCGCCTTGCCGCAACGATCCTTCCAGCCTCGGCACCAGTCGAGCCGGCGCCCTTCAAAGGTCGGCGCATCGAAGACCTGGAGGATGGGGCGGATCGGTGGCGCGCCCGCCGCGGCCAGCATCGCCGTCTCGGGCGGCGGGGGACCGGAGTCTTCGGTCGCGTCCATGCTCGTTGTCGCCGAGACAGGCAGGGCTCGCGCGGACGAGACGGAGGCCGCTGCCTCCGCCGGGGCGTTCTCGGGCGTGATCACGCGGACCGAAGGGGCTGGTTCCGAGGCGGAATCCGGGGCAGGAACGGCCTCAGCTGACGGGGCGCTTGGTGTGATCGCCGCCGTGGTCTCCGGGAGTGGAAGGGGCTCCGGTGCGGCGGCGGAAGGCTTGTCGGCCGCCGCAGTCTCTGCGGCAGGGGCGGGAAGGGGCGGCGGTTCCGTCTCAGGCGCGGGAGTGGTCACCGCGGTCTTGATCGATTCCGCCGTGGGCACGGCGACGGGCGTCTCCGCACTCTCGGCGGGGTTGGGCTCGACCGTTTCGAGCTTGACGCAGGTGATCTCCTTGAAGCCGTCGCATTCGGCCGCGTCGCAGAGCGCGCCGGTGGCGATCAGCCGGGTGGGCGATTTTTCACCGATGCGCGGCGCCTTCTCGAAACTCGCCACGCCGGCGAAGCCCTGTGCCACGCACCAGGCGCCCGCGGCAGGCTCGCCGCAATCCGCGCCCAAGTTGGCGCACCAGCCAAGGCGGTTGCCGTTGAACATCGGCTTCTCGACGGTCTTGGTGCCCGCCGAAAGATGTGCCGTGAGAACAAACAGAATCGTGCCGCTCAGAATCGCGGCCGGTGCCACCCTCCGAAGCATTGCTTCCTCGTTTCAGGTCGTTCGAGCGCCACCCAGCCGACCGGTGAACGATGGAATTGATGCCGGGCCGCAGCGTCGCCGCGCGTCCCTTTTCCCACCCCGGAGTCAGGGCGCGAATCGTGTCGGGAAGATGGCATTGGTCAGTCCTGGACCCGTTGGATCAGCGCCTCGACCGTCGGCAGCATCCGCCCGACCACGACCGCATAGCCGTCGGCGTTGAGATGGCGGCCGAGGTCGCCGTCGATCACGTACCGGCCGCGCTTCCGGCCGAGCGTCGTCACGCCGGCGAAGAAGTCGGGGTAGTAGAGCGCGCCGTTCTTCGCGGCGACGGCAGAGAAATCGTTGGGGTCGAAGCCGACGAGGAGCACCTCCAGGCCGCGGCTCCTGAGATGCCCGACGATCATGTCGAGGTTTCGGGCGATCACGTCTGCGGGGACACTCTTCCTGTAGTCGTTCCGGCCGAGGAAGACGATGGCCGCGTCGGTCCCCTCGGGCACGCTGTCGGTCAGCCGCGCCATGGTCTCGGCCGTCATGTCGCCGTTCTGTCCGCCGTTGACGATGACGACGTCGTGCCCCTTGGCCCGGAGCAGTGTCTCGAGCTGCGCCGGGTAGGCCTGCTCACGCGGAAGCTCGTAGCCGTAAGTGTTGCTGTCGCCGATGGCGACGATGCGCACTGTGTCCGCGAGCGCCGGCGCGGGCGCCGCGACGACGCACAGTGCGACGAGGAGCGCGGCAAGTGTCGACCCTGCCGCAAAGCTTCCGACTCTGAGGGCCATGCCCCGCTTCTCCCTCGATCGACCGGCCCCCCGGAAGCGGCGATTATTGCAATACTTGACGAGAAAGGTGAAATCCGCCATTTAGCCGCGCATGACGGCTGTGACGCGCGCAGGCGCGATCTGCATTTGCGGGATCATTATTACCGGCTAGCACCGACGCTGGCTGAGGCCGTCCTCGCTTGACCCTTCCAAGACAGAGACGATCGCCCCGGCCGGCGGGCGAGGGATACGTCTCGACATGGGCCTGAGGCTTCACAATACGCTGACCCGGACGAAGCAGGACTTCGTCCCGATCGATCCGTCGAACGTCCGCATGTATGTCTGCGGGCCGACGGTCTACGACTTCGCCCATATCGGCAATGCGCGGCCGCTGATCGTCTTCGACGTGCTGTTCCGGTTGCTCCGGCATCTCTACGGGCCGGACCACGTCACCTACGCCCGCAACATCACCGACGTCGACGACAAGATCAACGCGCGGGCGGCGGAGGAATATGCCGACCTGCCGCTCAACGAGGCGATCCGGCTGGTGACGGAGCGCACGACCGCGCAGTTCCACGAGGACGTGGCGGCGCTTGGCTGCCTTGAGCCAACGGTCGAGCCGCGGGCGACCGACCATATCGCCGAGATGAAGGCGATGATCGAGACGCTGGTGGCCAAGGGCTACGCCTATGTCGCCGACGATCACGTGCTCTTCCATGTGGCGGCGATGAAGGACTACGGGCGGCTCTCCAACCGCACGCTCGACGAGATGATCGCAGGCGCCCGCGTCGAGGTCGCGCCCTACAAGCGCGACGCGACGGACTTCGTTCTCTGGAAGCCGTCGAAGCCGGGCGAGCCGGCATGGCCGTCGCCGGCGGGCATCTCCACGCCGGGGCGTCCGGGGTGGCACCTCGAATGCTCCGCGATGTCGGACCGCTGGCTGTGGCAGGAGGCGCTGCCGACGCTGTCGGAGGCAGGTCGCGCCCACCCGCACGAATTCGACATCCACGGCGGCGGCATCGACCTCGTCTTCCCCCACCACGAGAACGAGATCGCGCAATCGCGCTGCGCCCACGGCACGGACGTCATGGCCCGCTATTGGCTCCACAACGGCTTCCTCCAGGTCGAGGGAGAGAAGATGTCGAAGAGCATCGGGAATTTCATCACCATCCGGGATGTCCTCGCCGACTGGCCGGGCGAGGTCGTGCGCCTCGCCATGCTGAAGACGCACTACCGCCAGCCGATCGACTGGACCGTGAAGGGACTGGAGGAGTCGCGAAGCGTGTTGGCGAAATGGTATCAGCAGACGGACGACTGCGCGAAATCTTCAGGCGTTGAACTCTCGGTCTTAGAAGACGATTTAAACTTTCCCGGCGAAATTGCGCGTTTGCACGGACTGTATTCCGATGGCCGGGCGGCGGAGCTGCTGTCTGGTCTAAAACTCCTTGGATTCTCGGGCCGGCTAGAAGCCATTCGCCATACGATCGTCGATTATCCAGGAACAGCAAATATTGGCTTGCAGGGCCAACCGGTCGACGCTCGCATCGTAGAAACAAAGATCGACCAACGAAGGCAAGCTCGTCAGGCCAAAAACTTCGCCGAGGCCGACCGCATCCGCGACGAACTCGCCGCCATGGGCGTCATGCTGAAGGACAGCCCGGCAGGCACGACCTGGGAGATTGCGCGGTAGCTCCCGCGATGTTTACGCGGTGGGCAAGCGGCTCAATGTCCCGAAAGGACGAGCGTTTTCACGGGAAGAAGCAGCGCCTGGATTCTGAGGATGACGGCGTGGACCACGCCGACCGCGTCTACCATGTGCAGAAACAGCCATCGCGACGTGCTCAGTCCCTCTGCGGCGAGCAGGTCGTGATTGTTGGTATACGCATTGGCGATGCAACTGCTGCCGGGCGGCACGCCATCAAAGCCTCCCTGGAAAAGCGGTTCCATGAACACGGTGATGGTTCCGGGTCTGACCACTTGCTGAGGGTCCAGCAGCTGATCCGAGGCCCTCACCTGACCGGCGGCTATCAGGTCCTGCACCTCCGTCACGACCATTGGGATGATGGTCATGGGCTGAGACATGCACGTGATTTCGCCGATCATGCCGATCTTCATCACCTGGGCTTCGATCTGGCCAAAACCCGCTACCAGCGCCTTCCTGCCGGCTTGCGTCGGGACGAGAACGCCCGCCGGGCGCATCACAGGATTGACGATGTCGCCGACGCGCAGCGTGAACTGCTCCATTCTGCCGTCGAGCCCGGCATAAACGACGGTCTTGTCCAATTCGACCTGCGCCTCGGCCAACGCAGCTTCCGCGCTTGCCCGTTGCGCCGGCAGCACCGAGGCAATCTGCGCCTCGACCGACTGCTTGCCCGCGAGCGCCGCGGATACGCCTGCGCGGCGCCCTTCAACGGCGTTTTGAAGTTTCTCGATCTCGCGCACCGCCACGATAGAGGCGTTCCGCTTCTGAAGCTCGGTCTTGGTTTCCAGCTCGTCGACCGCCTGCTGATAAGCGCTTTCCGCCTCCTGAATTTTGGCGCTCGCCCCCGCCAGCTCGGTCTTCGCCAGTTCCAGCGAAGCGTCAATTTCAAGCATCCGCTGACGCACGGTCTTGACGGCCGCTTCCTGCTTTGAACTGTCGAGCTTGAAGATGCGCTGACCAGCGATAACCTTGTCCCGAAGGCCGACATAGACTTCCGTCACGCGCCCGGAGCCTTCGGGAAGGATGGGTACCGTACGATAAAGGGAGACCGCGCTGGTGGTGGACGGATGATAGTAGAGAATAAGCGTCAGCAGCGCGACTGTGAGGATAAGGCAGGTCGTGATTCCATAGCGAAGCTCGAACCAAACAGAGTAGAGGGTTAATTCACGGCCAATTCTTTTTCCCTGGACATACCGCCGATAGAGAAAGTCGGGAAAAACCGTGAAAAGTGAGCACAGCAGCACTTCGATCATGGTTCACGCCCTTCCGCCAGCGGCGCCGCCGCTTGCGCAAACGGGGCTCTACGGGAGGAACGCTGTCGGCGAGGACGACGGGCGGGGGGCCTGCAACCTCGCCCGGTGACGGAAGCGGCGTCGTCTCTCCGCCCTCCTTTGCCGAAACGCTGACCATCTCCTCCATTTTCTGTTGCTGCGGCTCGATGCTTTCTGCAGGGCCCACCGAGATCGCGGCAGCGCCGTCGCGCGCCTCCTCCGGCCTGAGGCTTCCGGCGGATGCAAACCGCGGGGTCCGGCCAGCCATCCGCGCGAGCGACTCGGACATATTCGAAAGGGGCGTGAAGAAGTCGGGGATTGGAATCAGCGCCAGCAACAATGCCGCCACCCAGAACAGATTATTGTGCGTGAATAGTGCGATCAGTGCGAGGACAGCCACAAGCTGATACTGGAGCTGGCTGGTTCCGTGTGCAATTCGCTCGGGCAGCGCGTGAAGCCGGAAATAGAGGCTTCCAAGCAAGACAACGATGAGCACAAGAAACACGACCGATCCCGTGAACAGGACGTCTGTTTCTCCAGGAGCGGTGATGAAATTAGGCAGGTGATGAGGTGCTGCTGGGTGCATCGCTTCGGACATCACCGCTACTCCTCAATCACGATGTCAATCGAGCAGGTCGTGCCGATCTGCCGGTCTCGAACCGCAAACATATTACCTGAATTCACGACAATTTTTCGATGGGACGACGCCGACGGTTCACAAGGCGTTGGGGCGGGCGGCGGTAGCGCCGGCTCCACGTTTCGCCGTTGATCGGTCTCCCGGACGCTGGCGCACGTCTCCGCAAGCACCCCGGCGATATGGTTGCACCGACCAAGTTGCTACCTCCGCGGCTTCACCACAGCGATAATGTTCGACTGCACCACGCCATCAACGCCAGCGATTTTCTGGAGCAAGGCGGCATTCGCCGATTCGAGATCGGGACAGTCGATCTGCGCGACCAGCTTCTCCTCGTTGAGCTTCACGGCGTGGCTGATCGTGCATTGCGCCAGCTCCAGCGCCTTCAGGGCTTTGAGCGAGGCATCCGCATTGGCGCTGCCCAGAAGCTCGATGAAGAGAAAAACGTTCAGCATGATTTCGGCCTTTCCTTCGCGGCAAGTTGCGTAGCTTGACTCGGGGTCGCACGCTGTTCCAGTGGACAGTGCGATCGCCCCTAACTGACCGGGCCGTCTTCTCGCCGTCGTCGACACATGCTGAAGTTTGCCAAATGATTGCAAAATGACCCGCGAACGACTGTACCTCTACGACACGACGCTGCGCGACGGGGCGCAGACGCACGGGGTCGACTTCTCGCTCGAGGACAAGACGCTGATCGCGGGGCATCTCGACGCGCTCGGCGTCGATTATGTCGAGGGCGGCTATCCTGGTGCGAACCCCACCGATACGGCCTTTTTTGCGCACGCCCCGAACTTCCATCACGCCACCTTCACCGCCTTCGGCATGACTCGCCGGCCCGGCCGCTCGGCCTCGAACGATCCGGGCCTCGCCGCGCTGCTCAACGCCGACGCGAAGGCGATCTGCCTCGTCGCAAAATCCTGGGATTTCCATGTCGAGGTCGCGCTTGGCATTTCGAAAGATGAGAATCTCGAGGCCATCCGCGCGTCCGTCGCCGCCATCGTCGAATCCGGCAAGGAGGCGCTGATCGACTGCGAGCATTTCTTCGACGGCTACAACGCGAACCCGCAATATGCGCTGGCTTGCGCGAAAGCGGCGCACGATTCCGGTGCACGGTGGATCGTGCTTTGCGACACCAATGGCGGCGCGCTGCCCGATTATGTGGGCCGCGTTGTTTCGGACGTGGCGCGGGAGATCCCTGGCGACCGGCTGGGCATCCACACCCACAACGACACCGACAATGCCGTCGCCAATTCGCTCGCGGCGGTGCGTGTCGGCGCGCGCCAGATCCACGGCACGCTGAATGGGCTCGGCGAGCGCTGCGGCAACGCCAACCTTACTTCGATCATTCCGACCCTGATGCTGAAGTCGGATTATGCGGATCGCTTCGATATCGGCGTGACGCCGGACAAGCTGCGAACATTGACGCATGTCAGCCGCGTGTTGGACGAGATTCTGAACCGCGCACCGAACCGCCACGCGCCCTATGTCGGCGAGTCGGCTTTAGCGCCCAAGGGCGGCATTCATGTCTCGGCGGTGGCGAAGGACCCGCGCACTTACGAACATGTACCGCCGGAATCGGTCGGCAATCGCCGCAAGCTGCTCGTGTCGGATCAGGCCGGCCGCGCCAACATCCTGGCGGAGCTCGAACGCGTCGGCATGGTCGTGCCGAAAGACGATCCCCGCATCCAGCGGCTGCTGGACGAGGTGAAGCGGCGCGAGTCCGTCGGTTATGCCTATGAGGGCGCGGATGCTTCATTCGAGCTACTGGCCCGCCGCATGCTCGGCAACGTGCCGCAATATTTCGACGTCGAATCGTTCCGCGTCATGGTCGAGCGGCGGCACAACCAGATTGGCGACCTCGTCACAATCTCGGAGGCGACCGTCAAGGTCACGGTCGATGGCGAGACCATGATGTCAGTAGGTGAGGGCAACGGTCCGGTCCATGCGCTCGACAATGCGCTGCGCAAGGATCTCGGCCGCTACCAGGCGATTATCGAAGACCTCGATCTTGTGGACTACAAGGTCCGCATCCTCACCGGCGGCACGGACGCCGTGACGCGTGTGCTGATCGAAAGCCGTGATGGCCACGGACGCCGCTGGTTCACGGTCGGCGTCTCGCCCAACATCGTCGACGCCTCGTTCGAGGCGCTGCTCGATTCGATCAACTACAAGCTCCATCGTGATGGCGCGTCCGCCCCGCATTAACTGCGCGACCATCGGCGGCGATCCATGCAATTCCATGGTCTTAGCCTCTGGTTCTCGGAACTTTGGCCAAGCGCGGCGCATTTTCCCCACAGTTTGGAATCGTTCAGGGAGACACCGCCATGCGCATCGCCGTAACCGTTTTATCGATGACTTCCATACTGGCGCTGTCGACATCGGTGTTCGCGCAGGGCGGGGGCGGGGCAAAGGACGGACAGGCTGCGTTCAACAATGCGTGCCGCACCTGCCACACCGTCGACCAGGGCGACAACCGTCAGGGCCCGAACCTCTCTGGGATCGTGGGCAAGAAATCCGGTTCGGTCGAGGGCTGGAGCTATTCGTCGGCGCTGGCGGGCGGCAAAATCACCTGGGATGAGGCGACGCTCGACAAATTCATTGAAAACCCCGAGGCCGTCGCCCCCGGCAACAACATGAAGCCGTTTGGCGGCATCGCCGACGCCGAGCAGCGCAAGCTGATCGTCGGATATCTGGCGCAGTCGGGCGGCGGGGCAGCAGGAGGCGACAAGCCTGCTGGCGGCGCCGAGAAGCCTGCCGGTGGTCAGCCGGCTCCGGCTCCTGCCGCTCCGGCTCCAGCTCCTGCGCCGGCCCCTCAGTAACCGTTCCCGGATTAGAATTTCCGGCTCACGCGCGCGGTTGCCGCAACATCTTCGGGAGCGATCGCGCGCCTGATCGCGGGTACGATTTCATCCACATCGTCCACGACAAGCACGCTCGGCTCAAGACCGGGACGGATGAACGCCTCGACGCGCATGTGATCGAACAACGCGATCACCGGATTCCAGAATTTCTCGATATTGGCGATGACGATCGGCTTGGTGTGCCGGCCGAGCTGAGACCAGGTCAACTGCTCCACAAGTTCTTCCAGCGTTCCGAGCCCGCCGGGTAGGGCGACAAACGCGTCCGCCTGCTCAAACATCAGCAGCTTTCGCTCGTGCATATCATTGGTAATGATGAGTTCCTGGGCATCCTGAAGCATATGCTCGCGTTCGCTCAGAAACGCGGGGATGATGCCCGTGACATGCCCGCCAGCCTCGAGAGTTGCGCGGGCGACCTCTCCCATAAGGCCGAGGCTACCGCCTCCATAAACGAGACCAATCCCGCTTTCGGCAAGGATTCGGCCGAATTGTCGGGCAGCTTTGGAATAGGCGGGATGACGGCCGGGTCCCGAGCCGCAATAGACGCAAATCCGGTCCAGGCTCGGCAACAATCCAGTATTCGACATTTGCGCCATCTGTCCACTTCGCACCCATGACGTCAACCCGCCCACCGCTTTGCCATTGCACGGAAATCATGTCGTCCGAAAGAAGTTGGCCACGGCCGAAGTGTTCCGGTAATGTCCAAGATCAAATCACTTTGAGTCTTAAGCTCGGTCGAAGGGGGCTCGTTCAATGCTCAACAGCCGTGCGGTTACGGCGGCATTTGCGATCGTAGGCATCTGGACGCTGGTCGCGGGCATCTACCTGCACAACCGGATGGATCCGCCTTCGCCGCAGCAGGTCGCGCAAACGGAGCAGCCTGCGCCGGACGCCGGCCAGAAGCCTGAACCAGCGCCGGAAGCTCCTGCCGCGCCACAGGATGAGGCCGCGCAGAAACAGCAGGAACCGCCGCAAGCGCCTGCCGCTCCGCAGGATCAGGCTGCAAAGCCGGAGGCGCCCGCCGTGCCGCAGGATCCGGCCGCGCAACAACAGCAACAGCCGGAAGCGCCCCCTGCGCAGCAGGATCAGGCCGCAAAGCAGGATGAGCCCGCCCGGCGAGATCTCGCAACCGCCGAGAGAGCCCCCGCTCCCGATCCAACGGGCCAGGTCGCGCCGAAGCCCGAGGAACAGGCTGCCGCTGAACCGAAGCCCGAAATTGCGCCTGATCCGGCTGCCCCCGCCGCAGAGCCGAAGGCCGACGAACAGGCTGCCGTGGAGCCTAAACCTGAGCAGCAGGCTGCCGCCGAACCGAAACCCGAAATTGCGCCTGATCCGGCGGCCCCCGCCGCAGAGCCGAAGACCGACGAACAGGCTGCCGTGGAGCCGAAACCCGAGCAGCAGGCCGCCGCCGAACCGAAAGCCGAGCCAGAGCCTGCGCCGAAAGAAGCTGCGAGGGGCGCGCGCGTCCCGAGCTTCGATGTCGTCCGGGTCGAGCGTTCCGGCGAAGGTGTCGTCGCCGGCCGCGCCGAGGCGGGTTGGGCCGTCGAGTTGAAAGCAGGAGAGCGGTCGGTCGCCAACGCCAAAGCCGATGATTTCGGCGAATGGGCGATGGTGATTTTCGATCCGCTTCCCTCAGGCGATCATGCGTTGAAGCTCAGGGCGAGTTCGCCCGATGGCAAGCAGGCGCTGACGTCGGATCAAACCGTCATGGTCGCGATCGCCGCTGCGGCGAACGAGGAGACGGTCGTGGCGCTGAACGAGCCCGGCGAGCCGACACGCATTCTCCAGCGCGAAAAGGCCGAACAGGAAGTCGCGAAGGCCGAGCCGGAAGCCGCGAAGGCCGAACAGGAAGTCGCGAAGGCCGAGCCGGAAGCCGTGCCTTCTGAGGCGCAAGGGCCGGCCGGAGCCCAGGATCAAGCGGCTGCGCCGGGACAATCCCCAGCGCTCGACGGGGCTGCCGATCCGGCTCAGCCGGGCCAGGGCGAAACTGGTCAGGCGGCCAAGCCGGATCAGGCTCCTGCTCAGGATCAGGCCAGTGCGCCTCAGGATCAGGCTGCCGCACAGGCTGAGGGTCAGACGGCTGCGCCTGCAGAGGCGGCTGCATCCCAGGATGACGCGTCCTCGTCTGGGCAGCCACAGGAAGGTCAGACCGGGCAGGATAAGGGACAGAGCAGCCAGGAACAGTCGCAAGCGCAGGCCGAACCCGGAGCGGCATCGCCGCCGGCCGGAGCCGGTGCGCCTGCACCAGATCAGCCCGACAAGCCGGCGGTTGGTCCTTCATCCGCGCCCGATGCGGTTGCCGAGGCGCCCACTGCGAACAAGAATCAGGAAGCTCTGCCCGACTCAAGTCGCGCGTTTAAGAGCCTGGAGAACGCACCGGCCGCTGAGCCCGATGGCGGGTCGCCCAGCGCTGGGTCGCCGGCCGAATCCGGTTCGGCGCCATCGCCCGATGCGCAGGCGGGTATCACGGAGCGCGCCAAGAAACCGGCCGAAGAACCTTCGAGAAACGCCGGCAAGGCCGCACAGGCGGAGGTCGCCGAGGCTGAACCCGAACAGAACGGCGCTCCTGCGGCCGGAGCCGAAAAGAAAGCCGACGAACCACCTGCCGGCCAGATCGCCCGCGCGGAGGAAGCAGGACCCGAGCGCGATGCCAAGAAGGCCGAGGAGCAGGCTAGGCAGGACGCGGACCGGGCCAAAGTCTCTTTCGATTCCGCCAATTACGAGGAGTCCGAGAGCGGGGCCGGATCGGTTTTCATGTCGGGCCGCGGTGCGCCGGGCGCCTTCGTGAATATCTATATCGACGATCAGCCCGTCGGCGAGGTTAGAACCGACGCCGAAGGGCGCTGGACGTTCCAGAAGCCGCATGCGTTCGAGTCGGGCAGCCACCGTATGCGGGCCGACGAGGTCGATGAGCAGGACACGGTCGTCTCGCGCGCCGAAGTAGGCATCGAGCATATCGAGCGGCCGCAAATTGCCGAAGCGAAGCCCGAGGCGGACGGCGATGCGGATGAAAGTCCGACGGCGGAGGGTTCGCGCGACGATTCATCCGAGCGCGGACAGGCCGATGCGGCTGCCGCGCCCGCTGACAAGGACTCTAAACCCGAGCAGCAGGTCGCGGCGGCCGAGCCCCGGCAGGATGCGGCCAAACAAGCCGGCAAAGTTGCCAGGCCGGACAGACGCCGGGTTGCTGCGGCCGAGCCCCGGCAGGAGGCGGAGCAGGCGGCTCCCGCGTCTCGCAAACGCGTAAAGCGTAGCGGCCGACGCATGCATGTGGTCCGTCGCGGCGATACGCTTTGGGACATCGCGGAAGACACGTATGGCGGCGGGTGGCGTTACACCTTCATTTTCCGCGACAATCAGGAGCAGATCCGCGATCCGCATTGGATCTATCCGAGACAGCGGTTCCGCCTGCCACGGCGGCGTTAGCGTGGTCTGACCGCCGGCCGGGCACGTTCCGCACCTTGTGGCAAGATAACCGCACGTCTATCTAGGTTCAGGAGGGGCAGCGCATAAAAGCGCTGCCCTTTTTTGTCCGTCTCGCACCGAAAGGATTCCATGACAGACCGCAGGCGCTTGTCCCGCAAGAGGGGGTCGACCGACGGTCCCGAATCCGGGCGGGATCATGGTCGCACACTGCGCGGGCTCTTGCCCTATGTCTGGCCCGCGAACCGGCCCGATCTTCGCCTGCGCGTTGTGTGGGCCTTCGCGGCGCTGATCGTCGCGAAGATTGTAACTGTCACGGTCCCCATCTTCTACAAATATGCCGTGGACGGATTGACCGGATCGGCCACGGGCGACGCGGTGCGCGAACTTTCCGTTATGCAGCTCGCATCGGTCCCGATCTTCATGATCATCGCCTACGGCGTCGGCCGAATCCTGATGGTCGTGTTCGCGCAAATACGCGATGTCCTGTTCACGCGCGTCGCGCTCCATGCCGTGCGCTCGCTCGCGGATCGGACGTTCCGGCATCTGCACGAGCTGTCGCTGCGCTTCCATCTGCAGCGCCGCACGGGCGGCTTGTCGCGCCTGATCGAGCGCGGCGTACAGGCGATCGAGCTGATCATGCGCATGGCGGTGCTGAATTCGGTCCCGACCGTGTTCGAACTGCTGCTTATCTGCGGCTTGGTCGCATACTATTTCGGCTGGATCTACGTCCTGATCGTGCTCG
>JBKJVQ010000086.1:0-18403 GCA_046717125.1 Methyloligellaceae bacterium
CACGTTTCCTGTTCAGTGGCTTCGGGAAGGGCGAGACAGATTGCGCGCAGGTTTGCGACCGCATTTGGCATCGAAGCGCCCAACGGCTCAAAGCATCATGTGCGAGCCGTCGCAGAAGGGCGGATCGCCGGTGTCCTTGCAGCCGCAGAGGAGGACAAGTTCGGTGCGCTCCGCGGTGAAGATCAGCGGCTCGATGCCAGTGCCCTCGTGCGTGTTGTCGCAGAAGGGCTGCCGCCGGCTTCGGCCGCAACGGCACCAGGCATAACGGCGTCCCGCCTCGACCTGGACCGGATAGGGACTGAGTTGAGCCGGAACCGGCGAATCGGACATAGGAACTCCTCTGACGTCCTTCGCACTTAAGCCAAAGCGACGGGCCAGTTCAACGTCAGGTCTTGCATCACGGGCGCGGAATCGCGCGACAAGCACGGTCCGATTCCGTATATGACGCCGATGCCGCGCCGGACGCTTTCCACACGGGGCCGATGCAGACCTTTCTCGCTTACTCCGTCGCCGCGCTCGCCGAGATCGCCGGATGTTTTGCATTCTGGGCCTGGGCGCGTCTCGGCGCGTCGCCTCTCTGGCTAATCGCGGGGCTGGCATCGCTGGCGCTGTTCGCCTTTGTGCTGACGGTCGTCGAAGTCGGAGCCGCCGGCCGCGCCTACGCCGCTTATGGCGGGATCTACATCGCCGCCGCCCTGCTTTGGCTCTGGGCCGCGGAGGGTGTTCGTCCCGACAGGTTCGATGTGGTCGGCGCCGGCGTCAGCGTTGCCGGCGCGGCGATCATCGTCTTCGGACCGCGCGCGGCCTGATGTGATGAGATTGCTCGGCCAAGCCTCGCTCGCACTATGGATCATGGCGCTTATCATCGGCACCGTGGTCCACTTCACCTATACGCAGGCGCCGGCCGAAGGGACGAATGGCTGCTTCTTCGCGGATCCGGGCTCCATGCGTGTCGCCTGCGCCGGGTTTTCGGGGGCGGAACTCATCGCCTACATATTCTCGCTGGCATGGTTCTGTACCTGGGGCATCTGGTGGAAGCTCGTGCAGATTCCCTACAGCCTCGACCTTCTTGCGCCCGCCGGCATGACGCTCTGGCTCGCCCTGAACTATCTCTTCGATTTCACAGGGCCGGACGAGGACGAGCAGGCCGCTTAGCTTGGTGCGACCGCCACCTGCGCCGTCCAGCTCTGGCCGCGGCCATTATCCCACACACAGACGAGTTCGCCCGGCCCGTCAGCGCGCATCGGGAACGCGATGAAGGGATTCGCGGAAATGCCGGTCGACAGTTCGGCATGGAAAATCTCGACGCCGTCAAAGCGCGCCCGGAACGACCGGACAATGTCTTCCGGCACGACCTTTCCCGATGCGGGACTCTTGCGTCTTCCGGTTTCCATCGGATGCGGGATGAACGTCCTCACCTCGATGATGTCTCCGCGTCGGTAGCTTCGCGGCAGGCGGATGCTCGGGTCAGCCATGGCGCGCCTCACACATCGCAGCCGCCGATCGTCACCTTCACGAACTTCCGTGCAAGGAACGCGCGCCCGTCGCTCTGCATAGCGACCCCAACGACCTCCTGCGATTCCGCAAGCCGCATCCGGCTCGTCACCGACGCCCGGCCCGATTGCGGGGTGAAGAAGAAGCCCGCGACATGCACGACCGGGTTCTTCGGCGCGAAAATGTGGATCGATGCGACGTGGTTTTCCTCCGTCATCGGACTGTCGACCGTGATGGTGAACGGGACCGTCGCGCCGTTCTCCGCCAGCGCGGGCAGTTCGAGACGAATGAGCTTGCCTTCCAGCGGCGTCGCATCGCCGATCGCACGCCGGATCGCCTCCTCCAGCGTCTCGGTTGCGAGCGCGCGTTCCGGCGCGGACAACAGGGCCCACAGGGCCACAGCGCCAGCCCCGAGAAGCAGGGTGCGCCGCTGAATCAGGGTCTTAACGGGTCGGTCCAAGTGATTCACGCCGGGCGAAATTTCTGAACTAGGATGCGCGCCATGCTGCCCAGACCGAGCCGCCGCGAAATCCTGCATGCCGTTGGATCGGCAGCGGCGCTCGGCATCCTGCACCGCCCGGCGTGGGCCCAAGCGAAGGGCCGCGTCGTCGTCGTCGGCGGCGGGGCGGGCGGAGCGAGTGTCGCGCATCTCCTGAAAATGGGCGCCCCCGGGCTCGATGTCACGCTTGTCGAGCCGAAGAGGGTTTACGCAACCTGCTTCTATTCCAATCTCGCGCTGGGCGGCTTCCGGACGTTCGGCTCGCTGGAGCACGATTATCGCGGGCTCGAGGCCGCCGGGATCAAGGTCATCCATCAGCGTGCGAACGGGATCGACGCTGCCGCGAAGACCGTGACGCTGGCAGACGGCAATGTGCTGAATTTCGACCGGCTCGTCGTCTCGCCCGGCATCGCGCTGAAGTTCGATGCGATCGAAGGCTACTCGCCGGAAACCGCCGCCATTATGCTGCATGGCTGGCTGGGCGAGGGCGGCGCGCAGACGCTCAAGAAGCAGATCGAAACGATGGACGACGGCGGTCTCGTCGTGATGGCCGCGCCGCCGAATCCCTACCGATGTCCGCCCGGTCCCTATGAGCGCGCTTCGATGATCGCGCATCTGTTGAAGACGCAAAAGCCGCGGTCGAAGCTGCTGATCATCGACTCCAAGGATACGTTCTCGAAGCAGCCGGTGTTCGAGGAAGGCTGGCGCACGCATTACGCCGGTCTGATCGAATGGCAGCCGGCGGCGCTGACGGGAGGCGGGGTCAAGCGCGTCGATCCAAAAACGATGGAGATCGAGACCGGCGATGGGCAAATCGTCAAATGCGCCGTCGCGAATATCATCCCGGCGCAGAAGGCCGGTGACATCGCTCATGCGGCCGGGCTCGCGGAAGGCGACTGGTGTTCCGTCCATGCGCGCGATTTCTCGTCTGCTCGCGCGCCCGACATCTTTGTGGTCGGCGACTCGGCGATCGCAGCCGAGATGCCGAAATCCGCTTATTCGGCTAACAGCCAGGCGCGCGTCGCGGCCGAAGCCATCCTCGCCGATTTCTCTGGCGAGAACCGGCCGGATGCGACGCTGACCAATATCTGTTGGTCCATGATCGCGCCGGACGACAGCGTGAAGATCGGCGCAAATTACAGGCCCGACGGCCAGAAACTCGTGCCCGAAAATCCCTTCGTTTCACAGGTGGGCGAGGCGGATGCAACCCGCGCCGGAACCCATGCCGAGTCGCTTGCCTGGTACAACGACATCACGCGCGCAATGTTCGCGGGACGCTGACGCACCGCTCCATTTCAATCGGGGACGGATGGGATTAGCTTGTGGCCGCCGGGATGGCGACAACGGCTCGGAAAGACGCTTCGGAGGCGGCATGAGTGTGCTCATCGGAATTATTGTAGGCGTCGCGCTCATCTTCGCTCTGGCTATGAGCCGGGCGTCGCTGCGGAACTGGGCGCTTGCCGCCGTTCTGTTCACGCTCGCCGCGCAGATGGGCGTTTTCGCGGGCGATCTGCATTGGCCGCTGGCCGGGTTGTGGCGGCTGCTCGCGTGGATACCCGTGATCCTGCTGGTCGCCCTGACATTCGACGAGTTGCGGCGCGACTACGTCGTCAAGCCGGCGCACAAGGCGCTGCGGGGCGTCATTCCGTCCGTTTCGGCGACGGAACGCGAGGCGCTCGATGCGGGCACGATCGGGTTCGACGCCGAACTGTTTTCGGGGGTGCCGGACTGGACGCGGCTGCGCCGCGTTCCACCGATCGTGCTGACTGAGGAGGAGCGGGCCTTCCTCGACGGCCCGACGCAGGAACTCTGCGAGCGGCTCGACGACTGGAAAATCCGTCACGAGCTTCACGACGTGCCCGACGATGTCTGGGACTTCGTACGCGAGCGCGGCTTTCTCGGCATGCTGATCTCGAAGCAGCATGGCGGGCTCGGCTTTTCAGCGCAGGCGCAGTCGCTGGTTATCGGCAAGATTTCGTCCAAGAGCGCCGACGGCGTGACCATCGTCATGGTGCCGAATTCGCTCGGTCCGGGCGAGCTGATCGAGCATTACGGAACGGACGAGCAGAAGCAGCATTTCCTGCCCCGCCTCGCGCGTGGTGATGAGATTCCGTGCTTCGCTCTGACGGGTCCATTCTCCGGCTCCGACGCCGCGACCATGCGCGATATCGGCGTGGTTGAGCGCGGAATGCATGACGGACAGGAGACGCTTGGCGTCCGCCTACGCTGGGATAAGCGCTACATTACGCTCGCGCCGAAGGCGACGCTGCTCGGCCTCGCGTTCCGGCTGTACGATCCAGCGCATCTCCTCGGCGCGCGTGACGAGATCGGCATCACGCTCGCGCTCATTCCGACGGATCATCCGGGCGTCCAGATCGGCCGCCGGCATCTGCCGTGCGGCGCGGCCTTTCCAAATGGCCCGACCTGGGGTCACGACGTCTTCATTCCGCTCGACTGGATCATCGGCGGCAAGGAGAGGGCAGGGCACGGCTGGCGCATGCTGATGAGCTGCCTTGCGGCCGGCCGCGCCATCTCGCTTCCCGCAACAAGCACAGCGGCAGCCAAATCGATGCTGCGGTCGTCGACCGCCTATGCCCGCATCAGGAAGCAGTTCAACCTGCCGATTGCGCATATGGAAGGCGTCGAGGAGCCGCTCGCGCGGCTTGTCGAGCAGGCCTACGTGCTCGAGGCCGGCCGTTCCGTCACGGCGGCGATGGTGTCGGCAGGCGAGAAGCCGGCCGTCATTTCCGCGCTGCTGAAATATCAGTCGACGGAGCGGATGCGGCAATGCGTCAACGACGCGTTCGACATCCATGGCGGCCGGGCCATCTGCGACGGACCCTCGAATTATCTCCAGGGCGCCTACCAGATGGTGCCGGTCGGGATCACGGTCGAAGGCGCGAACATCCTCACGCGCACGCTCATCACCTTCGCGCAGGGCGCGCTGCGCAGCCATCCCTGGCTGATGCAGGAAGTCGCCGCGCTCGAAGAGCCGAATCAGAAGAAGAGCCTCGACGATTTCGACACCGCGTTCTCCGGTCACGTCGCATTCGCCCTGTCGAATGTTTTTGGCTCCCTGTTCCACAATTTGACGCTCGGGCGTTTTGCTTCCGCGCCTGCGCATGCCCGCGAGACGGCGGGCTGGTACCGTCAGGTGGCGCGCGGCAGCCGCTCGTTCGCGCTCGTCGCGGATATATCGGTGGCGATGCTGGGCGGCGGCCTGAAGACGAAGCAGAAGATCACGGGACGTCTCGCCGATGCGCTGTCCGAACTCTATCTGCTGACCTGCGTGCTGAAGCGGTTCGAGGACGACGGCTCGCCGGAAGCGGACCTGCCGATCGTCGATTATTGCGCGCAGAACTGCCTCGCCCGGTTCGATGAGGCGCTGAAGGGCGTGCTGGAGAATTTCCCCGTGCGCTGGGCAGGTATCGTCATGACGCCGCTGGTCTTTCCCTTAGGCGTTCGACGCCGTCCCCCCTCCGATACGCACGGCAAGGCGATCGTGCGGCTGGCCTTGGAGCCGGGCGCGGTGCGCGATCGGCTCACCCGCGACATCTATTTGTCGACGGATACGACAACGGCACGCGGCCTTATCGATCACGCATTGGAAAGGGTCGTGGCGCTGGAGGAGGCCGACCGCAAACTGGAACGCGCCGTTCGCAGAGGCGAGGTACAGCGCGTGCATGGCCATGACTGGATCGCTGAAGCCGCCTCGAAGGGCGTGCTCACAGCCGAAGAGGCGGCAGGTCTCGCCGAAATGCAGCTTCTCGTCGACCGCGTTATCGCAGTCGACGATTTCTCGCCTGAGGATGCAGCCGGCCGCCGGCCGGCGGCTGAAGTCCCACACCCCGAACACATCGCGGCGGAGTGAAAGCAGGATCGCAACCGACAATCGTCATGGCCGGCCTTGTCCCGGCCACCTGCGGCTTATACGACAGTCCCGCAGGAACAAGCCGTGGATGCCCGGGACAAGGCCGGGTATGACAACGGAGTGAGCTGTTCCGCGTAGACCTTTCCACGAGCTCCAGGGCGCGCGACGAATGAGCCAACTTCAACTCCATGACTGGCGCTTCGAGATCGACCCCGAAGGCATCGCCTGGGCGGTGTTCGACCGTGAAGGCGAGACGATGAACTCGCTCGGACGGCGCGCGACCGAGGAGCTGCATCAGATCGTCACGACGATCGAGGGCGCGCAGTCGGGCGGGCAGGTTCGTGGCCTCGTCATCATCTCCGCCAAGAAAAACGATTTCATCGCCGGCGCGGACATCCGCGAGTTCGACGAACTTGGCGACGAAGCCAAAGTGCGCGACGCCGTGCGCCAGACCATCGGCCTGTTCGATCGCATCGAGGCGCTGAAAATTCCCGTTGTCGCTGCCATTCACGGCTATTGCCTCGGCGGCGGTCTCGAACTGGCAATGGCCTGCCACTACCGCATCGCCGATCGCGAGGAGGGGACGCGTCTCGGACTGCCCGAAGTGAAGCTCGGCATCTTCCCGGGCCTCAACGGGACCGTCCGTGCGCTGAAGCTCGCCGGTCCAGTGTCGGGCATGGAGATGATGCTCACAGGCCGCATGTTGCGTCCGACCGCGGCGCGCGCGATGGGCATCGTCGACCAACTCGTTCCGACGCGGCATCAGCTCCGCTGGGCAGCGCGGAAGGCGGTGCTGCAGAAACGGACCTCGAAAGGCGCATCGTTCTGGAAGCGCGTTCTCGCCAAGTCGCCGATGCGCGGCATGCTCGCCGGCCGGATGCGCAAACAGGTCGCGGAGAAGGCGCGCGAGGAGCATTATCCCGCGCCCTTCCGCCTGATCGAACTGTTCGAACAGTACGGCGACGATCCGCAGCGCATGGCCGCGGCCGAGACGGATTTCTTCGCACCGCTGATGGTGAGCGACCAGGCGCGCAATCTGCGCCGTGTGTTCCGGCTCCAGGAGATGCTGAAGGACGAAGCCCCGAAGGGAGTCGCCAAGCCTCTGCGCGTACATGTGATCGGCGCAGGCACAATGGGCGCGGACATTGCCGCCTGGAGCGTCGTCTGCGGCATGCAGGCGAGTCTGCAGGATCTCGATCAGGCGCAGATCGACAAGGCCATGAAGCGTGGCCGCGATCTCTTCTCCAAGCGCCTGCGCGGAAAGGAGGCGATCGATGCCGCCGTCGCCCGTTTCATCCCGGACAAGGACGGCAAGCATGTCGGGCGCGCCGACGTCGTCATTGAGGCGATCGTCGAGAAGCTGGAGGTCAAGCAGAACCTGTTCCGCGAGATCGAGCCGAAGCTGAAGCCCGGCGCCGTGCTGGCGACGAACACTTCATCGCTGAAAATCGAGGACATCGCGGCCGCGCTGAATGACAAGGGAAGGCTGATCGGGCTTCACTTCTTCAATCCCGTGCCGCAACTGCCTCTGGTGGAGGTGGTGTACGGCGAGGATACGCGCGAGGAGGAGGTGCGCCGCGGCTGCGCCTATGTCGCCGCGATCAAGAAGCTGCCGCTGATCGTCAAGAGCGTGCCGGGCTTCCTCGTCAACCGCGCGCTAGCGCCATACATGATGGAAGCGATCCGCCGCTATCACGAGGGCGAGCCGCGCGACAAGATCGACCAGGCGGCCGTGAAGTTCGGCATGCCGATGGGTCCGCTCGAACTGTCGGACGTCGTGGGGCTCGATGTGTGCAAGCATGTCGGAGATACGCTGGGGCTCGCGCCCCAGGGCGAGACGATTCTCGACAGGCTGCTCGCGGAAGGCAAGCTCGGCAAGAAGACCGGCGAAGGCTTTTACGTCTGGGACAAGGGCAAGCCGAACCGCGACGAGGCGACGTACGAACCCGCCGAACTCGATCGGCTCGGCGCACAGCTCGTGGAACCCATGCTCGATATCTGCCAACGGGCGGTCGCCGACGGCGTCGTCAAGAGCGAGGACCATGTCGACGCCGGCATGATCTTCGGCACCGGCTTTGCGCCTTTCCGCGGGGGCCCGCTTCATTATCGGTGGCAAACACATGCCGCGCGCCAAGCAGCCTGATTGTCAATCGTCTCGAGGGAGATCCGGAATGGTCGCTGGATTGCGGCGCGTCGCGGTGCTGGGCGGCGTACGAACGCCGTTCTGCCGCTCGCACACACTGTACGCCGACCTGGGCAATCTCGAATTGATGACCGCGGCACTGGACGGGCTGGTCGACAGGTTTGGCCTCGCCGGCGTCCAGATCGACGAGGTCGCGGGCGGCGCGGTCGTGACGCACGCGAAGGACTGGAATCTCGCGCGTGAAGCCGTGATCGGCTCGAAGCTTTCGCCGCTCTCGCCCGGCGTCACGATGATGCAGGCCTGCGGCACGAGCCTGCAGGCCGCGCTCGGCATTGCCGGCAAGATCGCGACCGGCCAGATCGACTCGGGCATCGCGATGGGGTCCGACACGACCAGCGATGCGCCGATCGTGTTCCAGCGGAAATTTGCGCAACGGCTGGTGAAGTCGTCGCGCGCGAAGAATGCGGGCGGGAAACTGGCGGCGTTCAAGGGGATCGGTCCCGGCGAGCTCGCGCCGCTGCCCCCGTCGACCAGCGAGCCGCGCACGGGTCTCGGCATGGGCGATCATGCCGAACTGATGGCAAAGCAGTGGAGCATCGGGCGCGGCGAACAGGATGAATTAGCATACGAAAGCCACAAAAAGGCCGCGGCGGCTTACGACGATGGCTTCATGGACGATCTGATCGTCCCCTGCGCCGGCGTGTTTCAGGACAACAATCTGCGTCCGGATATCGACGCCGGCAAACTCGCGGAGCTGAAGCCTGTGTTCGACCGGTCTCCCGCCGGCACGATTACAGCGGCGAACGCCACGCCTCTCACCGACGGCGCCGCCGCGGTCCTGCTTGCCTCGGAGGAATGGGCCGCGAAAAGGAACATCCCGGTGCGCGCATACCTGACCTACGGGCGCACGGCCGCGGTCGATTTTGCCGAGGGCGAGGGACTGCTCATGGCGCCTACCGTTGCGGTGTCGGAGCTCCTCGATCGCTCCGGGTTGACTCTGCAGGACTTCGACTTTTATGAAATCCACGAGGCATTTGCGGCCCAGGTCTTATGCACTTTGAAAGCTTGGGAATCGCCGGAATATTGCTCAACTCGCCTGGGCAAGAGCGCGCCGCTCGGATCGATCGACCGGTCGCGAATGAACGTAAAGGGATCGAGCATCGCCGTCGGCCATCCCTTTGCCGCAACAGGGGCGCGTATTCTGGCCCTGACAGAGAAGCTGATCGCGGAAAAAGGTGGAGGCCGGGCGCTGATTTCGATCTGCACGGCCGGCGGCATGGGTGTGGCCGCGATTGTCGAGGGCGCCTGAGAGCATGATGCCGACAAGCGCGAAGCGGTTTCGGACGACATCATGCTCAGCCTATTGGACCGATCACGTTTATGACTTGGTTGTGTTGTCCACCAAGTCATCGTGATCTGGGGGTTGGCGTCCATTCGTAGTTTAACGCGTCGGGGAGGGGCGCGTGTGCGGCGCATGGGGAGCCCGGCGTCAAACCTTGAGAGGAATTGGTATTGTGACGCGTCCGATCGGGAGTGAGATGACTGTTTCCGCCATATCGGCCCGGACTCTGATCGCGGCGGCCGCCGTCGCAGTCTTCGCGCTGCTGGCGCAAATCGTCCCCGTGATGGCGCAGTCGGCCGAGGGGTTTTGGCTTACCGAAGCGGGTCCACGTCAGGCAAAGGTAGAGCTGAGCGAGTGCGGTGGCGGCGGGCTGTGCGCGAAGATCGTCTGGCTAAAGACGCCGAACGACGACCGCGGCAAGCCTTTGCGCGACATGCGCAACAAGGATGAGAGCAAACGCGGCAGACCGATCCTCGGCATGTCGATTCTTAGCAATCTGCAGCGTACGGGCCAGCAGAGCTGGCAGGGCAGCGTGTACAATCCGGAAGATGGCAACACCTACAAGGCCCACTTCACCCTTGTGAGCAAAACGAAAGCCCAGCTTAAGGGCTGCGCCATGTTTGGCATGGTGTGCGGAGAAAAGATCTGGACGCGCACGGAGCCCGAGAAGCCGAAGCTGGTGGCGAAGCCGAAGGTAGAACCGAAGCCAAAGGAAGAGCCCAAGCCGGTCGAACCGGTTCCAGCTGCGGCCGAGCCCGATGCGCCGACGGCCGATCAGCCTCCCGCCCCGTCCGAGGCTCGCGCCCCAGTGCAGAGCGATGAGGTGCCCGCGGAACTCTGGATGGATCCGGCAGCAGTCGAGCCGCAGCCGGGCAATCCGGCGCAGCCGCCGGCCGTAGGTCCCCAGCTGGAATCCTCAATCGATCCGGCAGTGCCGAACGCGCCGACCCTCGATGCGCCTCAGCAGCCCCAGTTGCGGGGCGCGGCGATCGATCGGCTTGCGCCGGCGCAGGAGCCGCAGCCACAACCGGCAGAAGTTCCTGTTCCGGAACAAAAGCCAGAAGTCCAGCCGCAGCCTGAAGCGCAGCCCGAGCCGGCTTCCAAATCGAAGGTCGTCAACGCCAAGCCGAAACCCAAGGCACGGCAGAGGCGGCAACGGAAGAAAGAAGTTCTGCCCTGGCTGGCGGAGTAGTAAGCCTCCGCTGAGGCACCGCTCGCCTGGTTCCACTGAAAACGCGCGCCACACGCCATGGCCGGCACTCGGGTCAGGCTTCGCCTGCCCGGCCAAGATGCTCCCGTGAAATCCGCCCCAAGAGTCTCTCAGCTTTCCTGCCGCAACTCTTTCTTCGACAATTTTCCGACCATCGTTTTCGGCAGTTCGTCCCGTAGCTCGATCGCGACCGGCATTTCGATTTTCGAGAGTTTCGGTGCGATATGGTCCATGAGTTCCTGTTCGAGCGCATGCATTCCGTCGCGTAAGCGGACGAACGCCTTCGGCGCTTCGCCACGATAGTCGTCCGGAACGCCGATGACGGTGACCTCGGCGACGGCAGGATGCTCGTACAGCGCCTCTTCGATCCGCCGCGGATAGACCTTGTATCCGGAGCAATTGATCATGTCCTTGATGCGGTCGACGATCGAGATGCGGCCGTTCTCGTCCATCACGCCAACGTCGCCGGTGCGGAAGTAATCGCCGACCATCGCGTTGGCGGTTTCCTCGGGCTTGTTCCAGTAGCCTTTCATCACTTGGGGACCGGCGATGCACACTTCGCCCTTTTCGCCGATCGGCATATCGACTGTCGGGTCGTCCAGGGATCGGATCGCCAGCCTTGTGCCGGGGAGCGGCAGCCCGATCGTGCCCTCGCGCGTCGCGTTGATGGGATTGCAGGTCGCGACCGGCGAAGTTTCGCTCAGGCCGTAGCCCTCTACCAGACGGCACCCCGATATTTTCTCAAAGCCGCGCTTGATCTCGATGGGAAGCGCTGCGCCCCCCGATATGCAGAACTCCAGGCAGGACAGATCGTACGCGCCGATCTCGGGATGCCGCATCATGGCGTTAAACAGTGTTGGCACGCCTGTAAAAATTGACGGCCGGTATTTGTGGATGTGCGCGAGCGTCTGCTCCAGTTCGAAGCGCGGCAGCAGCGTCATCGTCGATCCGCGCGCGATCGCATAGTTCATAACCGTCGTCATGGCGAACACGTGGAACAGCGGCAGCACGCCAAGCACGTCATCCCCTTCCGATTTGAGCTGCGCGCGCCACGCCTCGACCTGCCGGACATTGATGGCGAGATTGGCATGCGTCAGCATCGCCGCCTTCGGTGTGCCGGTCGTGCCGCCGGTGTATTGCAGCACCGCCACGTCGTTGGCGGCATCGATGGAAGGCGGAACGAATTCGCCGCCCGTATCCAGTTCGCTTTCGAGGACGATCTTCTCGCGCTGCGGCGATCTGCGCGGATCGCGGCGCTGCTTGCGCTTGAAGAGCCGGAACAGAAACGAGCGCGCCGTCGGCAGCAGCGACGCGAACTCCGCGACGATCGCTCTTTGCAGGACGCCCTGTTCGATCAGGGCTTCGACTTTCTCGAACATGAGCGCGAGGTCGAGCGTGACCATCAGCTCGGTCCCGCTGTCGTGAATTTGATGTTTGATTTCGTCGAGCGAGTAAAGCGGGTTGAAGTTTACGACCGTGCCGCCCGCCTTGAGGATGCCATAGTAGAACACGACGTAGGTCGGCGTGTTGGGCAGGAGCAGGCCGACCTTGACGCCTTTCCCGACGCCAAGGGACTGAAGTGCCTGTGCGGTTCGGTCGACGCGCCGGCCGATATCGGCAAAGGAGAGGACGGAGCCGAGAAAGCGGATGCACGGCTTGTCTGGATGGCGAACCACGGCGTCATCGAAAATGTGGTCGGGCCGTTCGGGGGCAAATTTGGCGTGCCAGTCGACCTCAGGCGGGTAGACACGGAGCCACGGCGGAGCTTCGGTGGCGACTGGAGATGTCTTTGGACCGGAACGTCCGCGGGCTTTCTGCGAAGACATGGAAATGTTGGGCCCTGCGACGTTTTTGCCTGCGAATTCAGGGTCTGGCCATAAGGTAGCGCCGACGCGCAAGATGATGTATGGGTCCGTGCGATTCGTCGCCCCGACATCCTACATGATCGGCCCGCCGAGCGCGATGGGGAAGCCGGTTCATGTCATGTTCAAGTTGGATTTGACAGGCTAGCAGGATAAAGCGGTTCGCAATATTGTCGGAGGCTGACGTGTGTCTGGCTTTTCCGGCTTGTTTTGGGGCGAGCGGCGACGGGCGGCCTCGCATGGACTCCGTCGCGGTTTAAGACTATTGCAACGCTCGGCTTGCGCTTGACACCCGTCCGATCTAGCAGGTTGAGGGAATGCGACTTCGGCCCAGCCGGGGCAAGGGAGAACGAAATGGACGAAGTGGCCAACAAGGTCGTCGAGATTCTGAAGAAGAACATGAAAGATCCGTCCAAGCCCGTAGCGCTTGAAACGCCCTTGCGGGATCTCGAGATCGAGTCGCTCGATCTGGCCGTCATCGTGTTCGATATCGAAGATACATTCGGAATCGAGATTCCCTACAACGCGAATGAAGAGGTGGAAGCGTTCGCAACGGTAGGCTCCGTGGTCGACCGCGTAAAATCGATCATTGCGGAATCGAAGTCCGCGGCCTGACGATCCGGGGGTCGTCGAAGCAATCAGCAACAACAGGTACGGCTTAACAATATATGACGAGAGCAAACGGTCGCCGGCGCGTTGTGGTTACAGGCCAGGGCGTCGTCACGCCACTCGGCACGGGTGTCGACAAATTCTGGGCTGCGCTCAAACAGGGCGAGTGCGGTATCCGCCCGATCCAGGGATTCCCCACACACGACCTGCAGATCAAGATCGCGGGTGAGGTTCCCGATTTCGACCCGCGCGAGCGGCTCAAGTCGAAAGGGCTGATGCTTGCCGACCGTTACTCCCAGTTTGCAGGCGCGGCCGCCCAGGAAGCGGTCGACATGTCCGGCATGGAAATGCCGCTCAAGGGCGACAAGCGTTTCCGCGCGGCGAGTATCATCGGTTCGGGCTCGGGCGGTCTGACGACACTCGAATTCTCCTACAAGATGCTGTTTGCCGAGAACAAGCGCGCCACCCACCCGCTGACGCTTTTGAAATCGATCGGCTCGTCGGCATCGGCGCATGTCTCGATAGAGCACGGCATCATGGGGCCGACCTTCGGAGTCTGCAGCGCCTGCTCGACCGCAACGCATTCCATTGGCCTGACCTACAGGATGATCCGGGAGGGCCTGGTCGATCTGGGCCTCGCCGGCGCAGCCGAAGCGTCTCTGAACTGGGGCGCCCATCGCGCCTGGCAGGCGATGCGCGTGCTGTCGCCCGATGGGCTGTTTCCATTCCGGAAAGGCCGCAATGGGACGGTTTTGGCCGAGGGTGGCGGTGTGCTGATGCTCGAAGCATTGGAGCACGCGCAGGAACGCGGCGCGAAAATCCTGGCCGAAGTCATGGGCTATGGCATGACGGCGGACGCGGCCGACATGGTGAACCCGTCAATCGACGGCGCGGCGACAGCGATGAAGCTTGCGCTTGACGATGCGGAGCTTTCGCCGTCCGACATCAACTACCTTAACGCGCACGGTACGGCGACCGCGGTCAACGACATCAACGAGACCAATGCCGTGAAGCGGGTGTTCGGTAACGCGGCGCAAATGGTTTCGATCTCGTCCACCAAGTCGATGCACGGACATTGTCTCGGCGGCGGCGGCGCGGTCGAAGCCGTCGCCACCATCAAGGCGATGGAAGAGAACTTCGTCCCTCCGACCATCAACCTCTCCGATGTCGATCCGGAATGCGATCTCGATTACACGCCGAATGTCGGCAAGAGCCGCGAGGTCACCTACGCCATGTCGAATTCGTTCGCGTTCGGCGGCCTTAACGCGGTGCTCGTATTCGGTCCACCGCCGGGTTAGCTGCGTCGGATCAGCGGGACACGTCGAGCGCCGGATTACGGTCAAAAAAGCCGGTAGGCGCGAGCTTGAAGCTCATCCGGTGAACCGGCATTACGGGCCAGTCTTCGGGCCGTGGGATATGCGTCGTTCCCATCGTGTGCCAAAGAACGACATCCTGATTTTCAAGCTTCTCATCGTCCGCAATCATTTGCGGCAAACCTTGGCCGCTCTTTCCCTGGTTCGGATAATCGCCCGCAGCGTAGAGTTCTCTCGGCTCGTAGTGTGTTACCCACACCGGAAATCCGGCAAGGCCTCCCCGCTGCAGCACCCAAGAGTCCGGCAGGACAAGCGGCAGAACACTTTCGCCGGTCAGAAGCGTAAAGCCGGTCGATTGGCCCAAACTGTTGAGCGACCGCGGATTGATGATTTTCCATCGTCGGCTGCTTGCGAAGTTCAGCGCCCGCTTCGCAGCCTTCTCGGTCGCGAGCAAGGTCTCTTTCATGACGAACGCGTTGCCGTACGGGTTTGACGGACCGGCGGGCACCGTTTCGGAGTTCATTTCAACGACGCTGTTCTGCGTTCCGTCGACATCCAGGTCCAGGCGGAAGTTGAAGAAGTGCTGATGATGCACGGCCTCGACGTTGGGCATGACCAGGTGTCCGTGGATCCCTTCGGCGTGGCCCGGAATGGCGTCTGAGACCCGTTCTACGGCCTTGGTGCTCATGATCCCCGTCAGCAGCGTTTCCTGCTCCAGCGTTCCATCCTGGTGAAATATCCAGTTGAAGCCGTAATCGTAGTTGCCGAGCGAGGTCACGGAAGAGAGCACCAGCTGGCGCGCGCGTCGCGAGTCGTTTTGGTCAGGGGCTTCGGCATGCTTCCAGAGCAGCCCGCCGTCTCGCTCATATATTGCGACAGCGCGGGCCATGCTTTGCGGCTCGCCGTTCTCAAGAGCGAAAACTGAATCGAAGTAGACGGCATTCTCCGGCGCATCGACGCCGGGCTGCAGCGACATGGCGGTCCAGCCGAGCATGTTCTCACCCTGGTCGAAGACGGTGCGCCAATACCATCCGGCCGAGGCGTCCCCATAATTGACCATAAGTTCGGAGAGAGAAGCCCGATAGAGAATCGGGCGTACGCGTCCGCCGTCCTCGTAGCCGACCTGATAGAGCACCAGCCCCTCGCGCGGATGGAGCGCGAATCGGAACCGCCATTTGTCCCAGCGAACCTCATGCCCGTCGACGGCGAAGCTCGGTCCTTCCTTCTGCCGCACCTCCAGCGGCTTGAGCGCGGGACGCGTTGGAAGACCGGCGCCGTCGTATTCCGCCGCACCGCTCGGCACGGGCACGTCGCCCTCGTCCACGATTCGCAAGATGCGTTTGGCTGACACATCGACAAGCGCGACCACCCCTTCGATCGGCCGGGCGTCAATGTTCTTTGTCGCGCCCGCCTTTAGGAACGACACGCAACGCAGAAGCCGCGCCTTGTCCTCGACGGCATCATCAACAAATCCCGCAGGCAATACGCGGATATCGACCGAATCGAGATCACGAATCCCGCGCCGGTGCATTGCCGCCTGCCATCGGCGATCGTTTGCCACGAGCTCGACCGCAATCTCCACATCCTCATTCAAGATCGCCGGCTGTACGCCTGGTATCTCGGTCCAGGAGACGACGCGTTTATCCTTTAGGTCGACGACCCCCTCGAACGTTTTTCGGGCATCCCGATCGAATGCAACCACAAAGGCCTCGCGCCGTATGGGATCGCCCGGATTGAAGGCGAGAACCTCTGCCTTCGGCGGCTCGTTGAGCTGGATGAGCGGATATCGCGTCCTTGCTGACACTTTGTTGTCCGCATCGAGCAAGGTGATGGCCGCACGCATTTCGTCAGCCGAAAGCGGATCGAGCGGATGGCTTCCCGTCTGCGGCTGGGCCGGCTGAGGGTAAAGCGAGAGGCAGAGCACGACCGCCGCGGCTACGGCAAAGGAGCGCTTCTGCTTCGGCGGTTGGCTCATCGATCGTTTGTTGGGGATGCTCGCCATATTGCTCTGCTGCCGGCGGACTTGGGTAAAGCGGTCAGTGCGCTGCTGTTGTAGCTAAACTATATCTGCCCGAGCCCCTTGAGGCTCGCATGTCCCTGTCGGCCGACGATGATGTGGTCGTGCACCGTGATGCCGAGGCCTTGCGCCACGGTGACGATCTGCTTCGTCATCTCGATGTCGGCGCTGGACGGGGTCGGATCGCCCGATGGGTGATTGTGGACGAGGATGATCGCGGTCGACGACAATTCCAGCGCGCGCTTCACCACTTCGCGCACATAGACCGGCGTATGATCCACAGTGCCCCGCTGCTGAACTTCATCGGCCATGATCTTGTTGCGCTTGTCGAGGAAGAGCACCCGAAACTGCTCGCGCGTTTCGAACGCCATCGAGGCACGGCAATAGTCCAGCACCGCAGCCCAGGATGACAAGACCGGTTTGTCGATCATCTCTGCCCGCATGACGCGGAGAGCGGCTGCGCGGATAAGCTTGATTTCGGTCACGACGCCGTCGCCCACGCCCGGCATTTCGAGCAACAGGTCCTCGGGCGCGCTGACCGCCTCGGCAAATGAGCCGAAGCGCTGCAGGATCGCCTTCGCGATCGGCTTGGTGTCCTGTCGCGGCAGCGCGCGGAACAGGATCATCTCCATCAATTCATAGTCGGGCAGGGCGTCCGCGCCGCTTTCGCGAAACCGCTGTCGCAACCTGTCGCGATGTCCGTGGAAGTGGGGCTTTCCGGTTTCGCTGAAGCCCATCGTGCGCTTAGAGCATGATGCCGAAAAGTGTGAAGCGGTTTTCGGATTGCATCATGCTCAACCTTTTGAACTCAATCACGTTCATGACTTCGGATGACAAAACCGAAGTCATCGTAATCTAGGATCAGGCGGGATCGATCGCGGGCCGGTGCAGGCCCCTCGGCGAAAGGGTGAAGATTTCGCAGCCCGTTTCCGTGACCCCCACCGTATGTTCGAATTGCGCGGACAGGGACCGGTCGCGCGTCACCGCAGTCCAGCCGTCGGACAGAATCTTAACATGCGGCTTGCCGAGATTGATCATGGGTTCGATCGTGAACAGCATGCCGGGCTCAAGCAGCGCGCCTTCTCCCGGCTCACCGTAATGCAGCACATTCGGGCGATCGTGGAAAACGCGTCCAAGACCATGACCGCAGAAGTCGCGGACCACGCTGCAACGCTCCTCCTCGGCATAGGTCTGGATCGCCGAGCCGATGTCTCCGATGGTTGCGCCAGGGCGAACCGCAGCAATGCCGCGCTGCAACGCTTCGTGCGTGACGCGGATCAACCGGTCCGCCGCACGGCTGATCTGGCCGACGGGATACATGCGGCTCGAGTCTCCATGCCAGCCGTCGACGATCAGCGTCACGTCGACATTGAGAATGTCGCCCTCTTTCAAGATGCGCGATCCCGGAATGCCGTGACACACAACGTGATTGAGCGAGGTGCAGATCGACTTGGGAAAGCCGCGATAGTTCAGCGGAGCGGGAATTGCGCCATGCTTCCGCGCGAACTGGAACACGAGATGGTCGAGCGCAGCGGTCGTGACGCCCGGCTTCACCGCGTCGGCGAGCAGGTCGAGCGCTTCGGCGACGAGACGTCCTGCCTCGCGCATGCCGGCGAACGCTCCCGCGCCGTGCAGCTTGATACGGTTGTCGCGCGTCAGCGCGCGGGAAGACGAAAGAGTCATCTGATGTTTGCCGTAAGCGACTGCCCTGGTGTCACGACTTAAAGTGAAAAGGTGTCGCGGCGCAATGCAAGAGCGATGATACCATGATGCCTCCCGATCCCGGCGTCAGTGCGGACGCGGACATCGTGTCGGACGTGACCGCCGCGCTGATCGTCATCGGCGACGAGATTCTCTCGGGCCGCACCAAGGACGTGAATATCGGCTTCATCGCGGATGCGCTGACGTCCATCGGCATCCGTCTGGAAGAAGTGCGGGTAATCCCCGATTGCGCCAGACGGATCGTCGCCACGATCGATGAGCTGCGCCAAGCGCACGATTACGTCTTCACCACCGGCGGTATCGGGCCGACGCATGACGACA
>JBKJVQ010000087.1:0-11973 GCA_046717125.1 Methyloligellaceae bacterium
CCCCGACGGCATGGAGCGGCAGACCTATTATGACCCGCCTGACCGTGGCTTCGAGCGCGAGATCAGGAAGCGACTCGATTACTGGGCGAAGATTCGCAGCGGGCGGGGCGAGTCGTGAAGACAATCCTGCTCGTGGCGTCGGGCGGGGCGCTCGGCTCGGTGGCGCGCTATCTCGTCGGCATCGGCGCGATCCGCCTGCAGGGGCCGAATTTCCCTTGGGGCACGCTGACGGTGAACATCGTCGGCTCGTTTTTGATCGGCTTCCTGGCCGGGTGGCTGGTCGAGCGCGTGGCCGTGCAGCACGATGTCTGGATGTTTCTCGCGGTCGGGGTACTGGGCGGCTTCACCACCTTTTCCGCCTTCAGCCTTGACGTGATGGTGCTGGTCGAGCGCAAGGACCATGCGATGGCGGCAGCCTATCTCGCCTCGTCCGTGCTCCTGTCCATCCTTGCCGTTTTCGCCGGCATGGCGTCGGGCCGGATGCTCGCGCCATGAGCGTCGAGAACCGCACGGTGAAGCCGGACGAGGACGGCATGCGGCTCGACCGCTGGTTTAAGTCACACTTTCCCGCGCTCACGCATGGCCGCTTGGAGAAGTTGCTCCGCACAGGCCAGGTGCGTGTGGACGGCGCGCGGGTAAAAGCCGGCGCGCGGATCGCACAAGGACAGGCAATCCGCATTCCGCCGTTCGACGTCCGTGAATTGATGACGAAGCCGGCGCGGCGGCCTTCGATTTCGGCATCCGATCGCGCCTTCATCGAAAACATCACGATCTACGAAGACGACGATCTGCTGATCCTGAACAAGCCCTCGGGCCTTGCCGTGCAGGGCGGGACGAAAACCGCGCGGCATGTTGACGGCATGCTGGAGGCGCTGGAACCCGATCCGGACAGGCGGCCGCGCCTCGTGCATAGGCTCGACCGCGATACGTCGGGCGTGCTTGTGATCGCCAAGCGCCGCGCGGTGGCGGCAAAGCTTGGGCGCATGTTTCAGACGCGCTCGGTGCGGAAGATCTACTGGGCGCTCGTGCATGGCGTGCCGTCTCCGGCGCAGGGGAAGATCGATGCGGCGCTTGTGAAGGCTTCGGGGCCTGAGGGTGATCGCGTGCGCAAAGCCCAGGCCGGAGAGCAGGAAATCGCGCAGTCGGCCGTCACCTATTACGCGGTGATCGACCGGGCAGGGCAAACGCTCGCGCTTGTCTCGCTCAAACCCGTGACGGGCCGGCAGCATCAGCTCCGCGCGCATATGGCGATGGCGGATCATCCAATCGTCGGCGATGCCAAATATGCGCATGAGCGCGAAACGCCGGAGGGACTGGAAAACCGGCTGCATCTGCACGCGCGCCGCATCGCCTTCCCGCATCCGTCGGGCGAGGGCACGGTCGACGTGACTGCACCGCTGCCGCCGCATATGCAGGCATCGTTCGACCTGTTCGGGTTTGAGACTGAGCGGCATGAGGACGGCGCATGAGGCTCGTCCTGTTCGATCTCGACGGGTTTTTCGTCTCCGAACCGATAAAGGCGATGAAGCGTTCAGCCACATCGCACGCCACAACGATCGAGTAAGTCGCTATGCAGAAATGGTTCACAAAATTCGCGCAAGCTGTTTCGAAAGTCGCCGGCCATCCGGCCGCGTTCGTCGGCGCTGTCTCGATCATCGTTGTCTGGGCGATTTCCGGGTTCTTCTTCGGCTTCACCGAGACATGGCAGCTCGTCATCAACACCACGACCACCATCATCACCTTCCTGATGGTGTTCGTCGTGCAGAACACGCAGAACCGCGACACCGAGGCGATGCAGATCAAGCTCGACGAGCTGATCCGCGTCACGAAAGGTGCGAACACGGAGCTGCTCGATCTCGAAGAGATGGACGAGGCGGAACTAGACAAGATCAGAGATCGCTACGAGAAAATCGCGCAGCGCGCACGCGGATCGGACAAGGGAGATCCGGCGAATTGAGCGATGCGAGCACCGTCGGCCTTGCGCGCTTCTACGCGAAGGCGGGTGTTGAGGAGACTCCCGGCGGCGCGCGTCTGGTGCTGGACCGCAAGCCCGTGCGGACTCCCGCCAAGAATGAACTGATCGTCCCGACGCGCGCACTCGCCGAGGCCATCGCCGCCGAATGGAACGCGCAAGGGGAGAAGATCGAGCCTGCGACCATGCCCCTGACGCGGCTTGCCAATACCGTCATCGATGGGCTGATCGGGCGCGAGGAGGCGATCAAAGACGACGTCGAGTCCTATGGCGCGAACGATCTCCTCTGCTACCGGGCGGGCGAGCCCGAAGGCCTCGTCCTCCTGCAACGCGCAAAATGGGATCCGGTGCTGTCCTGGGCAAGAGAAGCCCTTGGTGCGCGCTTCGTGCTCGCCGAGGGCGTGATGCCGGCGGAGCAGCCTTACGACACGCGCTCGGCCGTGCGCGCGGCGCTCAAGCCCTACGACGTCTTTGCGCTCGCGGCGCTGCACGTGATGACGACGCTCACCGGCTCGGCGCTGCTCGCGCTGGCCGTCGCACGTGGGGAACTCACCGCCGGCGAAGCGTGGGACGCGGCGCATGTCGACGAGGATTTCCAGATCGGCTTCTGGGGCACGGACGACGAAGCCAGGGAACGCCGCGTTAAGCGCCGTGCGGAATATGATGCGGCGTTACGTATGCTGGATTTTCTGAGGCGATAGACGTAGCCCGGATGAAGCGAAGCGAAATTTGGGACGATCCCCGGATGCACAGCGTTCCATCCGGGCTACGCTCCGACATCTCCTGTCCATGGCATCGCCGATACACGCGTGATAAACGAGCGCTCGTGTGAAGCGCGCGGGCCGGGGGTCGCATGAAAAAGGTGGTCGAAGAACTCGAAGAGCGGCGCGCCGAAGCGCGGCTCGGCGGCGGCGAGCGGCGGATCGCGGCTCAGCATGCGCGCGGCAAGCTGACGGCACGCGAGCGGCTGGAACTCCTGCTCGACGACGATTCGTTCGAGGAGTTCGACATGTATGTCGAACACCGCTCCACCGATTTCGGCATGGAGGAACAGAAGATCCCGGGCGACGGCGTCGTCACCGGCTGGGGCACGATCAACGGCCGCACCGTCTTCGTCTTCGCCAAGGATTTTACCGTATTCGGCGGCTCGCTGTCCGAGACGCACGCCAAGAAGATCATCAAGATCCAGGACATGGCGCTGCGCAATCGCGCGCCCATCATCGGCCTGTTCGACGCGGGCGGCGCTCGCATCCAGGAAGGCGTCGGCGCGCTGGGCGGCTATGGCGAGGTGTTCCTGCGCAACGTCCGCGCCTCGGGCGTGATCCCGCAGATTTCGGTCATCATGGGCCCGTGCGCGGGCGGCGACGTCTATTCCCCCGCCATGACCGACTTCATCTTCATGGTGAAGGACACGTCTTACATGTTCGTCACCGGCCCCGATGTCGTCCGTACCGTGACGAATGAAACGGTCACGGCGGAGGAGCTCGGCGGCGCGTCAATACACACGGTGAAATCGTCGATCGCCGACCACGCCTATGAGAACGATCTCGAAACGCTGTTGCAGATGCGGCGGCTGATGGATTTCCTCCCCGCCAACAACGAGTCCGGCGTCCCGGTTCTGCCGACCCGCGACATGGTGGATCGGCCCGAACCGTCGCTCGATACACTCGTCCCCGACAATCCGAACCAGCCCTACGACATGAAAGAGCTGATCCTGAAGATGGTCGACGAGGGCGACTTCTTCGAGATCCAGGCGAACCATGCGCGCAACATCGTCATCGGCTTCGCGCGCGTGGAGGGGCGCACCATCGGCATCGTCGCCAATCAGCCGCTGGTGCTGGCCGGCGTGCTCGATAGCGACGCCTCGCGTAAGGCCGCGCGTTTTGTCCGGTTCTGCGACTGCTTCAACATTCCGATCGTGACGCTGGTCGATGTGCCGGGCTTCCTGCCCGGAACGGCGCAGGAATATGGCGGCCTGATCAAGCACGGCGCAAAACTGCTGTTTGCGTTCGCCGAGGCGACCGTGCCGAAAGTGACGATCATTACACGGAAGGGTTACGGCGGCGCTTATGTCGTCATGTCGTCGAAGCACATCCGCGCCGACCTGAATTATGCCTGGCCCTCCGCCGAGATCGCGGTCATGGGCGCGAAGGGCGCGGCCGAGATTCTTTATCGCTCGGAGCTGGGCGATCCGGAGAAGATCGAGAAGCGCGTCGAGGAATATCGCGAGACCTTCGCCAATCCGTTCGTGGCGGCCGAGCGCGGCTTCATCGACGAGGTGATCCTGCCGCGCAACACCCGCCGCCGCATCGCCCGCGCGCTATCCATGCTGCGCACGAAGCAAGCGAGCTATCCGAAGCGGAAGCACGACAATATTCCGTTGTGACATGCCGCTCCTGCTCCGCGGGTACATTGTTTCGGATCACGCGTTGAGCCAGTTGGGAGGCGCGGTATTGATCTGGAGACGTTGGAGGAAGCAGTAACGCAGCCCGACCAGCGTCTTCCGGTTCGTCCGGGCCGCGAAATCCGGCAGCGACGGCTAGAGCTGGAAGGCAAGCCATACGTCGTCCGCGTGATCGTGGATGTTGATCGCTCTCCGGCCGAAATTGTGACGGCGTACAGATCCAGCAAGATCGCAAAATATTGGAGATCGGACTTGTGTGAGAGCCACCTATGACCAAAGGACCGACACGCTGACGATCGTGCTCAAGGAAAACGTGGCGGTCGCCGAAAGCGATGAAGACAAGCCTGGAGTCGTGCTCGACTACGACGCCGCTGGCGATCTGGTCTCGATCGAAGTGCTCGACGCCTCCAAACGCGTCAATCGGACCGACCGGATCGATCTCGAATTGGTTGGCTGAATTGAGGGCGGAATGAGCAGAGCGCGGCATTCACTGGCCCGATCTCGACGAGGATTTGAGCATCGCTGGAATGCTGGCGGGCCGGAAGGGCGTCTGACGCGGCCTCGGGCGCGTCATTTTGGCGAAAGCCAAAATCCAGCAGGGTCTAGTCATCACCACCGCGCTCAACTCTGGCTTTCGCCGGAGTGACGATGCAGCGGCGCATTTGCGGTAGTTAGCCCCTGGAGCGGCCCATGACAGAGGCGGCCTCCCTGACGCCTGAACCGGAGCCATCCCGCTTGGCCTCCCGCGTCCGCAACCTCGCGCAAAACATCAGCCGCGGCGGGTTCGAAGTCCTCGCCTTCACCTTTATGGGGCCGTTCGCGCTCGCCACGCTTCAGGCTGCGCTATCCCTGCTTGTGACGGCGGTGCAGTGGGTCTCAGCAGGGTTTCCGGTTGAGTCCGCGCCAGCCTCTAGTGGCGAGCCGCTCTGGTTCGCCTTCGTCGCGATCTATTGGGCCGTCTATCTGTAACTGCCGCCGCCCTTGTTCTTCACCGGACTGGTCTACGCAGTCGCCTCGCGCCTTCTTGCGCCGACACTTCCCGTCGCGCTGCTGAGCGGCCTGATCGGCTTTCCGGCGTTGTGGTGGCTCGCCGGCTGGAGCGTTCCGACCACCGACGGCTCCTATCTCAGCGCAATCCACGCGAAGTTCGCGGCCGAAATCGCGCTCGCCGTCGCCTTCTGCTGGTGGATCGTGCGGCGGCGCCATTCTCGCCGGGCCTCGCAACAGACCGTCTGACCGGCTTGTTTCCGCCCCGCTTCTTCTATTCTATCGAATGCCGTCCCGTCCGCGTTCCGAGGCCCCCATGCTCGTTACCACCACGCCCAATGTCGAAGGAAGCCGCATTGTCGAATATCTGGGGCCGGTGGCCGGGGAGGCGGTGCTGGGCGCGAACGTCTTTCGCGACTGGTTCGCCTCGATCCGCGATATCGTCGGCGGGCGCGCGGGCGGCTACCAGAAGGTGCTCCGCTCGGGACGGCGCATGGCCATGGACGACATGATCGGAGAAGCCGAGGGGCTGGGCGCCAATGCGATCGTCGCGGTCGATTTCGACTATGAGAGCATGGGCGAGGCCGGCGGCATGCTCATGGTCTCGTGCAACGGCACGGCCGTGAAGCTGGGGTAGGTCTCCACTCCGCTACGTCCCCCTTCCCCGACTTGACCGGGGGATCAACCGGGGGACCTTCAAGCCGAGATAGCCGGTCAAGCCGGCCCACGTCGCGTCAGAAATTCGACCTAAAGCTCGTCCGCGTTGAACGTGTCGCACTGTTCCATCTGGCCGGAGTCGAATCCGCGCTTGAACCAGCGGACGCGCTGCTCGGACGAGCCGTGCGTGAAGGCGTCCGGCACGACCTGACCCTGAATCTGCTTTTGAATGCGATCGTCGCCAATGGCGGAAGCCGCGCCCAGCGCCTCGTCGATATCCCCTTCCTCGAGAATGTTGTCGCGCTTGTCGGCGTTGTGCGCCCAGACGCCGGCCAGGCAGTCGGCCTGCAGCTCCATGCGGACCTGAACGGCGTTCGCCTGCCGCTCACTCATGCGGGACTTTGCTTCCGCGACCTTTTCGGCGATGCCGAGCAGGTTCTGGACATGGTGGCCGACCTCATGCGCAACCACATAGGCCTGCGCAAAATCGCCGGGCGCCTTGAACCTGTTGTTGAGTTCCTGGAAGAAGGTCAGGTCGATATAGACCTTGCCATCGCTCGGGCAATAGAACGGCCCCATCGCAGCCATGCCAGTCCCGCAGGCGGAATTCACAGCCTCGCTGAAGACGACGAGAGCCGGCTCCTTGTAGTCCTTCCCGAATTGCTGGAACAGCGCGTTCCAGACATTCTCGGTGTCTTTCAGGACTACGGCGACAAATTTCCGAACGTCGTCATCCGACGCCGATTTCGGCCCCTGGATCTGCTCTCCGGGCTTAGGCTGCGGCGAATCAGCCTTGTCGCTGTCGCCGCCCGGCAATTGCAGGTCCGGGAACTTCTCCTTGAGAACGTCTTTGAGGATATCCGGGAGGCCCTGGCCTTCGGGCGACCTTGGGCTTTGGGGCTGCTGTGTCTGGCCGCCGGAACCACCGCCTACCGTATCGAGCAGGATGCGCGGATCGACGCCGAAGAAGAACGCAAGCCCCAGCACCACGAGGATGCCAACGACCCCGAGACCGCCGCCTCCGCGGCCGCCGCCCGGCATGGGGAACCGGAAACCCCCGCCGCCGGTCGAGCCGCGCACATCCTCGACATTGTCGCTCTCAGGCCTGTCGCGCCAACGCATTCAGATCATCTCCTGCAACGGGATGGGTGGTGCGTCCGATTGTGCATGGGCTACCACTCGCGACAAGTGAAACTGCGGGCGGCGAGCGCCGTTCCGCATGAGCGGTCAATGCGCCTGCTTGCCGCCGATCCTGTCGGTGAGCGCCAGCACGAGGCCGGTAATGACGAACGTGACATGCACCGCGATCAGCCACATGAAATCCCGGTCGCTCGTACTTTGGACAGCCATGAACGCCTTCAGCAACTGGATCGCGGAGATGGCCACGATCGACGACATGAGCTTGAGCTTGAGGCCGGTGAAGTCGATCCGGCTCATCCATTCCGGCCAGTCCTGATGCTCATCGACGTTGATGCGCGAGACGAAATTCTCATAGCCGGAAAAAATGACGATGACGATCAGGGAGCCCGTCAGCGTCAGATCGACCATTGTCAGTACGCCGAGGATGACGTCGGACTCGGTCGCCGCGAACGCGTGCGTCACGAAATGGAACAGCTCCTGCGCCGCCTTGACGAGGAGCACGGCGAGAACGATGACCAGCATCACGTAGAACGGCGCGAGCAGGTAGCGGCTGCGGAACAGGAAGCCTTCGATCACGCCCTCGATCGCGCCCGGCTGGCGTTTGCGAACCGCGGCCGCCTCGGCTGCTTCATGCGTGGCGTCTGCGTTTTCCATGTTTTCCCAGCGTCTTGCGTCTGCGTGTTCGCTGAATGACACGCGGGCGTGGAAACCGTCAACAAACCGCAATCAAGCGCGTGCGATGTTCGCCCATCCCTGCTGCGCTTCAAGGGACGGTCACTCGTCACGCGTCGGATGGTTCGGTTCGCGTAAGAGCCTCGGCACTCCCCGCGCCGGGGCTCAACTTTTTGGAAACTACAGCGCTTCGCCCGCAAAAACCGTCTCGGCGCAGGCGCGCTTCTCCGATCTCAGCCGGGCGCAGACCTTTGCAGCGTCGGCGGCGTTCGGGAAGGGTCCGGCCACCAGCTTCCATCGCCGCGCGCCGGCCTTGGTTTCCGTGATGGATCGCGGTTCGAGCCCTTCCAGCATCTTTCCATGTCGTGCGGTCAGCTCGCGCCAGCTCCCGCGCAGCTTCTCCTTTTTGTCGGTAACGGCGAGCGCCACGGCGAACAGCGTCTTGGTGGCCCCGCCGTTCTCTATCGGCAGAGCCGTGAAGGCCGCAGCCTCGTCCCCGAAACCCTCGGCGGGCAGAGGCGCGACGGCGACCTGCACGGGATCGGCGCTTTCCGGCGGGGCAGCGTTTTCCGAGCGCCGCTCGGGCGCAGCGGGAATGGCCGCCGTCAGCGAGCCGAGCGAGGATTCGAGTCCCGCGATGCGCGTGCTCATGGCTTCAAGTTCCAGCTTCAGGAGCTCGAGTTTCTCGGCGGTCACACCAGTCTCGATCCGCGCGGCTTGCTTCGCAGGCATCGGGTCGGCGATATAGCCGAACATGTAAGCGGCCCCGAACAGCCCGAGACACAGCCATCCAAGCGCGAACGCTGTCGGAACCAGCGCGGAACCAGGCGAACGGGGATGTTCCGGTATGGTCTTCCGGACGAACATTGCGCTCCAGTTCCCCCGCGCCGCTCTTTGATTCCTTTGGCGAATCTGACTGAGTCGCGGGTGTCGCTTCAACCGCTAGCGTGCTGAAGCGGAATTGGCGCATTTCCGCGCCTGAGGTTGAGCATGAATCCGATCACGTTCATGACTTCGGATTGGTTCTATCCGAAGTCATCGTGATCTAGACGACGCCGGCGCCTATTCGCAGCGCCAATCGAGAAAGTCGCCTCTATGACGCATAGCGACCTGCTCGCCATAATTCTCGCCGCCGGGCAGGGCACACGCATGCGCTCGGAGAGGCCCAAGGTGCTGCACGAGGTCGCCGGCCGGCCGATGATCGCCCATGCCATCGCCGCTGCCTGCGAGGCGGGCGCTTCGGATCTCGCGCTGGTTGTCGCGCCCGGCATGGAGGCTGTGACCGAGGCCGCCCAGCGCGTCCATGCGGCCCTTCAGCCCTATGTGCAGCTGGAAGCGCTGGGCACGGGCCACGCCGTCCTCGCGGCGCTGCCCGCATTCGAGGAATTCGATGGCGACGTGCTGGTCCAGTACGGCGATACGCCGCTCTTACGCGCCGGGACGCTAGCGCGGGTGCGCGAGTCGGTAGCGAACGGCGCAGATGTCGTCGTGGCGGGGTTTGAGGCGCGCGACCCGTCGGGATACGGGCGGCTTTTGACAGATGCGAATGGCGCGCTCCTCGCCATCCGCGAGGAGAAGGACGCGACGCCGGAGGAGCGGGCCGTGACGCTGTGCAATTCCGGCATTATGGGATTCCGTGGCAGCGTGCTGGCGGGGTTACTGGATCGCATCGGCAACAACAATGCGAAACGCGAATATTACCTGACCGACGCGGTCGGGCTCGCCGTCGGGGACGGTCTGAAAGCCGTAGCGATCGCATGTCCGGAAGAGGAGGTGCTCGGCGTGAACGACAGGGCGCAGCTTGCGAAGGCGGAAGCCGAAACTCAGGTGAGGCTTCGGGCGGATGCCATGGCGAACGGTGCGACGCTGGTCGCGCCGGATACGGTGTTCTTCGCGCACGATACGGTCGTGGGCCGCGACGTGAGGATCGAACCCCACGTGATTTTCGGGCCGGGCGTCGTGATCGAGGATGGCGCGACCATCAAAGGGTTCAGTCATATCGAGGGCGCGCGGATCGCGTCGGGCGCAGTGATCGGGCCATTCGCGCGGCTCAGGCCCGGCACGAATATCGGCCCGAAGGCACGGGTTGGCAATTTCGTCGAGATGAAGAACGCGACGCTCGAAGACGGCGCAAAGGTCAACCATTTGACCTATATCGGCGACGCCCATATCGGCGCCGGAGCCAATGTCGGGGCGGGCACGATCACATGCAATTACGACGGCTTCGACAAACATAAGACCGAGATCGGGGCTGGAGCATTCATCGGGTCCAATTCCGCGCTGGTGGCTCCGGTGAAGATCGGGGCAGGGGCCTATATCGGCTCGGGCAGCGTCATCAATCGCGACGTGGCGGCGGATGCGCTGGCGCTGACACGGAGTCCTCAGATCGAGAAGGAGGGCTGGGCGTCGAAGTTCCGCGCGCTCAGGACTCGAGCGAAGTCGCTCGCCGATTGGTGAAGTACGCGTAGCCCGGATGAGCGTCAGCGAAATCCGGGGCAGAATGTCCGAAGATCCCGGATTGTGCTTCGCTCCATCCGGGCTACCTGTTGCAGATGGTTCGGCGAGCGGCTAACCAGACGCGCGGTGGTTCAGAGGATTTGATCTGGGATGTGCGGAATTGTCGGGATCGTCGGGCGCGCGCCTGTCGCGAGGCAGCTCGTCGATGCACTCAAGCGACTGGAATATCGCGGCTACGATTCGGCGGGCGTCGCGACGGTCGAAAATGGTCACCTCGACCGGAGGCGCGCATCCGGCAAGCTGAAAAATCTTGAGACGAGGCTTGGTCACGAGCCGCTCAGCGGCACCACCGGCATCGGCCATACGCGCTGGGCCACGCATGGCGCGCCGACCGAAAGCAACGCGCACCCGCACATGACGGATGACGTGTCCGTCGTCCATAACGGCATTATCGAGAATTTTCGCGAGCTTAAGGACCAGCTGCAGAACGACGGTGCGGTGTTTTCCAGCGACACGGATACCGAAGTCATCTGCCATCTGATTTCGCGCGAGATACGGCGTGGCCACGATCCGGTTCGCGCCGCTTTCCATGCGCTGCAGCAATTGAAGGGCGCGTTCGCGCTCGCGATCATTTTCAAGGGTCATGACAACATCATGATGGCCGCCCGGCAGGGGTCGCCGCTCGCGATCGGCTATGGCGAGGGCGAGATGTATGTCGGATCGGACGCGCTCGCGCTCGCGCCTTTCACTGACACCATCGCCTATCTCGACGACGGCGACTGGGCGGTGCTGACGCGGGACGGCGTCGCCATCCGCGACCGCAGCGGCCAGCCTGTCCAGCGTGCGTCGGCGAAATCCGCGGCCTCCGCGCTGGTCGTCGATAAGGGCAACCACCGGCACTTCATGGCGAAAGAAATCCATGAGCAGCCGGAAGTCATCGGCCACACGCTGGCGCATTACATCGACCTGACCGAGAACCGTGTTCGTGCGCTCGATCTTCCCTTCGATTTCGCTACGCTGCCGCGCCTGTCTCTGTCGGCCTGCGGCACGGCGTTCTACGCGGGGCTGGTCGCGAAATACTGGTTCGAGCGCTATGCGCGCCTGCCGGTCGACATCGATATCGCCTCGGAATTTCGCTATCGCGAGCCGCCGCTGGAGAATGGCGGCCTTTCCTTGTTCGTGTCGCAGTCGGGTGAGACGGCCGACACGCTGGCGACACTGCGCTACTGCCGCTCCCAGGGGCAGCACGTCGTAGCCGTCGTGAACGTGCCGGAAAGCTCGATGGCGCGGGAATCCGATCTCATGCTGCCGACGCTCGCCGGCCCTGAGATCGGCGTTGCTTCAACCAAAGCTTTCAGTTGTCAGCTTACCGTATTGGCATGCCTTGCGATTATTGCGGGCAAGGCGCGAGGGCACATCGATCCGGCTCAGGAGCGCGAGATGGTGGCGGCGCTGGTCGAAGCGCCGCGCCTGATCGCGCAGATGCTGCGTGACGAGAGCCCCTACGAGCACTTGGCCCATAATCTGTCGAAGGCTCGGGACGTGCTCTATCTCGGCCGTGGGTCGAGTTTCCCGCTGGCGCTCGAAGGCGCGCTGAAACTGAAGGAAATCTCGTACATCCACGCCGAGGGCTATGCCGCCGGCGAGCTCAAGCACGGCCCAATCGCGCTGATCGACGAGGATG
>JBKJVQ010000088.1:0-3097 GCA_046717125.1 Methyloligellaceae bacterium
TCCTTGTACGTCCCCTGCAGCGCGTCGATGAACTGCTCGTCCTCGCCCGTCCCGAGCGTTGCGACCGCCAGCACCTGGGTTTCGCCGCGCGTGAACAGGGCCGAGCCATGCGTGCGCGGCAGGATGCCGACTTCGCACGAGATCGGTCGCACCGTCTTCAGATCGCGCCCGTCGATGCGCGAGCCCGTGTCGAGAATGTTGCCGCGTACGACATCCTTCTCGACATGCTTGAAGTCGGAGCTGAACCTTGCGATCGCCTCGGGTTGCGGCGACTCGCCCAGGAGTTCGATCATCGCACGCTTCTTGACGTCGGCCACGGCGTTCTGACGGTCCTGCTTCTGCGCGATCGAATAGGCGCGGGAGAGGTCGGCCGAAACGCTCGAATGCACGCGCTGATAGAGTTCGGACTCGGGGGCAGGCTGGAAATCCCAAGGCTCTTTGGCTGCCTTCTCCGCCAGATCGATGATCGCACCGATGACGGGCTGGAAGTGCTTCACGCCGAAGCTCACCGCGCCAAGCATGATTTCCTCGGACAGTTCCTCGGCTTCTGACTCTACCATCAGAACGGCGGTCTGGGTGCCCGCCACGACGAGATCGAGATCGCCCTCGGCCATCTCGTCGAGCGTCGGGTTGAGGATATAGGCGCCGTCCTTGTAGCCGACGCGCGCCGCGCCGATCGGCCCCATGAAGGGCAGGCCGGACAGGGTCAGCGCGGCCGACGCCGCGACCATGGCGACAATGTCGGGATCGTTTTCGAGGTCGTGGCTGAGCACGGTCAGGACGACCTGCGTCTCATTCCGGAAACCCTCGGCGAATAGCGGGCGGATCGGCCGGTCGATCAGGCGCGAGGTCAGCGTCTCCTTCTCGGAAGGGCGGCCTTCACGCTTGAAGAACCCGCCGGGGATCTTGCCGGCAGCAAAGGTTTTTTCCTGGTAATTCACGGTGAGGGGGAAGAAGTCCATGCCCGGCTTCATGCTCTTGGCGGCGACGGCGGTGGCGAGCACTGTGGTCTGGCCATAGGTGGCGAGGACGGCGGCATCGGCCTGACGGGCCATGCGCCCGGTTTCCAGTGTGAGGGGACGTCCCCCCCATTCGATTTCAACGGTCTTTTTCTCGAACATGCGGATATCTCGGGTTGGGCCGCGCACCCTCGCGGCCGGACGGACAATAGGCGTTTGCGGCGAAATCGCCGCGCGGGCGAACGGCGCACGCGATGGTGCGTGTACAGAATTGTACGGGGTAAGCGACGGAGCGATCTGTCTGCTGACGGATCAACGGCGAATGCCGAGTCGCTTGATGAGGGACTGGTAACGCGCCTCGTCGCACCGCTTGACATAGTCAAGCAGGCTGCGGCGCTGGCTGACCATCTTGAGCAGGCCACGGCGGGAATGATTATCCTTCGTGTGGCTCTTGAAGTGCTCGGTCAAATTGACGATGCGTTCGGTAAGGATCGCGATCTGGACGTCCGGCGAGCCGGTGTCCGCGTCCTTGGTGGCGTAATCTTTGATCAGTTCGGTTTTGCGTTCAGCGCTGATCGACATCGGGATCTCCGTGTGATGATGGTGGAGCCGCCGTCCGGTGCGCGAGGTTGAAAACCCGCGTCGGGCGAAGCTCGCCTTGTGTGACCTCGCCCAACGCCACGAGAATGCCTCGGGACGTCGCGTAGACAGGTCCGGTGAGGATGGGAGCGTCGCGTCCGCGTATCAGGACGGGCTGCCCCCGTTTCAGCCTGGCTGCGTCCGCCTCGCCCATGGCCAGCGCCGGGATGTCGTCCAGCGCGGTCTGGGTAGGCTTAAGCAGGCGGAAAAGCGCCTCGCAGCCGGGCGCACTATGTCCGATCGTCTCCAGCATATCCAGGGAAATTGCGTCGCACTCATGAAAACAACCGACACGTGTTCGCCTGAGCTGGACGACGTGGCCGCGCGTGCCGAGCGCCCGCGCCATATCCCGCGCCAGGGCCCGCACATAGGCGCCCTTGCCGCAATCGGTCTCGAACACGCTTGTCTCCGCATCGGGAGTGTCCAGGAGGTCGAGCCTGTCGATACGGATCGTGCGCGGCGCGAGCTCAGGCGTCTCGCCCTTGCGCGCGAGGTCGTACGCGCGCTTTCCCCCGACTTTGATCGCCGAGAAGGCGGGCGGCGCCTGCTGGATTTCCCCCGTGAAGCCGTGCAGCGCCGCCGCGATCGCATCGCGCCCCGGCCTTACGTCGCTCGTCTCGGCGACCTGCCCTTGCGCATCGTCCGTATCGGTTTCCGCGCCCCAGCGAACCGTGAACCGATAGGTCTTCGCGCCGTCCATCATGTTGGACACGGTCTTGGTGGCCTCACCGAATGCGATCGGAAGGATGCCCGTGGCGAGCGGATCGAGCGTGCCGGCGTGGCCGGCCTTCTGCGCATGGAACAAGCGCTTGACCCGCGACAAGGCCTGCGTGGAGGTGAGCCCTTGCGGCTTGTCGAGCGCGAGCCAGCCGTCGATCGCGAGCCCGCGCTTGCGGCGCATCACTCGTCGTCCGAACCGAGGTCGCGCACGACATCGGGCGAGCGCAAAATCGCGTCGATCTTGCCGGACTCATCGAAGCTGGTATCGAGCATGAAGCGCAGATCGGGCATGAATTTCAGCGACACGCGCCGCGCGACCTCGCCGCGCAGAAAGCGCGTGTGACGATTGAGCGCCGTCTGGATCTCTTTCTGCCTTATGCCGCCGAGCGGCGCCACGAACACGGCCGCATGTTTCAAGTCCGGACTGGGCCTGACCTCGGTCACCGTGACGGATGTCCCGGAAAGTTCCGGATCGTCGATCTCGACGCGCGCCAGCAATTCGGCCAGCGCATGCCGCAGAACTTCCCCGACGCGAAGCTGCCGCTGGCTCGGTCCTTTGGCGGATGTGTTAGAATGTTTTCTGGTCATGGGATTCAGGGACTATGCCCCAACGTAACCACTCACCCGAATTGCTTCGCAATTCGACCTCTCCCATGGGGAGAGGTGAACCGAGCCCCGGGCGAACACCTCTCCCCGGCGGGGAGAGGTCGGCCCGAAGGGCCGAGTGAGGGGGAGCAAAAAAGCCGAATGGAAAACTAAAGCGAGCGCTGAATCTGCTC
>JBKJVQ010000089.1:0-6357 GCA_046717125.1 Methyloligellaceae bacterium
AACTCGACCGGCGCGGCATAGTCCAGCATTAGAAACGGCCTCAGTGCCGAGCGATCCTCAACCTGACTCATTAGCGAGCGGACCGGGAAGCCGTCGCCGACCCAATGCGGGCGAGGCGCATCGAAAATGCCAATGATTTCGCGCATGAATACCTCCCATTACACCAGATCAGAGCAATGCGATCTGGGGTGAGTTGCCATTTAATCGGCAATATCGGGATCTGTTTGCAGTATTCAAGGCGATCAAATAGCGCGGAGAACAAGCAAAACGGGCGGCATTTGACGCCGCCCGTCGCATTTCAATTTGAGTAGGTCGTCAGACTTGGCGCTGGTCCGTCGGCGTCTCCTGACCGCCCCGGCGGTCTGCCATGAACGCATCGAACTCCTGCCGATCCTTGGCGACGCGGAGTCGATCGAGGAAGGCATGGAATTGGCGCTGCTCCTCTTCCAGCCGCCTAAACGTTTCCTCGCGGTAATCGTCAAAGGCGCGATTGCCGCTGGAGTGTTGCGGCCACCAATGGCCATTGCCAGCGCCGCTCATGCGCGACCGCATCCTGTCGACCTTCTCCTGCATCCGCGCGACGCGGCTCTCCCAGTTCGCAACGCTCCGATTGCCGCAACTCATCTGACCGCTCCCAATTCTTCCGCTACCGATTCGTCCTGTTCCAAACGCATAGGCCAAGGTCGCAAGACCCACAGGCCACCAGATCGCAAAGCCTAGGACCGTCACCGCGATCCAGGCCGGCGTTCCGTAGTCGTCAATCTTCTGAACGATCGCCATCGCCGTTTCCTGTGGTGAATGTAAATAACATTCACATAATTGGTGCGGCATTCGGTCCTGTCAAGAATGGGGTCATCAACTTTTTGGCGCAGCACCCAGGCCGAGCCCCGCCAAATAGACCAGCATGCCCGCCTCGAGCAGCTCTTCCGGCTTCATGGGCAGTGCGCGGCGACCCTCATCGCCGCGTGCGAACAGCGACGCGATGCCGTGGCTCATGGCCCAGATATGGAGCGCCATCATCAGCGCGGGCGGCCGCTTTCCTTCCGGCAGGCGTTCGGCGAGCTTCTCGGATGCGGCCCGCAGGATGGAGAACGCGCGCTCGCTCGCCTCGCGGATCTCCGTTCCGGCATCGAGCGGAACGCCGGCCTCGAACAAGGCCGCATAATAGGAGGGCTCGTCGAGGGCAAAGGCGAGATAGGCGCGGCCGAGCCGCTCGAACGCGGTTGCGGCGTCCGGCTGGCCGTGGCTCCAGGCGGCGTCAAGGGCATCGGCTAATTGGTGGAAGCCGCGCGCGGCGACGTCCGTCAGGAGTTCGTCGCGATCGCGGAAGTGTCTGTACGGAGCAGCGGGGCTGACGCCCGCCCAGCGCGCCGCCTCGGCAAAGGTGAACCCGGCGGGCCCTTTCTGCGCGATCAGGTCCAGCGCCGCATTGACCAGCGCTTCCCGCAGATTGCCGTGGTGATAGGGGCGCCGCCCCGGGCCGCAGTCGCGCTTCCAAGCCATGTTAAAGGGATTTACATGAGTCCGCGCGTCTGAACAACGCGGATGGCTATCGTCCCGCGATCTTGTCGGCGACGCTATAGAGCCAGACCTCACCGCCGACCGCGGCGATCGTATTTCCGTCGGGCGAGAACGCGACATCGTTGACAAGATATTCGGACCATTCCGCCCGAGGGCGATCGAGCTCGGGAGTCCATAACTGAATCTTGTTTTCGCACACACTCGCGATGAGCGACTCGGTCGGCGAGAAAGCAAGCGCTTCGACGGTCGCGGGGAAATCCGTCCGTTCACCGACGAGATTGAACTCTGCGTCCCACAGCTTCAGCTTTTTGGTAAAGTGCCCTGTCGCCAGCAGCTTCCCCTCCGGCGACAGCGCGGCGGATGACAACGTATACTCAGCGGTGTCAACCTCTCTCACAAAGCTTCCGGTCGCCGCGTCGTGGACGCGGACGTGGTCGACGCTGTCGGCCGAAATCACCATACCCCGCGCGAACATTACAGCGTCGACGCTGTTATCGTGCCCTACGAGCGTGTGACGCAGCTTCCCGGTCTTCACGTCCCAAAGGCGCACCGTCGTGTCGCCCCAGCCGCGGCCGCGGGCGCGCGTCGCGCCATCCGGCGAGAACCCAAACACCCACGCCCCAAGCACATGGCCGGCCAGTGTGTAAACCAGCTTGCCGGATTGCGCGTCCCAGATCCGGACTGTCTTGTCCCAGCTGGCCGAGGCGATCAGCCGGCTGTCAGGCGAGAAGGCCACGTCGTGAACCGGTTCTGTATGTCCCTCGAGACGATGCACGACCTGCGACGTGGCGAGATCGAATACGACCACGCGCGTCTCATGCGTGCCCGCGGCGAGCAGCCTGCCGTCGGGAGAGAAGGCGACGCTGTAGTAGAGCGCGTCCTCTTCCAATATGCGGGTCGGGCCGGCCGCAGCCGGCGCGGCTGGCGCCGGCTGCGCCACCGACGGCGCGGGGTCGAACGCCGCGAGCCTCTGTTGTTTCTGCTCCGATCCGGAAGCCGCCTTCGGCGTAAAGCCGGCAATTTTATCGGCGACGCTGTAAAGCCGGACCTCGAGGCCGACCGCTGCAATCGTGTTTCCATCGGGCGAGAACGCCACATCGGTCACGAGTTCCTCGGCCCACTCGGCCCGCGGCCTGTCGAGCTCCGGCGTCCAGAGCTGAATACGATTGTTGCACACACTCGCGATCAACTGCTGGGTCGGCGAAAATGCAAGCGTCACGACCTCGGCGGGAAAGTCCGTCCGCTCACGGACGAGATTGAGTTCAGCGTCCCACAGTTTCAGCTTTTTCGTGAAATGCCCCGTGGCCAGCAGCTTTCCTTCCGGCGACAGCGCTATTGATTGAAGCGTGTGCTCGCCGGTTTCTAACTCTTTAATGAATTCTCCGCTTTCCGAATCATGCACGCGCACATCGCCGACCGCATCGGCAGAAATCAGCACGCCCTCCGGGTCGAACACTAAGCCTTTAGTCATATTCGCATGCCCGGGGAGTGTATGACGCAGCGCGCCTGACTTCACGTCCCAGAGTCGCAAGTTATGGTCCGCGCTGCCGGAGGCGAGCAGTGCACCGTCCGGCGAGAACACGACATTCATGGCCCAGTACCCGTGGCCCGTCAGCGTACGGACCAGTTTTCCCGTCGCAGCGTCCCACAGCTTCACGGTCTTGTCATCGCTGGCGGAGGCGATCAGGCGGCTGTCGGGTGAGAAGGCGACCTCGCGGATCAGCTTGGTGTGTCCTTCGAGGACATGCAGGACTTGCGACGTGGCGAGATCGAATACGACCACGCGCGTCTCATGCGTGCCGGCGGCGAGCAGCCTGCCGTCTGGCGAGAACGCGACGCTGTAGAAAAGCCCTTCTGCCTCCAGTACGCGGGCCGGGCCGGCTGGCGACGGCACGGGCGGTGCGAGCTGAGGCGCGGGATCGACCGCCGCGACCTGCGGCTGAGGTGGCGGAGCGACCGGCTCGGGCGCGGGAGCGGCGGGAGCGGGCGCTGCTGCTGGAACCGGTGGAGGCGCTGGCGCCGGTTGGACATTTGCTTCAGCGGCTGCAGACTCGCATCCCGCCGGGCAGAAGTCGCCGACCAGCTCGTCGAAATAGGCCGGCGTCTGCACATGCGCATGTTTGCGCGCGATCTCGACCACGTCCCGCCGTACGAGACGCGCGATCTCGACGATGGTCGCGCCCTGCTCTTTCAGGCGTGGGAGAAGCGAGCGCGTATAGATCGAGTTCGGATTCTTGTCCCCATCGCCCAGCCGGTCGAGCGACGTCTCGCCAGCCGCGGCCGACAGCATCACGAACGAGCCGCGCGGCGGATCAATGCGTGCCAGCCCGCGCGTGCCGCCGATGGAGCGGCCGCGTCCGTCGTTGAACGGATTGTCGCGGCAGGCGTCGATGATGGTGAGGCTGACGCGCGGCTGGCGCTCGCGCAGCTGATCGAGCAACTCCCCCATGGCGATCGCCGAGCCGCGCATCACCTGCTCCTCGCCCGGCTTCACGACCGGCGCGTCGCCGGGCAGAAGGAAGTTCTGGCGGGCGATCTCGATCCCGTGGCCGGCGAAGAAGAACGCGACCTCGTCTCCCGGCTCGATGCCGTTCAGGAAGATCGACCAGTTGCGCAGGAAATCGAGCCGCCCGACATTTTCGGCCTTGGCCACCTCGTAGCCCATGCCCTCGAATGCCAACGCGATGGCACGCGAGTCATTGACGGCCTTGCGCAACTGCTGGTCGGTTTCGAGGTGCTCATACTTGTCGATGCCGACAACGAGCGCGACACGCTTCGCTTCCGCCCCGCCGGTCGCAAAGAGCACGGCGGCGAAAGCGGCAATCGCTATCAGGAAAATACAGGCCAAGCGGCGCATGCGCGCATCACCAAAGGCTGAACGCACCCGAGATTATCAAATGACGCGGGACGCAGCACCGGAAAGAATCACCGGCGCCTTGGTCAATCCCGAATGCGCGATCCGTCCGGCACGACGATCGCGAACAGATCGTGCATCGAGGCGAGCGCTGCGTCGTGCACCTCGCGCGCGGGCAGGCTGGCGCCGTCCGGGCCGGGAAGGGAGCGCGTCGCGGTCGCAGAGGCGACGACCGTGGGACGATAACCGTGGTTGAATGCGGCGCGGGCGGTCGAGTTCACGCACATATGCGTCATGAACCCGGCCAGCACGAGATCCTCCGCGCCCGCCTTTTTCAGTGCCGCTTCGAGCGACGTTTTTTCGAAGGCGGAGGGATAGTTCTTGGTGATGACCGCCTCGCCCTCCTTTGGCGCGACGAGATCCGCGATCTGGCCGATCGGCGCGTTCGTGTCATAGGGCGTGCCTGGGCCGACTTCATGCTGGATATGGATGATGGTTGCTCCCGCGTTGCGTGCGCGGTCCAGTAGCGCGGCGCATTCCTTCAACGCCGCCTCGACGCCTTCCAGCTCCATGACGCCCTCGCGATAGGTCTGCTGGCAGTCGATCATGACGAGCGTGGACTTGGACAGCGGCGCAGGCTCGGTCGGGAGCTGAAGCAGCGCGCGCAGAGTGGGACGGGACATGGGGGTATTCCTTCGGGGTTGTCGTTCGAATTTCAATGTGACCGCGTAACCGCTACGCGGCCCGGCTTGACCGGGCCGCCCAGGCGCAACGCCGAAACGGGTCCTCCGGTCGAGCCGGGGGGACGTAGCGGAGCTATGGGATGCGGCACAACAAATAGTGCTAAACCCATCCTCCCAGCTCGCGGTCGATGACATGCCGCAGCACGCGTATGCCCTCATCGGAATCGTTGAGGCAGGGAATGGCCGCGAACTTCTCACCGCCGTTCTCGATGAACACGTCGCGATTCAGCACCGCGATCTCCTCCAGCGTCTCGACGCAATCCGCGACAAAGCCCGGCGTGACGATGGCAATGCGCTTGACTCCGTCCTTCGCCAGCGCCTCGACCGTTTTGTCCGTGTACGGCTGAAGCCATTCCGCACGCCCGAAGCGGGACTGGAACGTAAGCCGCAGCCGTCCCTCGTCCCAGCCGAGCGCATCGCGTAGGAGCCGCGCCGTCTTGGCGCATTGGCAATGATAGGGATCTCCCTTGAGAAGATAGTCCTTTGGTAGGCCGTGGAACGAGGCGAGCACGACCTCCGGCTCGAAATCCAGTGTCGCGAGATGCGTCCGGATCGAGGTGGCCAGCGCGTCGATATAGACGGGATCGTCGTGATAGGGCGGGACGGTGCGGATCGCCGGCTGCCAGCGCATGGACTTAAGCGCGTCGAATGCCTTGTCGCAGACCGTCGCGGTCGTCGCAGCGGCGTATTGCGGATAGAGCGGAAAGACGAGGATGCGGTCGCATCCCGCCTGTCGCATCGCGTCGAGCCGGTCGGCTATCGCGGGTTGGCCGTAGCGCATGGCCCAGTCAACGAGAAAACGCGGCTCGACCGCATAGCACGCCGCGAGCTTGTCCGCCTGACTGCGTGTGATCGTGCGCAACGGGCTCTCGTCACGCTCCCTGTTCCAGATCGACTCGTAGGCATGCCCACTTGAAAACGGGCGCTTCGTGAGGATGACAAGATTGAGGATCGGCCACCAGATTGCGCGGTTGGTCTCGATCACGCGGCGATCAGACAAGAATTCCTTCAGGTAGCGCCGCATCGGCCAATAGCTCGTGCCGTCGGGCGTGCCTAGATTGACGATCAGGATACCGATGCGAGCGGCCGGAACGTCCGGATGATCGGCTGGCGCAAACCCTCTGTCGGGGGCGAACCCTTTCGCATCACGCAATTCGTTCATGAGTTAGGCTCCGCCGACTGGAAAACTCTATCTATACGCCCATGCCCCGGAAAGCGACGAGGCGACCAGGCTACGCG
>JBKJVQ010000090.1:0-27362 GCA_046717125.1 Methyloligellaceae bacterium
GTACTGGATCAGATAAACCTTGCGACCGGAGGGCGTGACCTTCAGGCCGAAACCGCGCAGCTCGTCATCCCAAAGGAACCTGTCCGCATCACCCGGCCGCGCAGCATCGACGCGCCGCTTTGTGATCCTGCCGGTTGCCATCGCTTCCCCTCGCGAGTCGTCCAGCAATCACATAGCAAGCACGGTGATAGGAAGCCAGAGGAACCCCCCGGAACGGACAGGAATGACAATGTAGCTGATTTAGTGGGTTTCAGGTGCGATAAGGAATGGCGCGGCATCGTGCGGAATGGTAGAACGTCAGACTACGAATCTGGGGGTCGGACGTTCGAATCGTTCCGGGCGCGCCAATATTTTAAGGCCTTAGGTGTGCATGTTTGGCGGTTGACGAGAGCAAGCGTGAGGTGCCGGCCATGGAGCGTGGCGTTCTGTTGTGGCTGATCGCCATCCCGATCCCGATCATCATCCTGCTCTGGATCATCAACCCCTACGGCATCCTCGGTTAGCTCGCCATCAGGCGATGCGGCGGACGGCCGTCACCGGACCATGCGCGGCAATGCGCGCCGCCGCCTGCGTTAAGGGTTCGATCTCGGCGCGCATGTGATGCGCGTTGGCATGAAGCAGCAAATCCGCATCGATCATCACGCCGACATGGCCGCGCCAGAACACGAGATCTCCGCGCTGAAGGCTTCCCGGCGCGTGGATCACGGGCTCCCCCAGTTCGGACATCTGCATGTCGCTGTCGCGCGGACAGGGCCGCTGCGCGGCTTCAAGCGCGAGCTGCACCAAGCCTGAACAGTCGAGCCCGATACTGGTGCGTCCGCCCCACAGATAGGGCGCGCCGACGAGGCGCTCCGCCACCTCCACAAAATCGCCTTCGGCGTCATCGATTGGTGCGACATGCGACGCGAACACAAAGCCGCCCTCGCGCGTACGTACGAAGCGGTCGTCGGCCTTCTCCCCCGCGATGCGCGCGTTCAGGCTGAGCCAGCCGAGGGTAGGCGACTTGATGTGCGGCGCGGCATAGACCCAGGTCGCGCGCGCGGCGACCCTGTGCGTCGCGGCCGCGCCTACCGCACCGAGCGCATTGGCGGGCATGTAGCCGACATAGTCATCGCGATCGAGCTGGGCCCACGCCCAACCCTCGTCTTCCTCGAATATCAGCAGCGTCTCGCCAGTCAGCGCCTCGGTATCGAGCGGTGCGTCAAAACGGGGCGCTCGACGCAGGCCCGCGCCGGGCATCGCGATGACCTGGCGCGGCTGACCCGTGACGAACCGATTCGCTTCGACGCGGCCTTCCAGGCGCGCATCGGCGAGATCGTCGCGGAACGCCGCACGCCTGTGGTCGAGGGATGCGCCGACAATCGTCGTCACGGGCTATACGACCGTTCGAGCCAAGTGTAGAGCGCCCGCGCCCCTTGCGGCTCGCCGCCTTCCGGCTTTCCCGCCTGCGCGCGCGGCGTCCAGGCATAGAGATCGATATGAGTGAAGCTTTTCGCACCCTTCGCGAAGCGCTTCAGGAACAACGCCGCAACAATCGAGCCGGCGAAGGTGCCGTCGGCAATGTGGTTGAGGTCGGCGACCTTGCTCTTCAGAAGCCGGTCGTAGGGACCCCAGAACGGCATGCGCCACATAGGGTCGGCGACTTCGGCGGCGGTCTGCATCAGGCCCGCAACGGCCTCCTCGTCATCGCTGAACAGCGCGGGAAGATCGGGTCCGAGCGCGATGCGGGCCGAGCCCGTCAGCGTCGCCAGTGAAACCAGAAGATCGGGTTTTTCCTCGCAGGCCAGCGCGAGCGCGTCGGCAAGGACGAGCCGCCCCTCGGCATCCGTATTGCCGATCTCGACATTCAGCCCGGCGCGGCTCGGCAGCACGTCGCCCGGCCGGAACGCATTGCCCGCGACCGAATTGTCGACCGCCGGGATCAACAGCCTGAGCCGGACTGGCAGATTTGCGTCCATGATCATCCAGGCCGCGGCGATCGCGGTCGCAGCGCCGCCCATGTCCTTCTTCATAAGGTTCATGGAACTGCCGAGCTTGAGGTTGAGTCCGCCGGTATCGAAGCAGACGCCCTTGCCGACCAGCGTCACCTTCGGCGCATCGCGCGCTCCCCAGTTAAGATCGATCAGCCGGGGGGCACGGTCGCTCGCCCGGCCGACCGCGTGGATCATCGGCTGATTGTCGGAGAGGAGCGCGAGGCCCTCCGTCACCTTGACGTCCGCATGGTACAGCGCCGCAACTTCCCGCACAGCGGTTTCGATCTCGCCAGGCCCCAGATCGTTTGCGGGCGTATTGATCAGATTCCGGGCGAGCCACACGCCTTGCGCCATGCGCAACACGCGCTTCCGATCCGCGCCTTTCGGCCAGACCAGCCGCCGCTGCTTCCTGTCCTCGTCGCGCGACTTGTAGCGCTCGAACGCATACGCGCCCATCAGCCAGGCGAGCGCCGCGAGGTCGGGATCGGCGGGAGATGCGGCGAACGCATAGTCGCCGTTCGGCACGCGGGCGAAGAGCCCGCCCGCGATCAGCGGCGCGCACGCTTTCTTCTGTTTGCCCAAACCCAGCACGACTGCGCTGAGGCCGCCTTCCGCATCCGGCAGGAGCGCGATCGCGCCTTCTTCCGCGCGCCAGGCCTGCGCCTCGAGCCAGGCAGTCTGCACCGGCATGAGGCGTTCGACCGCACCGGCATCCTCATAGGCGAAGTGGATCGGCCGGGCGTCTTCGCTCGTCTCAAGCATGAGCGCTTCGAGTCCGGGCTTAAGACCCTCGATCATCCTCGCTATGGCGCTCATGCGGGGGCCCTTTATCCTGTTTGAAAGCGATCGGATTAAGCGGAAGGGGCGCATCTATGGCAGGCCGTAACGGGCAAGACAATGGCGGGGCAGAAGGCGAAAGCCGGTACCGGCTCGTCATCGGCGACAAGAATTATTCGTCCTGGAGCCTTAGGCCCTGGCTGCTGATGCGGCATTTGGGAATTGACTTCGACGAGATCCGGATCCGCCTGCGGCAAGACGATTCCAAGGCAAAACATCCGCGCGCATTCGCCCTCGGGGAAAGTCCCGGCGCTGATCCAAGGCGACGCCGTTATTTGGGACAGCTTCGCGATTGCGGAATTTCTGGCCGAGTTGCACCCCAATCTTGCTTTGTGGCCCAGAGACGCGGGCGCGCGCCGGGTCGCGCGCTCCGTTTCTGCCGAAATGCATGCGGGCTTCGCCGATCTTCGGCGCGAAATGCCGATGGACTGGATCTCGCGATTGCCTGTGCCCCCGATCGGCGAAGCGCTCGAAGCGGACATTCACCGCATCGTTGCGATCTGGCAGGACTGTCGCGCCAGTTTCGGCATGAGCGGCCCGTTCCTGTTCGGCGCGTTTTCAACGCCGACGCGATGTTCGCGCCGCTGGCGTCGCGGTTCCGCACCTATGACGTCGATCTGAAAGATTTCGGCTGCAGCGGGGACGCAAGCCACTACGCGGAGACGGTTATCGCGCTGCCCGAGCTTGAAGACTGGACCAACGGCGCGCGCGACGAGATCGCCGAACACGGCGGGCGGCTGAGTGTTGTTCAGGGTTAATCGTTTGTTGAGGCGCGTGCCAGATCATGACGTCGGGGGCCAGCGCGCAGCGCGGCCGTCATCGCGTGAGGAGTCGTCATGTCCGCCTCGAAACCCGCTTTCGCCGTCGCGCGCCTGCTGACGGGCGTTGCGCTCGCCGCACTTGCCTCGGGCTGCATCAAGCGCGATGCGCCGCGCATGGCCGCGGCGGATCAGGCGGTGGACAGCAGCGGCGTCGAGCCCGTGAAGGTGTCGGCGCGCGAGGACGTGGCGCGCCGCTGGGCTGCGGCCTACGCCGCCAATCCGAAGGACCCAAGGGCAGCTCTCAACTATGCGCGGTCTCTGAAGGCGCAAGGTCTGAACGAACAGGCCCTCGACGTGCTGAAGCGCGCCTATGAGGCGACGCGTCACCCCGACCTCGCAAGCGAGCTCGGCCGGCTAGCGATGGAGACGGGTGACCTCGTGGCAGCCGCCCCGGCGCTCGATGCGGCGCTCGCAGCATCGCCCGGCGACTGGCGGCTTCTGTCGGCGCAAGGCGCGCTCTATGCCCGCAAAGGGCAGCATAGAAAAGCGCAGGATCGCTTCATCGCCGCGCTCGAGCGCAACCCTGGCTCGCCGTCGATCATCAACAATCTTGCGCTCTCCTATGCGATGGACGGCAGGAAGAGCGAAGCTGAACAGCTCCTGAAGACGGCGCTTGAGAAGGGCGGGAACGACCGCATGCGGCAGAATCTCGTGCAGGTTCTGCGCGATCCCAAGGCTCCGCAGCAGGACGTCGCCGCCGCTCAGACTGCGCCCGATGCCGTTATCGCCAACGTCGCCGCGGTCCAGCCGCCGAATGTGGCTCCTCCCGCCCCACAGCCTGTGGCGGTTCTGGCGCAGGCCGGGCCGGTCCCGGCGGCGGAGGCCAGCATGGCACCGCCAGGACTGAAGCTGCGTCGCCGTCTCGATTAGAAGCGGCCGCCGAGCCGCCGAGCAATCATGCCGAGAGGTCGGTCATCCGGAGGAGCTTACTGCAGCCCCATACCGCGAATGACCGCCGGCCCCATGATGACGACGAACAGGACCGGCAGGAAGAACACGATCATCGGCACGGTCAGCTTCGGCGCGAGTGCGGCGGCCTTGCGCTCGGCTTCCGACATGCGCATGTCGCGGTTCTCCTTGGCCATGACGCGTAAGGCGGAGCCGATCGGTGTGCCGTAGCGCTCGGCCTGGATGAGGCTCATGCCGACCGCCTTAACGCCCGCAAGTCCCGTGCGCGTGCCGAGATTCTCGTAAGCCTGCCGGCGCTCCTGCAGATAGGACAATTCGGCGGTCGTGAGGCTGAACTCCTCAGCCAACTCGATCGAGCGGCCCCCAAGCTCCTTCGACACCTTATGGAACGCCGCTTCAATAGACATGCCGGCCTGCACGCAGATGAGAAGCAGGTCGAGCGCGTCCGGAGAGCTTCTCTTGATGGATGTCTGACGCCGTTGAATCAGATTCGAGAGGAACAGGTTTGGCAGGTAGAAGCCGGCATAGGCAGCGGCAGTCGACGCGGCCAGTCTCAGCATCGGCGGCAGGCCGTAATCGTTCACGAAACTCAGATAGAGGAGCGTACAGATGAACATTGCGATAGGTGCCGCGACCCGGAAAAACAGGAATGCGACGATCGGCGCCTGTCCGCGAAAACCCGCCATTTTCAGCTTGTTGCGTACGCTTTCGGTTTCGAACGCCTTGCGCAGATTGAGCTGCTCGACGACCTGCTTCATGAAGCTTTTCGGCTCGCGTCTCAGCCGGCTCTGCTCGGCGAGCGACGCGACCTGCTCGGCCCGCAATCGCTCGCGTTCGCCCGACACATACTTCATGCGCTGACCCAGCCGGTTGCCGCTCAGAAGCGGCATCGTGACGGTCGCGACGGCTGCGAACGCGGCGATCGCGGACAGCGCCATCACGACGAAGCCGGGATCGAGCAGATAACGCATCAAAAGGTCCATCGCCGCACGATCCTCAGTAGTCGAACCGGATCATCTTGCGCATGACGAGAACACCCGTAAGCATCCAGAATCCCGCGACGACAAGCATCAGTTGCCCGGTGCGGTGCGTCCACAGCATCGCAATGTAGTTTGGAGACGACATGTAGACGAGCCCCATCACGATCAGGGGCAACGCGCCGATGATGGCGGCCGACGTCTTCGCTTCGGCGCTGAATGTCCTGACCTTCGCCGCCAGCCGGTAACGCTCGCGCAGTACTTGCGAGAGGTTGCCGAGCGCCTCGGCGAGATTGCCGCCGGTCTGTTGCTGGATCGCGATGACGATGGCGAAGAAATTGACCTCCTGGACGGGGATCCGCTCATACATCTTCTCGAACGCCTTCGAGAGCGGCACGCCGACACGCTGCTGTTCGACGAGATCGGCGAACTCGCTTCTGACCGGCTCCGGCGTTTCGCGGGCGATCACCTGCAGGCAATCGTTCAATGGCAGGCCCGACTTGACGCCGCGCACGATCACATCGATTGCGTTGGCGAGCTCGATCATAAACTTGCGCTGGCGCTTCCTGCCCATATGGCCGAGCAGCCAGCGCGGCAGGCCGAGCGCACCGGCGAAGCCCGCGACCAGCGACACCAGCGGCGACGAGCCGGTAATCAGGACCAGGAAGAATACGGCGAAGCCGGACGCAGCCGATGCCATCCAGAACGTGCGCGGCGTGATCGTCAGTCCCGCGCGCGCGATCCGGGTTCGGAGGCTGACCCTTGTGCTCGCCTTTTGTTTTTCCTCGAGATCCTTGATCGTGTCGGCGACCTGCTTCTTGCGCATGCTGAGCTGCGCCTGCTGCATGGTCCGGCCGCGTATCCGGGATTGGCCGAGCGAGGCATTGGCCACGCGCTTCTCCACCGTGCGGTCGCCGAGGAACGGCGCGACCGCGACAAAAGGCGACGCCACCCGCGGCCAGTGCCGCGAGCGCGATCATGATCATCTGCATGACACCGGCGTCAGCCAAAGCTGCCCCCGAGCGGCTGGCCGACATCGTTCAGCACCTCGGCCGCAGCCAGCGCATCGGCCAACCGCTTTTCCTCGCCGAAATAGCGCACGCGTTCCCAGAAGTTCGGCTTGCCGATGCCGGTGGAGCGATGGGGTCCGATGATCTGCCCGTTCGGGCCTTCGCCCTGCATGTCGTAAATGAACAGATCCTGCAGGATCACGACCTCGCCTTCGAGACCGATCACTTCGGTCACATGCGTGATCTTGCGCGAGCCGTCGCGCAGACGGGACGCTTGCACGATCACGTCGATCGAGCCGACGATCATTTCACGGATCGTTTTGGCGGGAAGATTGAACCCGCCCATGAGGATCATGCCTTCCAGACGGCTGATGCACTCTCGCGGGCTGTTCGCGTGCAGCGTTCCCATCGAGCCGTCATGGCCGGTGTTCATGGCCTGAAGCAGGTCGAATGCCTCAGGTCCGCGCACTTCGCCGACGATGATGCGTTCCGGCCGCATGCGCAGGCAGTTGCGCACAAGCTCGCGCATCGTGATCTCGCCCTCGCCTTCGAGGTTGGGCGGGCGTGTTTCCAGCCGCACGACATGCGGCGTCTGGAGCTGAAGCTCCGCCGAGTCCTCGCACGTGATGATCCGCTCGTCCTCGTCGATATGGGCGGTCAGACAATTGAGCAGCGTGGTCTTGCCGGAACCCGTGCCACCGGAAATGAGGACGTTGCAACGCACCCTGCCGATAATCGCGAGAAGCGTCTTCCCTTCCGCGGTGATCGATCCGTATTTCACGAGCTGGTCGAGTGTCAGCCGGTCGCGCCTGAACTTGCGGATGGTGAGCGTCGGACCGTCGATCGAAAGTGGCGGGGCGATGACGTTGACGCGGCTTCCGTCCGGCAGGCGCGCATCGCAGATCGGCGAAGACTCGTCGACGCGCCGGCCGACCTGGCTGACGATCCGCTGGCAGATGTTCATGAGCTGGGCATTGTCGGCGAACCGTACGGTTGACGGGATCACCTTGCCCTTCACTTCGATGTAGGTGTTCCCCGCTCCGTTGACCATGATGTCGGCAATGTCGTCTCGCGCAAGCAGGGGCTCGAGCGGGCCGTAGCCGAGCACGTCGTTGCAGATGTCCTCGAGCAGCTCCTCCTGCTCGGCGATCGACATCACGACATTCTTGATCGAGACGATTTCCGAGACGATGTCGCGGATTTCCTCGCGCGCCGCGTCCGGTTCGAGCTTAGCAAGCTGGGTCAGGTCGATGGTATCGATGAGCGCGTTGAAGACCGTCGTCTTGACGTCGTAATAGTCCTCCGACTTCGGACGCTCGACGGCCACTTTGGCCTGCGGCTTCTGCTGCCCCTGCGGTGGACCGGCTTCGGCCGCTGGCCGCTGCGGCGGCAGTACCGATCCTGTCTGATGCGTCGGCGTCTCGCTTTGCGGCGTTGCTGCGTGGTCGGCGGAAGCGCTGGCCTGTCCTCGTTTACCGAACATGTCTTACGCCTTGGCCGCGAGCCGTTTCAGCCGGGCGATAATCGGATCGAGCACGGACGGCTTCCCCGGCTGGCGAGCGGCCCGGTCGGTCAGCTTGAGCGCGAGGTTTCGAAACTGTTCGGCCGCTTTGGACCGCGCCTGCGTTTCCTCGATCATCTGGCCGTTATTCGACGCCGTGCCGAACAGGGCCGCATCGAAATCGATGACGATCGAGGGTTCCATTTCGAGCGCCGCGGCGAAGTCGGCAACCTGGATCTCAGGCCGCTTCGGCAGACCGACCTGATTGATGACGAGGAGCGGCGGGCGATCGTTCGGCCGCGTGGTCTTCATCTGGTCGATCAGGTTCTTGGCGTTACGCAGATTGGCAAGGTCAGGCGCGGCAGTCAGAACGACGAGATCGGCATGCAGCGCGACCTGCTTCGCCCAGCCGGTCCATTGATGCGGCAGGTCGGCGGCAACGTAAGGCACGGTCTGGCGCACCACGTCGAGCACGATGCCGCAGGCCACATGGTCGATGTCGTAAGGTCTGTCGAGCGTGCCGGGCGCTGCGAACAGACTTAGGTGTTCCGAGCAGCGCGCAAGCAGCCGGTCGAGCAGCACCTCGTCGAGGCGATCCGGCGCAGACAGCGCGTCGAACAGACCCTGGACAGGGTCTTGGTTGAAATCGAGACCGGCCGTCCCGAACGGCAGGTCGAAATCGGCGATCACGACTTCCGACTTCAGCCCCTCGGAGATTGCATAGGCGGTGTTGTGGCAGACGGTCGAAGAGCCCGATCCGCCCTTGGCGCCGATAAAGGCGATGACCTGCCCGACGGGCTTGTTCTTCGGATCGGTGTAGAGAGCGCCGATCGCATCGACGACGTGCATCACGTCGAGGGGCGCAACGAGATATTCCGACAGGCCGCGCCGGACAAGCTCGCGATAGAGCAGCACGTCGTTGACATGCCCGATCGCCATGACCTTGGTGCCGGCGTCGCACACATCCGCCAGCCGGTCGAGATCGGAGAGCAGCGCCGCGCCTTCTGCCTCCGATTCGATCAGGATCAAATTAGGCGTGGGCGCATTCCGGTAATAGGCGGCGGCGGCCTGGACGCCGCCCATCTGGACCGTGACATGCGCCTTGGCGAGCCTGCGGTCTTCCGTTGCCCTGTTCAGAACCGTTGCGGTCGCCTGCGTTTCGCAGAAGCACTGGATATTGATGCGCGGGATGGCGCGCGCCTGTGCGGACTTGGGCGGCGCGTCGCCGTCCTGCGTCCCGGACATGGAAGCTGTATGGGAAACGCTCATCACTCGCTCACGTTGCTCACGGCGGCTTTTTCGTTGTCCGCCTTCTCGGCGCCCGTCACGTCGCCATTGACGTATTTGTTCCAGGTCACGTCACGCCGTTCGGACGCACGCGGCGTTTCGTTCCGTGGGCGGATGAAATCGGCCGGGTTGGCAACCATGGCCGCCAGATTGTTCTGGCTCGCGCAGCCGAAATTCCAATACGGAGCGTTATGGAAATCGCGCGCGAGATTGGCCGGCCAGGCGCCGCAGGTCGGGCCTTCCACCACATAGGCCCAGGACGAGAGCTGAACCGGCGCGTTGTGACGGCCGTCGGCGCGGTAATGGAGGAACCGCACCTGACGCCGCGAGACGCCCGCCCGGCGCAGCGCCACATGCACGTCGTCGAGGGCCGCGAGCGCTGCGCCCTCATTGGCGCTGCCCGAGGGCGCGCGCACGACGATCTCGCCGCCGGAGCGGCCGCGCCAATGCGCGAGCCACGCGCCGAGCTCCGCCCGCTGACCGCGGGACAGTCCGGATGCGTCAGCGGAAACGCGGAAGCTGACGCCCGTGTCGCGTTTCGAGGCATAGATCGGATGCCGCACCTCGGCCGGCGCGCCCATCGCCCAAGCCGGCTCGTATCGCTGCGCCGCAGCACTCCCCGGTGCCATGACGACTGCCGAGGTGGCCATCAGGGCGGCGAGAATTTTCGATCTGGCAAACATGTCCGGTCCCCGCCTACTCGATGATGAATCCGCCATAGCCGTCTTTGATGCTGCCTTCGTCGAGCGGCAGGGCGGCAGGCTTGGTGATCTTGTTGAAACGGCCGAACGAGTAGCCTCCGACATCGTTGGGCAGCAGGAAGTTCTCATCGGGCCGCGCCAGCTTCGAGCGCGCAACCGGATCGACGATGAACGGCGTGACGATCACGACAAGCTCAGTCTCTTTCTTGATGAAGTCGCGGCTGCGGAACAGTGCGCCAAGGATCGGGATTTTTTTCAAACCCGGAATGCCGTTCAGCGCCTGCTTGGAATCTTCCGAGATCAATCCCGCCATGACGAGGGAGCCGCCGCTCGGCAGCTCGACGGTTGACTCGGCGTTGCGCACCTTCAGACCGGGAATGGTTATGCCGCTCGAAACGATCGCACCCTCGCTGGAGAGTTCGCTCACCTCCGCGTTGATCTTCATGCTGATCCGGCCCTCGCTCATCACCACGGGCGTGAACGCGAGTCCGACGCCGAATTTCTTGAATTCGACGGTTGCAGCGTTTGTGTCCCGATCGACGCCGGTGATGACCGGGAACTCGCCGCCGGCGAGGAAATTCGCCGCTTCTCCGGAGATGGCGACGAGCGTGGGTTCCGCGAGCGTGCGCAGGAGACCGTTCTGCTCCAACGCCCGCACATTGACGAGATTCTGGCCCTTGGAGTTTCGGAGAAGACCGGCGATACCATTTCCGCCGATCACGGTGCCGGGAAAATCAGGACTGTCGGGCGTAATAAGGTTCGCGAGCGCAGCGCCGACCCCAAACGCCGGGTTCGATCCAAATCCAAGCACGCCCGTGCCGATGTTGAAATTGCCGTCCCAGTTGACGCCGAGCTGCTTGGCGACGTTGCGGTTCATCTCGACGATCTGGACCTTGAGCATGACCTGCTCCTTGGTCTCAGCGACGATCATGTTGAGCACGTTGTCAGCGCCCTTGGCAAAACGCGCCGCGATCTCGGACGCGCGGTTCGAATCGAGCGCGTTATGGAGGGTGCCCGTCAGGACGAGATTGTCGTTCACCGCCTCGACATGGATGTTCGCGCCCGGAATCATCCGGTCCATCATGTCTGCGATCTGCGAGAGATCGCGCTCTACGCGCACTTCCAGCGTCAGGATCTGCTGACCGTTCTTGTCGAAGAAAAAGGCGTTCGCCTCGCCCGGCTTCTTGCCGATGAGGTAGGCGCGGTTCGCGCTCTGCACGATCGCATCGACCTGCTCGGGGTTCGATACGACGACATCGCCGAGCGGAACCGGGAGTTCGATCATCAGCGACTTATTGAGACCGATCGTCACGTTGCGCGAGGCCGGCACCGCGCCCTGATCGATCCGAATGACGGAGCGATGGCCGCTGTCCGCCGCCGCCGCCGGCCGCGTGACCGCTGTCGTGGCCGGGGCGAAGCCCACGGCGCATGCGAGCAACAGATGCGCTCCGCGCCGAGCGGCCCCGACAAATCCCCCCCTCGTCATGACTAGTTCACTCCCATGGCGCGGGACGACACGCCGTATTTGAGGAAGTTCACCGCGCCGTCTCGCTTGGCCGGCTCGCCCTGCTCCGCAGCCGACGGCGAGGCGTCCGACAGGCTGCGAAGGGCGAGGGACAGATCGCCGCGGGACTGCGCCAGGACGAGAATCTCGGTCTGGCGGGGGGTCAGCTCCAGCGTGGCGGTCTTTCCCTTGGCGACTTTCTCGTCACCCTTCTGTTCGATTTCGGTTCCGACGGCGAGTACGCGCACGTTGCGGAGCACCGTCTCCGTCACGAAGCTTTCGTTGCCGCCATTGCCGCGCTCCTTGCGCGACAGGACGACATCGACGCGGTCATTGGGAAGGATGAAGCCGCCCGCGGCGCTGGCTTCCGAAATCGGCGTCGAGATGGCGCGCATGCCCGACGGCAGGATGGCGGCCATGACGCCACCCTCGTTAGCCTTGACAAGCTTGGCGTCGGAAATCGGCTCGCCCGCGAGGAAAGGGGCGCGTGCGATTGCGCCGGCGAGCGTGCTCTGCGCCTCGGCGTTCATCTCGCGGGTGATATAGCCCTCGGCGGCCGCATCGCGCGGCCAGGGCTGCCACTTGAAGTCCCCGCGCTGCAGCGTGTCGCCGAGGCGGATCGCCTTTGCGGCAACCAGCACGTCGACCGCGCCGACGGTCCGCTCGACCGGTTCGACCTGCGCTGGCGCGCCCGTCATGCGCTTGGCGATCATCGCCGCGCTGACCGCCGCGCCGAAAGCAATCACGAGGACGAGCAGCCGGGCCCTTTTCATTACGGTGAAAACTCCATGCCTGAACGAACAGGCGCGCTTCCCTGGAAGCCGAGTTTTCGCTGAGAATGGTCAACGTGGCGTTAATGGGCGTGCCAGCCAAGGCCGCGCTGGCGCTATAGCAGGAGGGGGTGAGGCAGACGCCAAGTCAGGGCGCAACGCTCTGCGATCGCGCGACGAAGCCTGAAAACGGCAGAGATCATGACACGGATGCTGGAGGGGACCACGCTTCCGCCGCGATGACAGTTCCCACACCTTGAGCGCCCATTGTGACGTGCTTCAAGCGTTCGCGAAAACGGGTCAGCTTAGCAGTTGCTGCCCGGACGAAAGCCGTTTTCCATGCGCTCCACGATCGGATCGTAACGCTCCCGGTCCGCAACCGGGTACAGGATGGCGTAGATGTTCACGAGCCGCCGGTCGCACGAAAACATGATCTTCTGGTAGTAGATGTCGTCGCCGCGATAACCGGAAAGAACGAACCAGTTGCGCCCCTTTGGAGCATAGGTCGCGTCGTCGAAGCGTTTGTCATCGCCCGTCAGCATGCGTTTGAATTCCGGCGGCGCATCCTCGGAATCGTTGAACCAAGAACCGACGACGAATTGCGCAACGCCGTCGTCCGAGGCGAAGCTGCTCAGCCGGTGGTTCGAAGTCTCAACTTCGGAAAACACGCTGTCGGGATAGGAAATCCGCGCGCCGTGCGGCTCGATGGTGCGATCCGTCCACGTCGCCGCGAGGACGGGCGCGGAATGCGCGGCCAGAAACAATGCAACGGCGACGAGACGCTTGATCATAGCCGACGAACGCAGCGCCGCCCTTGGGGTTCCGTCCCGGCGCAAACCGGATCGCCAAGTCCCAGGCTTCCCTAAGTTTTTACCGGCGCTCATTCGCGCCGCAGGAAAGTCCCGGGCAGCGTGACTGAAGCCCCCGCGTCGCGCTGAACCGCTCCCGGGGTAGCATCCGCAAGTCGGCTCTCCGACGAAGCCGCCCCTGTGGCCTCAGGCCGCCGCAGGCTGCCGTCGCCGCGTCTCGCCGCGATAGGAAAGCGCCTCGGCGATATGGATGCGGCCAACGTTTTCCTCGCCGTCGAGATCGGCCAGTGTGCGCGCGACCCGCAAGGTGCGGTGATAGCCGCGCGCGCTCATGTTGAGCGTGCCCGCCGCGTCGCGCAACAGGCGCAGGCCCGGCGCATCCGGCGCGGCGCAGGCCTCGAGCAACGCGCCGTCGAGCTCGGCGTTTGAGCGCGGCCGAGCCTCGCCCATGGCCTTCAGCCGCGCCGCCTGAAGCGCCCGGGCGGAAAGAACCCGTGCACGCACCTCGCGGCTGCCTTCGCGCGCCGGCGGAAGACTGAGATCGGCAGCGCTGACGGCCGGGACCTCGATCTGCAGGTCGATGCGGTCAAGCAATGGACCCGATAGGCGCGCCTGGTAGCGCGTCTGGCACGAGCGGCCGTCGCCGCAAAGCCGTCCACGCTCGGGTCCGCCGCCGCAGCGGCAGGGATTCATCGCGGCGACGAGTTGGAAGCGCGACGGATACGCGATCCGGTGGTTGACACGTGCGATCACGGTTTTACCGGCTTCGAGCGGCTGCCTGAGCGCATCGAGCGTCTGCGGCGCGAACTCCGGCAATTCGTCCAGGAACAATACACCGTGATGGGCGAGCGCGACTTCGCCCGGCCGGGGGCGCACGCCGCCGCCGACCATCGCCGCCATCGAGGCGGAGTGATGCGGCGCGCGAAAGGGGCGCTCGCGCGTGATTCCGCCCGCGCCAAGATCGCCGGCGAGGCTCCGGATCATACTGATTTCCAGCATCTCCGCAGCATCGAGCGGCGGCAAGAGCGACGGCAGACGCTTCGCGAGCATGGTCTTACCTGAACCTGGCGGGCCGATCATAAGAAGGTTGTGTCCGCCCGCGGCCGCCACTTCGAGCGCCCGCTTGGCGCTTTCCTGCCCTTTGATATCGCGCAGATCGAGCGGCTCGCATTGCGAGTCGGCTTCTCGCGGCTCGGGGCGCGACAGGAGTTGCATTCCCTTGAAGTGGTTGACCAATTGCAGAAGGTTCGCCGCCGCCAGAATCGGCATATCCCGACCCGCCCAGGCCGCTTCGCCGCCGCAGGCTTGCGGACAGATCAACCCCTTGTCGAGCGCGTTTGCGCCGATCGCGGCAGGCAGCGCGCCAGCAATCGCCGAGATCGAGCCGTCGAGCGCGAGTTCGCCCACCGCGCAATATCCCTCGATCGCATCGGGGGCGATCGCCCCGACGGACGCCATCAGGCCAAGCGCGATCGGCAGATCGTAATGACTGCCTTCCTTCGGCAGGTCGGCCGGCGCAAGATTGACCGTGATCCGCCGCGGCGGCAGGCCGAGCCCGATCGCCGTGAGCGCGCCGCGCACCCGTTCGCGGCTTTCGGCAACAGCCTTGTCGGGAAGACCGACCACCGTGAAATTCGGCAGGCCGGGGGTAAGGCGCACCTGCACGTCGACCGCACGCGCCTCGATCCCCTCGAACGCCAGCGTCGTCATACGTGCGAACATTGCGGCAACCCCCGGTTCGGCTCCTTCTCAGGCTAGCTGCGCTAGGCGGGCGGCAAGAACAATCAGCGAACGTGTACGGATATCCACAGGCTCAGCCGCACCTCCGCTGCACGGCGTCCCAGATCATGGCAGCGATATCCTTGCCGCCGAAACGACTTATTTCACGGATGCCGGTCGGCGAGGTGACATTAACTTCTGTTAAGTACGGGCCGATCACGTCAATGCCGACAAAGATCAGCCCGCGCGCCTTCAGCTCAGGCCCAAGCCGCCGGCAGATGTCCCGCTCGCGGGCGGTGAGATCGGTCGCCTCGGCGGTGCCCCCGACATGCAGATTCGAGCGCGTCTCGTCGGCGGCCGGCTTGCGATTGACCGCGCCCGCAACTTCGCCGTCAACAAGGATGATGCGCTTGTCGCCCTGCCGTACCTCGGGAATGTAGGCCTGGACCATCATCGGTTCGCGGAAGGTCGTCTGGAACAGCTCGACCAGCGAATTCAGATTCGTATCGCCGGGCGGGATGTGAAACACGGCCGCGCCGCCATTGCCGTAGAGCGGCTTCACCACGATATCGCGATGCGCCTCGCGAAAGCTGCGGATTTCCGCGCCCGACCGTGTGATCAGCGTCGGCGGCATCAGGTCGAGAAAATCGAGCACGAACATCTTCTCGGGCGCATTGCGAACCGAGGCGGGATCGTTGACGACGAGCGTCTTCGGATGGATGCGTTCCAGAAGATGCGTCGTCGTGATGTAGGCCATGTCGAATGGCGGATCCTGTCTGAGATGCACAACGTCCAGCTCGGCGAGATCGACCTCGCGCGGATGGCTCAAGCGGTAATGGTCGCCCGGTCGGTCCTCGACCGTGAGACTGTGCCCCTGCGCGATCAGACGGCCCTCGCGCAAGGACAGCGCGAGCGGTGTGTAATAGAAGACGTCGTGGCCGCGCTTCTGGGCTTCTAGCAGCAGCGCGAAGGTCGAATCGCCTCTGATGTCGATGCGCTCGATCGGGTCCATCTGGAAGGCGACCTTGAGGGTCATATGCGTCTCCGGCGGCAGGCGGCTCGGGCGAAGCAGTTGCGGGAACGGTGCGATCCGTCAAACGGAAAAGGCTTCCGCGATATGGCGCGGCCAGGCGCGGCCGGCGACCAGGACAACGTCGAAGCTGAAATCGTAACCGGTGAACGCCGGATGCGCGGCGAGCCAGTATTGCGCCGCGCGGACGATACGCCGTCGCTGGCGCGACGGGATCGCCTCGATTGTTTCGGCATGGCTTGCCCGGCGCTTCACTTCGACGAACGCGATGCGCTTCCCGCGCCGCGCCACGATGTCGATCTCGCCGACAGGGGTGCGGAAACGGCGGGCGATGATCGTGTAGCCCTTTAGCCTGAGGAGCAGGGCGGCGAACGTCTCCGACAAGAGTCCGCGGCGATGGGCGGCAACCCGAGCGCGGTTATTCACGGCTCCTCGGCTCCGCTCCCCGCAATGCGCAGGCCGATCTCGTACACCCGGTTGCGGGGCGCTCCGGTCGCCGCCGCGACCTGCCGCACGGCGTCGCGCAGGCTCGCATCGATGAGCGCTTCCATGAGCCTGTCCTCGATCATGGCGTCGGAGACAGTTCTTGCGGTCGGCGGTGCGATTAGGATGACAAACTCGCCTTTTTGCGTCGCGTCGGCGGCGCGCGCCGCAAGCTCTGCGAGTGGCCCCCGCCAGATCGCCTCATGAAGCTTGGTCAGTTCCTTGGCAACCGCACCCTCGCGGCCCTCGAAACAGGCGGCCATGTCGGCGAGGCTGTCGGCGAGGCGCGACGGAGCCTCATAGAAAATCAGCGTGGCGTCGACCGCCGCGAGCGCGGCGAGTCTCGATTTGCGCGCCGCTTCCTTCGGAGGCAGGAAGCCCTCAAAAAAGAACCGGTCGCTCGGCAAGCCGGAAGCTGTCAGGGCGGCCAGCAGCGCGCTCGCGCCAGGGACCGGGATGACGGCGCTCCCCAGCCCGATCGCCTCACGGACGAGCTTGTAGCCGGGATCCGAAATGAGCGGCGTACCGGCATCCGAAATCAGCGCGACGGTTTGTCCCCGCGACAGGCGCGCGAGGATCTGCGGCCGGACGCGCTGCGCATTGTGCTCGTGATAGGCATCGAGCCGCGTGGCGATGCCGTAATGGGCCAGCAGGTGCCGCGAGTGGCGCGTGTCTTCGCAGTAGACAATGTCGGCCGCGGCCAGGATATGCAGCGCGCGCAAGCAGATGTCGGCGAGATTGCCGATCGGCGTCGCAACCAGATAGAGGCCGGGCGGAATCTTCTGAGCCTGCGCCGGCACGATGAACGGCGCGGCGATTGCGGGATCAGAGTCCGGTTTGATGCCTGTCCGCCTGTCGCCGCTCATGACTGAACGCTAGTGATTGGGCCGTAGCCCGTCCATCACGATTGAGCCATGTTTGGCTCTTAGGCCGAAAGCGTTCGAGGATCAGATGCTGCGCTCGGCGGGCGAATACTCTCCGAGCAGACGCCACGAACGAGCGGCGAGGTACGGCCCATTGTGACAGCGACCCGCTTCCTCCGCGCCATGTCGCGCCTGTTCGTCATGTCCGCGCTGCTGGCGCTCGCAGGCTGCGCGACCGGTGGAGGCGCGCCGCAACCGGGCGATCCCTCGCGGGGAGGAGGCCGGGTCAAGGTCGGCGTGCTTCTGCCCGTATCGGGACCCGGCAGCGCCGCTTCCGTTGCCAAAGCGTTGAAACAGGCGGGCGAGCTCGCCCTGTTCGATTTCGACAACCCCAATATCGAGCTGGTTGCGAAGGACACGCGGGGTACGGCGGAGGGCGCGCGCGCCGCCGTGCAGGAGGCGCTTGACGAAAAGGTCGAGCTGCTGGTCGGCCCGCTGTTCGCGCCGGAGGTCTCGGCGGCCGCGCCCGCCGCCAAGCTCGCGGGCATTCCCATGATCGCCTTTTCGACCGACGAGACGGTCGGCGGCGGCGGCGTCTATCTGCTGAGCTTCCTTGCGGGGCGCGACGTGCCGCGCATCGTCTCCTTCGCAGCGACACGCGGCAAGCGCCGCTATGCAGCGATCATCCCGGAAACCGCGTATGGGACCGTGGCCGCGCGCGCCTTTGAACGCGCTGTGAGCCTGAGCGGCGGGCAGGTTGTGGTGTCCGCCAAATTCTCACCGAAGAACGCAGGCAGCGCAAAGGCGGGCGTTTCCCGCGTCGCCGAAGCCCTGCGCGGCGGCGGCGTCGACGCATTGTTCCTTCCCGTCGGGCAAGAGGAAATGCCGGCACTCGGCCCGGCGCTGATCGAGGCCGGCCTGACAGGCAAGCGCGTGACGCTGCTCGGAACGGGGCGCTGGGACTATCCTGCCGCCGCGAGCGAGAAGGCGCTTCAAGGCGGCTGGTATCCGGCCGCCGATCCGAAAGGCTGGAACGGTTTCGTCCAGCGATACGCTCAGACTTTCGGCGGAACCCCGCCCCGCATCGCCAGCCTCGCCTATGATGCCGTTAGCCTCGCCGTCGCGCTTTCTTCCAATCCGCCCGGGCAGCGTTACACGCCCGACCAGTTGACGCGCGCATCGGGCTTTGCGGGCGTCGACGGACTGTTCCGGCTGCTTCCCAACGGCACGTCAGAGCGCGGCCTTGCCATCCTCCAGCTCGAACCCGGCGCGCCGCAGGTTCTCGACCCGGCACCGAGCGCATTCACCGCCGCGCAATATTAGCTGAGCAGCTCAACAAGCAGCCGGTCGAGCACGAGACGGCCCTGGGGCGTCGCGAACAGCCGGTCGCCCCGGCGAGAAACAAGGTTGTCGCCCGCCAGCATGTCGATGCGAGTCGCATCCAGCGCGCATCCTCGGATCGCCGCATAACGCGACAGCAACGCGCCTTCTGACAGTCGCAGCGCCATCAGCAGATATTCCTCGGCTGACTCTTCGGCCGACAGCACAACATCGCTCTCGTCCCCTGCCTGCGCCTCGGCATCGCGCAGCCAGGCATCCGGATCGCGCCGCGCCGTAATCGCATGGCGAACGCCGCCCAGCGTCAGCCGGGAATGCGCACCGGGCCCGATGCCGGCATAATCGTCGCCGCGCCAATAGACGAGGTTGTGCCTCCCCTCCTCGCCGGGACGCGCATAGTTCGAAACTTCGTACGCATCGTATCCGGATGCTCGGCAAAGCTCCGTAGTCAGATCGTAAAGGTCGCCTGCCAGAGCGGCCGGCGGCATGTCGATCCGTCCGGCGCGATGGAGCGCGAAGAAGCGTGTGCCCGGCTCGATCGTGAGCTGATAGAGCGACAGGTGACCGTCTGCGAAATCGAGCGCTTGCGTCAGCTCCTCGCGCCACGCCACGATCGACTGGGCCGGCCGCGCATATATCAGATCGAACGAGACGCGGGCGAAATGCGCGCGCGCCAAGCGGACAGCATCCATCGCCTCCGCTGCAGAATGCTCTCGGCCCAGCGCCTTCAGCGCTTCGTCGCGGAGCGCTTGCACGCCGAGCGAGACGCGATTGACACCGGCGGCGCGATACTCGGCGAAGCGCGCTGCCTCGACTGATGTCGGATTGGCTTCCAGCGTAATCTCGATATCAGGCGCGACTGGCCAATGGTCGGCAATCGTCTTCAGCACGGACGTGACCGCAGCCCCCGACATCAGAGACGGCGTGCCGCCGCCGAAGAAGATGCTGGTGACCGTCCGCCCCGGCGCGCGCGCCGCGAAGCGCGCGATCTCGGCCTGGATTGCCGACACGAAGCGCGCTTCATCAACGCGTTCGCGGACGTGGCTGTTGAAATCGCAATAGGGACATTTGGCGCGGCAGAACGGCCAGTGGACATAGACGCCGAAGCCGGCCGTAATTTCGGGTTCGGTCATCTCTGAGATGTGCCGCAAAGGCCGGCGCGCCGCAACGGCGACTAACCCTCGCGCGGAGGCAGCATCGCCTCGGCGAAGGCGAGAAACGCGCGGGCGCGGTGCGACAGGCCAGTGCGGCGCGCCCAGTCGATCCCGTGTTTCTCATGACCCGTCATCTCCGCGAAGGTGCGGGTATGACCGTCCGGTACGAACATCGGATCGTAGCCAAAGCCAGCATCGCCAATCGGCGGCCAGATCAGCGTGCCCGGCGCGATTCCTTCAAATACCGTGTCGGTTCCGTCCGGAAAAGCCAGCACCAGCGTCGAGACGAAGCGCGCCCGCCGCTCCTCGGGATGTGTCGCGCCCGCTTCCGCGAGCCCCTTCTCGACGCGGCTCATCGCGACCGTCCAGTCGCGGGGCTCTCCCGCCCAGTCGGCCGTATGCACGCCCGGCGCGCCGCCGAGAGCCGCGACTTCGAGCCCGGAATCGTCGGCGAGCGCGGGGTGTCCGCTGCCCTGTGCCGCCGCATGCGCCTTGATGCGGGCGTTTTCGATGAAGGTCTCTCCGGTCTCTTCCGGCTCGGGCAGGCCGAGTTCGCCGGCCGAGACCAGGTCAAGACGGAACGGTTCGAGCAGGCCCCTGATCTCGAACAGCTTGCCGGAATTGTGAGTTGCGACGACCAGCCGGTCGCCGCGCACGAGCCGTCGCGCCATCAGGCCACGGTCAGCTTCTGCAATGCGACGAGCTCGCCGATGCCGCCGCGTGCGAGCCCAAGCAGCCGGTCGAACGTCGCCTGGTCGAAGGTCTCGCGTTCAGCGGTCGCCTGAATCTCGACAATGTTGCCCGCGCCCGTCATGACGAAATTCGCGTCGGCGTCCGCTTCGGAGTCCTCGGCATAGTCCAGGTCGAGCACGGGCTCGCCGCGATAAAGCCCGCACGAGATCGCGGCGACATTGTCCTTGAGCGCCTTGCCCTTCAGCATCTGCCGCGCGCCCATCCAGTCGAGCGCATCGTGCAGCGCGATCCAGGCGCCGGTGATCGCGGCCGTGCGCGTGCCGCCATCGGCCTGCAGTACGTCGCAATCGACCGTAATCTGACGTTCGCCGAGCGCGGTCATGTCGACCACCGCGCGCAGCGAGCGGCCGATCAATCGCTGGATTTCAAGCGTCCGGCCCGACTGTTTGCCGGCGGAAGCCTCGCGCCGCATGCGCTCATTGGTGGCGCGCGGGAGCATTCCGTACTCGCCGGTGACCCAGCCCTTGCCGCCGCCCTTCAGCCAGCTCGGCACGCCCTCGTCGACGGAAGCGAGACATAGAACATGAGTATGGCCGAAGCGCACGAGGCAGGAGCCTTCTGCGTGACGCGAAATGCCGCGTTCGAGGCTGACAGGCCTGAGGCTCGCGGCGTCACGTTTCGAGGGGCGCATGAGGGAAGCGGCTCCATGATTTCGGGTGGCGGGACCCTAGAGCATGACGCTGAAAAAGCCAGACCCGCCCGACCCGGCATGTGAAGCGGCCTTGGACGAGATCATGACCCACCTTGATTCCGGCGATGAGATCGACGCCGCGCGTTTGACGGCGGAAATTCCGCTGCCCTACAGTCGCCGCATGAACCATCCCGATCTGCGCTCCGGCGGCCCCTCACCCGAACTGAACGGCTTGCGCGCGCTGAACGACCGCAGCCGCGACATTTTCCGCCGCATCGTCGAGACCTACCTTGCGACCGGCGAGCCGGTCGGGTCGCGCAATCTGAGCCGGCAATTGCCGGTCACGCTGTCGCCGGCGTCGGTGCGCAACGTCATGTCCGACCTCGAATCGCTTGGACTGATCTATGCGCCGCACACAAGCGCGGGCCGCTTGCCGACGCAGTCGGGCCTGAGATTGTTCGTGGACGCACTGCTCGAAGTCGGCGACATCTCGCCGGAGGAGCGGTCGCAGATCCAGGCTCAGATCTCGGGGTCGGCGCGCGACCGGCGCGTGCAGGACGTGCTGACGGAAGCGGGCGACATGCTGTCCGGCCTGTCGGGCTGCGCCGGTATCGTGCTCGCCGAGAAACAGGCGAGCCCGCTTAAACACGTCGAGTTCTTGCCCCTGCCCGAGAACCGGGCGCTGGTGGTGCTCGTGAACGAGGATGGTTCGGTCGAGAACCGGGTCGTCAACCTGCCGCAAGGCATGCCGCCCTCGGCGCTGGTCGAGGCGTCGAATTACATCAACGCGCGGACCATCGGGCTGACGCTGTCGGAGGCGCGCGCGCGGCTCGAAAAGGAGCGTGCCGACCGGAAGGCGCAACTCGACCAGTTGACGGCGCGGGTCGTCGAGGAAGGGCTCGCGGTCTGGTCGGGCGAGGAGCGCGGGCATAAGAGCCTGATCGTGCGTGGCCGTTCGCATCTACTGGAAGATGTGCACGCGATGGAGGATTTGGAGCGCATCAGGCTGCTGTTCGACGATCTCGACACCAATACCGAGCTGATCGCGCTGCTTGGCCTCGCCGATCGCGCGGAGGGCGTGCGCATCTTTATCGGCTCGGAGAACAAATTGTTCTCTCTGTCGGGCTCCTCGCTCATTGTCGCGCCGTTTGAAGACACCGAAAGGCGGGTAGTCGGCATGCTGGGCGTGATCGGCCCGACCCGGCTCAATTATGCCCGTATCATCCCCATGGTGGACTACACCGCCCGGCTGCTGGGCCGCCTGATCACTTGATTCTTCGGCGGCTGCGGTCGATATGCACGCGAAGGTGCAACCTCCCTTTTTCAAGATAGTTCTTAAGCGATGACCGAACGCGACAAGCAAGACCGCCCCGACGCGCCGCAGGACGCGGAATTCGAAGCTGCGCCGCAGCCATCCGAGGCCGATGCGTTGCGCGTCGAGAACGAGGAACTGCGCGACCGGCTCCTGCGCCTCATGGCGGAAATGGAGAATGTGCGCCGCCGCATGGAGCGCGAGCGCCAGGACACGGCGAAATACGCGGTGTCGAACTTTGCCCGCGACATGGTCGGCGTCGGCGACAATCTGCGCCGCGCGATCGATCATGTCCCAGCCGAGGCTGCCGCGAACGATCCCGCGCTCAAGAGCTTTCTCGACGGCGTCGAGCTGACGGATCGCGAACTCATGAACGTGCTCGAGCGCCACGGCGTCGTCCGGCTCGAGCCGCTGGGCCAGAAATTCGATCCCAACATGCATCAGGCCATGTTCGAGCTGGAAGATGCGGAGAAGCCGGCCGGCACGATCGTGCAGGTGATGCAGCCGGGCTATTCGATCGGCGAGCGCTGTTTGCGTCCGGCCCTTATCGGCGTATCGAAAGGGGGTGGGTCGCAAACCGACGCCGCTCGTGCGGCCGATGCGCTCTCGCCCACCGAGCGGCCTCAGTCTGCTTCGGCTCAGAAAAAGCCCGCGGAGAAGCCAACCAATGCGCGGCCTGGCGGCAGGATCGACCGGTCGGCCTAAACTTGATCCACAGCGTGGCGCATGAACCCGGATCGTAATTTCGACGTCGCCATCGTCGGCGGCGGGCTTGTGGGACTCAGCTTCGCGCGGGCGCTGTCGCGGGAGGCTGGCGACAGGCTGACCGTCGCGCTGATCGACCGGTCGGATCTCGACCCTCATGGTCCGCGGATGGACGCTCGTGCAAGCGCGATTACAGCCGCGAGTCGCAATCTCCTCACGGTGATCGGGGTCTGGAACGCGATCGAAGCAAAATCCCAACCGATCCTCGATGTCGCGGTGACAGACAGCGCGCTCGACGACGGATACCGGGCGACGCTCCTGTCGCTGGATGGGGCGTTGCCATCCGGCGCGCCGGGCGCGCACATGGTCGAAAACGACGACCTCAAGCGCGCGCTTCTGACCGGTTTGCGTGATCTTGATCGTCTTACCGTCTTCGCCGAATCGGAACTTGTGGATGTTGCGCTCGGCGGGGGGAGGCCCCGCCTCGCCCTGTCCACCGGCGAGCGCATTGCGGCGCGGCTTGTCGTCGCCGCGGACGGCAGGCGATCGCCGATCCGAGCGGCGGCCGGTATCAAGACGGTCTCGTGGTCCTACCCGCAGACGGCGATCGTGACGACGGTTGGGCACGAGACACCGCATTTGGGGCGCGCCGTGCAGCACTTCCTTCCCGCGGGGCCGTTCGCGATCCTGCCGCTTATGGGCAACCGCGCCTCTCTCGTCTGGACTGAAGACTGGAAGGAGCCGGCGCGCCTGCTTGCGGCCGACGACGCGACGTTTCTCGGCGCGCTGACGCTGCGCTTCGGCCATCAGCTCGGCAAGCTGTCACTTGCCGGCCCGCGCGCGTCGCATCCGCTCGATTTCAGCCTGGCGCGAAGCCTCGTTGGGAACCGCGTTGCGCTGGTCGGGGATGCTGCGCGCAGCGTGCATCCGCTCGCTGGGCAGGGCTTCAATATCGGCTTGAAGGATGTCGCAGCGCTTACCGAATGCATCGTCGATGCGATTCGGCTCGGTCTCGATGCCGGCGGCGAGGAGACGCTTGCGCGCTATGAGAGGTGGCGCCGCTTCGACGCCGGCGCGAGCGCGCTCGGCATGGACGCGATGAACCGCCTGTTCTCGAATTCCTCGCGCTCCTTGCGCACGGCGCGGGATTTCGGTCTCGGGATCGTCGACAGACTGGAGCCGCTCAAGCGCGCGCTGGTCGGAGAGGCCTCGGGGCTGACCGGAGATGTGCCGCGGCTGCTTCGGGGAGAAGGCATGTAGCCCGGATGAGGCGCAGCGCAATCCGGGTGTATCTTGAAACGCCGGCGATCCGGATTTTCGCGGTGCTCCATCCGGCTACCGCGCCGGCCCGTCCTCGTCCAGCCGCCGCGCCTCGTCGGGCAGCATGATCGGCACGCCGTCGCGGATGGGGTAGGCGAGCCGCGCCGCGCGGCTGATCAGTTCCTGACGCTCCGCGTCATAGTCGAGCGTCGTCTTCGTCACGGGACAGACGAGAATTTCCAGCAGGCGGGGATCGACGCGCTGCGGCTCGGGGCCCGCTAATTCCGCTTCGGACTTTGTCGTTTCATCGGTCATTGCAGCGCCGTCCCCGATCCATCGTCCGTCGCCGCGAGTTCCATCTCGGCCAGCGCGACCAGCGTTTCGGCCCTGGTCTTGAGGTCGGGCGCCTCCAGCAACGCCTGCTTTTCTTCGGCCCCGTAAGGGCTCATCATTGCCAGCGCATTGACCAGCCTCTCGTTCGAGGACCGCTCGATCATGCGCCAGTCGGCTTCGAGCTTGTTGGCGTCGAGATAGGTGCGCAAGGTCGCGAGCAGTCGTTCGCGATCGACCTCGTCATCGCCCCAGTTGCGCTTGAGATCGGTCGGGAACTCCTCGTAGTCGACCTTAAACCGGCGATACGGCTCCATGGTGGACATCTCGTTCTCGAGCCTGAACCGCGCGATGCCCGTGAGCGAAACGAGGAGCCTGCCGTCGTCGTTTTCGCTGAACGCGGTGATGCGGCCTGCGCAGCCGACCTCGCGCAAGGGAAAGACTTTGCCATGGGGCGATTCGTCATCGCCAATACCCGACGCCGGCTGGATCATGCCAATGATCCGGTGCGAGCCTAGAATATCGTTCACAAGCGCAAGATAGCGCGGCTCGAACACGTTCAACGGCAGATTGCCCCGCGGCAATAGGATCACGCCCCGCAGCGGAAACAGCGGCAGGATGCTCGGCAGGTCCTGAAGCTGACGATATTTGTCGGTGACGCGAATGGTTCAGGCTCCCTGGCGCGCCGCAGCGAGTGGCTCGATGCCGGAAGGTCCTGTCCCAGGCTCGATTCGGGATATGCAGCGACGTGCGGACGGCATCGGGCTGAGTATCTAGGAGAACAGAAGCGCCGACAATCTTTGCCGGCCTTTGGCCGTCGCCGGCTCCTTCGGCCCCCAGGCCTCGAACAGTTCGAGCAACTGCTTGCGCGCGGCCTCATCTCTCCAGGCTTGGTCGGCCCCGATGATGGTCAGAAGCGCATCGGCCGCACCGGCCCGGTCGCCATGGGCTTCGAGTGCAAGTGCGAGGTCGTAGCGCGCCTGATGATCCGACGGGTCGGCGTCGACCTTTTTCCTCAACGCCGCCGGATCGCCGGCCTTTGCCGTCTTGCGCGCGAGTTCGAGCGCCGCCCGCGCCGATTGGATGGCGGCGTCGCCCGACTTGTCCGGAGGCGCAAGCTGCAGGGTCTGGTCGGCGCGATCGAGTTCGCCTGCATTGAGATAACACCGTGCGATACCGCCCAGCGCGCGCGCATTGCCGGGATCGTCCTGCAGCGTCATGGCGAAGAGCTGAGCTGCGCCCTGCGCATCGCCCTCGGCCAGCGCGATTTCGGCCGCATTTAGATCCGCCGTGATGTCGGGCGCGCCGTCGATGCCAAGGATGCGCTCGATGAACGACTTCACCTGGCCCTCGGGGAGCGCGCCCATGAAGCCGTCCACGGGGCGTCCGTCGCGGAACGCGAACACGGCCGGGATCGACTGCACCCCCATCTGCCCAGGAACGGCGGGATGTTCGTCAATGTTCAGCTTGACCAACCGGACCTTGCCCTTAATCCCGCGGACGATCTTTTCGAGCACGGGTGTCAGCTGCCGGCACGGGCCGCACCAAGGCGCCCAGAAATCGACCAGCACGAGCGCCGATTTCGACGCCTCAACCACATCGGCGATGAAATCCTTGGTCGTTGTGTCCTTGACGAGGTCGGCGGCGCCCGGATCGGAAGCGGGCGCGCCGGTCAGGATCGTGTTCTGCATGGGTTCGGTCTCGCTGGGGGGTGGTCGTCAGTATCGGGCTGCGTCCTTCGTGAGCCGCAACATGGTCGGCGCGCGGCCGTTTGGCAACGGGAGCTCAGACGTCGGGGCGCAGCGGCAAAATGAGCGGCTCGTGGCCGCAGGCGCGCAGGAAGGCCAGGAGGTCGTCGCGCGCGATTGAGGTCGTCGCGCTGTTGTCGAGCGGATGGGCGTTGATCGTCTCGTGGGCAAGAAGCGTCTCGTCGAGTACGAGGCGGACGCGGCCGGCGGCATCGTTGAGCACCGCGAAAGGCGTCACTGCGCCCGGCGTGATGCCAAGCACCTCCTGCATCAGCTCGGCCCTGCCGAAAGAGAATCGGCCGACGCCGAGGCGTTTTGCCAGCGCTTTCAGATCGACTTGGGTTGCCTCCTCGGCCGTCACCAGCCAGAGCCCGCCTGCCTTGTCGATCAGGAACAGATTCTTGGTATGCACCCCCGGGATGACGCCGCGCAGATGCCTCGACTCGGCAACGGTATGCATGGGCGCATGATCGACAGTCGCGGTAGCTATGCCGAGCTCAGCGAATCGCACAAACAGGTCGCCGCGCTTGTTCATAGCGTGCAATTTCAGGCCCCTACGCAGGCTGCACAAGCACGCAAGGCCGAAGTGGACAGGGGCGCGCGCTTCAACTACATGTCCCGGACGCAATTTCGCGGGCGCGATTTCATCGCCCTGCCACCGCGGAGCGCGGGCGTAGCTCAGGGGTAGAGCACAACCTTGCCAAGGTTGGGGTCGTGGGTTCGAATCCCATCGCCCGCTCCAAGACTCAAGGGCTTAGCGGGCAGGGTGGCACCTTCCCGCTGAGGCACTGGAACGCAAATAGCACGCAGAGTGGTTGGTACCATCGGCCGCCCGGCAAGGCGGCCGATGTCAATTGCGAGTTCATCCAGGCCCTTCCGGGCGCTGGCGAGGCGTTCAGGCGCTACATGCAGGTACCTCCCTGTGGTTCGACTGTTG
>JBKJVQ010000091.1:0-2834 GCA_046717125.1 Methyloligellaceae bacterium
TCTGGACGAGGCCCCGCCCCGTCGTGTGTTCGCGACCCGCCCGGCCCGTCACCTGGCTCAGGAGCTGGAATGTGCGCTCGGCCGCGCGCGGATCGGCATTGGCGAGGCTGAGATCAGCGTCGACCACGCCGACCAGCGCAAGGTGCGGAAAGTGATGCCCCTTGGCTATAAGCTGGGTGCCGACGATCAGATCGACATCGCCATTAGCGATCTTGTCGAGCGCGAGACGGAGCGATTTCACGCCGGGCAGTATGTCGCTCGAAAGGACGATGCGGCGCGCCTCCGGAAACAGCTCGGCCGCCTCCTCTTCGATGCGCTCGACGCCCGGCCCGCAGGCAACCAGGCTATCTCTCTCGCGGCATTTGGGGCACGTCTCGGGCTCTTCGGCCGAATGTCCGCAATGATGGCAGCGGAGCAACCGGCGCAGGCGATGGCGCACAAGCCAGGATGCGCAGTTGGGGCATTCGAAGCGGAAACCGCAGGCGCGGCAGAGGGTGATCGGGGCGTAGCCGCGCCGATTGAGGAACAGCAGCGCCTGTTCGCCGCGTTCTAGCGTTTCCCGGACCCTGTCGACCAGTGGCGGCGACAGGAATTTTCCGCGCGGGGGAGGCGTGGCGCGCATGTCGATGGTCTCGACCGTCGGCAATTCGGCCTCGCCATGCCGGCGCGTCAAACGCACATGGGCATAACGACCGGACGCAGCGTTCACGAGGCTTTCGACCGAGGGGGTGGCCGAGGATAGGACCACCGCCGCCTTTTCCAGCGCGGTGCGGGCGACCGCCATGTCGCGCGCCTGATAGGTGACGCGGTCTTCCTGCTTGAAGGCGGCCTCGTGTTCCTCGTCGACCACGATCAGGCCGAGCTTCGCAAAGGGCAGGAACAGCGCCGAGCGCGCGCCGACCACGACCTGCGCCTCGCCTTGCGCCACTGCGCGCCAGGTTCGGACCCGGATGTGCGACGCGACGCCGGAATGCCAGGCTGAAGGGCGCGCGCCGAAGCGCTCCGTGAACCGCGCCATGAACTGCGCCGTCAGCCCGATCTCGGGCAGAAGCACAAGCGCCTGACGCCCCTGCTGGATGGCTTCGGCGACCGCCTCGAAATAGGCTTCGGTCTTGCCTGAGCCAGTGACGCCGTCGAGCAGCGCGACGCTGTGGGCTCCGCCGATCATCTGCCGGAGCTGCGTTGCCGCCTCACCCTGCTCCGCGGACAGGGTTGGGCGCGCGTAGTCCGGATCGAGCGCGCGCAGGGCCTCGTCGCGGATCGGCTCGCGCCGCAACGCGCCTGCCTTGACCAACCCCTCAACCACGGCCGGGCAGACGCCAGCCTCACGCGCGAGGTCGGTGCGCGTCCAGACATGGCCCGCAGCCGCCGCATCGAGTACCCGGGCGCGGGCGGGCGTCATGCGTTCCGGTCGCGCCTCGGACAGCGTCACGCCGATCCGTTGCGGCAGCGGCTCATATTCGCCCGCGCCGCCGATCACCATGCGCAGCACCATGCCGGCCGGTGAGACGGTGTAGTTGGCGACCCAGCGCGCGAAAGCCCGCGTCGTCTCCGGCACGGGCGGAATATCGTAACGCGCGACGATCGGGCGAAGCCGCGCCTCGTCCACCGGCTTGAACGCCTCGCCCTCAGCGCGCGGCCAGACCACGCCCGCATAGTCGCGCGGGCCAAGCGGCACCTGCACGATATCGCCCGCACCGACACTCATGCCGTCCGGCACGCGATAGTCGTATGGCGCATCGAGCGCGAGCGGCAGAAGGACGGGGACGGTCTTGGGCGGGGACACGGCTCAAAATTAACGGTCTGGAGAAATCGGCGCGCCATGATGGGGCCATAGCGACAGCGCAAGAACAAGTCATGAACGATGAGGCGATTCGGGTCGACCCCGATCTGTCGGCGGCGCTCGCCGCATGGCTGCTCTACCTCTCGGCCGAGCGGCACCTCGCGCCTAAGACCCGCGAGGCCTATGGCCGTGACCTGCGCCAGTTCTGCGGTTTTCTCGCCAAGCATCTCGGCAGACGGCCGTCCCTCACGGATCTCGCCGCGCTCGCGCCGCGCGACTTCCGGGCCTTTCTGTCGGCGCGCCGCACCGACGGCGCGCAAAGCCGGAGCCTTGCGCGAACCATGTCAGCGCTCAGGCAGTTCTTTCGCTTCCTCGACCGGCGCGGGCTCGCGCGCTGCGATGCGGTGCAGGCCGTGACGACGCCGAAGATCGCTCATTCGCTGCCAAAGCCTCTCGGCATCCATCAGGCGCGCGCACTTCTCCGCGCGGCAGGCGAAGCAGGGGCGCAGGAGGACTGGATCGGTGCCCGCGATGCCGCCGTGCTGATGCTGCTATACGGTTGCGGCCTGCGCATCTCTGAGGCTTTGAGCATCGCGCGGAAGGACGCGCCCTTAGCCGGCGTCACCAGCCTCCGCGTGACCGGCAAGGGCGGCAAGACGCGGATCGTCCCGGTGCTCCCCGCAACTGCCCGCGCCGTGGAAGCCTATCTCAGCGCCTGCCCCTCCCGGCTCGCGCCGAACGAGGCATTGTTTCGCGGCGCAAAGGGCGGGCCGCTCTCGCCCCGGCTGATCCAATTGTCGATCGCACGGATGCGCGGCGCGCTTGGCCTGTCCGACAAGGCGACCCCGCACGCGCTGCGCCACTCCTTCGCGACACACCTGCTCGGCGCGGGCGCGGATTTGCGCGCGATCCAGGAACTTCTCGGCCATGCGAGCCTGTCGACCACACAGGTCTATACGGAGGTCGACCAGGCGCGGCTGCTGGAGGTTTACGCCGCCGCGCATCCACGGGCCTGAGGCTGTCTCCGCTACATATGAATCGCGCGGCCCGA
>JBKJVQ010000092.1:0-26140 GCA_046717125.1 Methyloligellaceae bacterium
ACCGACACCACAGTCTTGATCTCCGACCCTGGTGTAGAAGGTGACCTTCTCCAACGGCTTGTCTGACCCAGGACGGGGCCACCAGTAGGTAAGCTCTTTTATCGTTCCTGCGGTGGCGTTCTGCATAATCTCTTGCCCGAGCGGATAGCCCTTCTTGCCCTTGATGTCTTGTAGATGCTCACCCTTGAGGTTGGGATGCGCCGTCAAAATGCCGTCGGAGGTGTTGGCGCAAAACACATAAAGGTCGCGGTCCCTAAACCCGCCATCGCCCTTGTTGAACATGTCTAGTGCCTTCGTTTTGTCTTCTTTAACCGCGGCAATTGCTCGTTCGAGCATGGCTTTGGCTTCCTCTGCAGTGCCATACTCGGCTGCCCGAGTTGGTTCGACAGCGACACACAGGAAGGTAATTTGCAGCGCCATTGAAGTTGCAAGCCGAAACATGGTCTCCTCCAATTCGCTGGCGAGGTCTCAGACAATCAGTTGCCAAGCTTCTACAAAAGGATCACAGGTTCGAATCCTGTCGGGGTCACCATCATAACAATGGCTTAGCTCCTCCGGCGAATCGCGGCAGTCGCTGGCAATCGCAGAGCCGCGACCCCGCAAACTGCGCTTCATTCCAACGGACGGCGGGCGATGAACTGGACGACCGCGCCGGGACCGGTGTGCAAAGCACCTTCGTTCACGTCGCGGACGAGTTCAACGCCGTGCACCTCTTCGAGTCCCTTCAGTTCCTCACGCAGAGACGCCAGCGTCATGAACCGGTCTTCCTGTCCTGGCGGCGGTCCGCCTTTCCCGGGCGTTGCGTGTTGAGCGGGCGTATAGGCTTCGAGGATCAGGACACCGCCCGGCCGCAGCGCCGAGCGAATGCGCCGATGCAGCTCGCGGCGCACGAGCGACGGTACGTGCGCAAAAATGCTGACCACGGCGTCCCAAGCGCTTTGACCTGAATCGAAATCCTCCAAGGCGATGACCTGCGTGCGTATCCTCACACCCCTGCGCGCCGCAAGCCGTTCAGACTTTGCCAGACCAACTGACGACTGATCGACCGCCAGCACGTCGTGCCCGGCCGCGGCGAGAAAAACGGCGTTGCGGCCCTCGCCTTCGGCAAGACAGAGCGTGCGCCCCCGCGGGAGACGTTCAATATTCTCGCGAAGGAAATCGTTGGGAGCCTCGCCATAGACGAACTCTTCGCCGGAGTAGCGCTCATCCCACATCACGCCGCTCCCATTGCTGCTTCCAATCCGCGGCACAGGCGGCGTCCGGCGCGGCCGCAGCTCAAGAGAAATATCCGTATCTGGCCCCGACGGGCCAGCACACGCCTGTCGCCAGGCGCCTTATGCCGGCCGGCATCTCGTTCTTCCACGCCACGTCTTCCCGCACCTCGCCGAGCGACAGCGGCTTAAAACGCATGCTGTTTCCATAAAGCTGATGGCGGTTATCGAAGCGATCGTGCTCGAGGTTGGCCGGAGGCGGCACCGAGACTTCGTGCAATATTTTGCGAAGCGTTGTCTCAGGCGAACGGGTGAGTTCCTCGTAGGTGACGCGCATATACAGTTCTGGGTGGCGCCGGCCGAACAGCTCGGCGGCAATATTCGCAAGCGACCAGCCAATGGCCGTACGGAGACCCCGTAAAATCGGCGCCGATGTCAGGCGGCTGTCCTGGTGTTTTCTGGCCGTCCGTATGGTTGACCAGCAGACGGCCCTCGGATCGCGGATGATATGGAGCAGGAGAAAATCGCGTCCAAGCCGCTTGCGTAGACGAAACGGCATGGCGAAGGAGCCCCACGCGGTTTTCGACCCGTCTATGACGGCGCTGTAGTCGCCTGCGAGACGGGCCAGCAGAGCCAGGGTGAGGTCTTCGTGGTCGCCGTCCGGCAACTGCTTTGACTTGCGCTGAAACGGCCCCCAAACGGGACAATCCTTCGGGGGACGTCCACAGGTGCAGGTCTGCTTCCGTCGGAACCGTTTGACGTGACGCATGATTTCGCCGCAGGCGACAAGCGAAGGGCTTGCCGTCAACAGATATTCGAGCAGGGTCGAGCCGCTGCGGCCGTAGCCGCCGATATAGATCAGCTTGGTCATTGCGGCCTTCGAAGCGCCCTGGGCCGAAAGCGGAGCGTTGAGGTAGCCCGATTAGCGGTTCTCGGGCAAGCGCCCGCCCAGCCCACATACACCGCCCAACCACACAGGTTAAAGGTGGTCGAACAGCTTGCCCTGCTGCCGGGCGAAAAACCATAAGCCCAGGTAAAGTGCGGCCGCGATCATCCCCGACGACAGCGCGAGGTAATGCAAGGGCACGGACCCATATCCGAGCAGACTCCAGCGGAACAATTCCACCGGAGCCGTCAGCGGATTGAGCCAGGCAATCCAGCGATACTCTTCCGGGATGATGGCTACCGGGTACACGACCGGCGTCGCAAGCATCCAGCCGCTGAGGACATAGCGCAGCGTCAGCCAGGTGTCCTTCGCGACGGCGTGAAGGATCGAGGTGAAGCATCCCAAAGCCAGCGCCGCCAGCACCAGCATCAGCATTGACGGAACGATGGCGAGCATGTGCCAGCCGAACGGGATGTAGAAAACGCCCTCTATCGGGCCGTACCAGACAATTAGCCCGAGCACGATGCCGAGCACGACGAGGAGCTGAAAAAAGCCCGGCGAGACGTTGGCCAGCAGAAGAAGCAGAGCAGGCACGTACATTCGGTTCAGGATCCTCCGCCCGGAACTCATGCTCTTCGTCATCCACTGAACGCAGCGCCGGAACAGCGTCCAAGCCGCGAGCCCGACCACGATGAACAGCGGCAGTGGCACGGGATCGACCGATACGCCGAAAAGATTGCCGACGATGAAGACCGCGGGTATCGCGAGCACGAGCGGATTGATCGCCATCCAGAGAATGCCGAGAATCGCGCCGCGATAGACGTGGAACAGCGCGCGCACCGCGAGCATCCAGAAGAGCTGCCGGTAGCGCCAGGCGGCGGCGAGCTGACCCCCAACGCTCGGCGGCGCCGGGGCAATGCGCCATGCGCGCGCATTGTCCGCGCCCGCGTTGGCCTCGTCGAATGCACTTTCGGCTGTCATCCCGCTCAGCCCGTCGCCGGATCGAGAACGCGTTGGCCCGCCTGCAGCACCGAAGCGGCTGCCTGCTCGGCGGACTCCTCCTTGACGACTTCGTAGATCATCCAGTCGAGCCCGGGGCGCAGGACCGGTCGGCGGTTGAGAGCGTCCCAGCGCGTGAATGGCGGATGCGGGGACGGATTGCGATCCGATCCTTCGATCTCGTCGGCGCCACTGATAGAGACAGGTGTCGGCTCGGCGATGCTGGTGGGCGGCTCGCCATTGGCGGCGCGCTGCTCGTCGAAGCTGACCCGGACGTCGCCACGCAGATCGAAGCGAAAGGTCGCGTTGGCTATTTCGCTCCGCTCATCGCCGAGCGCCCTGAAAAGGATGCGCGTTCGAACTTTCGACATCATGCTCTCCGCCGCATGCGCCATGAAGTTCACAGGGATTTCCACCCGGAAGAGGAATGATCCGGGCCGGCTCGCGAGCAGAGGAACGATAGGCTCCGACACAAAGATGAGGGCCGGGCCTGCGTCGAATTTAAGCCGCACCCCGACCTTCACGTCAGGAACCAATGTTTCGGCCAGAAGCTCGACGAACACCGGCTCTCCGGGAAGGCAGCGAGAAAATGGCTTACCTTCCGAATTGAGACAGCGAAGCATGTGCAGGACGCCGAGCTCGCGGGTTTCGGCGACAACGGACGCGGAATTTTCGAGATCGCTGGTCCGGAGCTTCTTGCGCCATTTACCCAGCACATTCTGCCATGCCTGTTCCGCGTTTGAACACGCGGCCATCCATTCGTGCGCCGGCTCAAGCAGGCTGTTGTCCGGGGTTGCGGGCGCAAGCGCCTGTGGCCAGGCGCTGTCGGCTTCGGCGGAAAGCGTTTTCCGCGGCGCGGTCAGCTCCGTAAGATCAATCGCGTCATCGCTTGCAGCGAGAAACTTTTGAACGATGGTGTTGACCTCTCCGTCGGCAACGAGCCGGCCCTGGCTCAGCCATATGGCCCGGCTGCAGTAGACCCGCAGCGGACCCAGATTGTTTGAGGCATAAACCAGCGTGACGTTTCCGCGCAGAACCTCGGCAAGCTTCTCTTCGAACTTGTTCCGGAAAAGATCGTCCCCGACTTTGAGACCGTCGTCGACCAGATACACATCGGCGTCGACCAACACGCCCATCGCCATGGAGAGTCGGGCATAGGACCGGTCGGAATAGCGCGAGACCTTTTCGTTGGCGAGCCGGCCGAGTTCTGAAAAGGCGACGATGTCCGGGAGACGTTCTTCGAGATGCTCAAGCGGAATGCCGAGCAGTCGCGCCAGCATGCGCAGATTCTCGACGCCGCTCTCCTGCGTCGAGATCGGTTTCCGCAGCGCGTCGAAAGGCACAACCATGCCGGCGCCGGTGACGCTGCCTTCGGAGGGCGGAAGCACCCGGGACAGGATCTGAAGCAGCGTCGATTTTCCGGAACCGTTGCCGCCGACAATAGCCACGCGCTCTCCGGGCCGAATGTGGCAGGTGACATCGCGGAGCGCCCAGAATTCCGATCCCTGGCTGCGAAACAGTGACATGAGACCGGTGCTGGCGCCCTCGTCTTCGTCTTCCAGATCATTCTCGGCCTCATCGACGCCGTCGTCGTCGTCGAAGCGCGACTGGAAAAAGTAGCGCTTACCCAGCGCGTCAATCTTGATTTCGCCAGGCCGCAAGGCAAACCCCGAACTCGCCATACCGCGGTCGGCCGGGCCTTCCGCGTGTCACCCGGACCGTCTTATCACCGGCCCCGGGCGGGGTCCACCAGCGGCTCCCGAAGCCGCATTGCCCGCCCACGGACCGTGGAAGCTTGAGCGCCCGAAGCGGCGCGTGTAGGCATGGACCGATGGAGAATCCGAGGACACCGCGATGTCTTGTCTGGCAATGGGGGCGCTTCGGCGGCGGACCCCGTTACGCGCTGGAGCTGTCTGAGGCGCTGCGCGCCGAGTGCGGCTTCGACACACGGCTGTCGCTGGCGGCAGGCTCGGAAATACTCGCGCATCCTAACCTTCGTGCGCTGAACGATTACCCCGTCGAAACCTATGGCGGCCGGCTGGAATTTGTCCTGCGCACGCTTGCGGTTCAGCGCGCGATTGCCGTGATAGACCGGGGCCTAGACACGTTCCGGCCGCTTGTCGCCATCAATACCATGCCGGCGTATTGGGATTACTTCCTCTATCGGCGTCTTCGGCGCCGCGGCATCCCGGTCGTGTCCATCATACACGACGCGACCCACCACCCCCGCGGCACCTTCCATTTAGCCGACGCGATGAACAGGCACCATGCGCGCCGCAGTGCGGGCATTGTCACCCTGTCGGATTTCGTCGCCGGCCGGCTGCGCGAGCGCGGCATCCTCGGAGCCACGCCGCAACACACCATTCCGCATGTGGCGTTCGATATGCCGGAATTGAATCTGGCGCGCGCCGAACCGCCGCTTTATCCCGGCCGGCAACCGCTCCGCCTGCTGATGGCCGGGAGGCTCAAGACATACAAGGGTCTGACCCTTCTGATCGACGCGCTGGACCGCGTGCCCTCCGAGCGCGTCACGGTTCGGATCGCCGGGGCGGCCCAAGATAGCGAGGCGCTGAACGCGCTTGGGTCCCGTCCCAATGTCGAGCTTGAACTCGGCTGGATAACGGACGAAAAATTAATCGCCCATCTCGACTGGTGCGATGCCGTGCTGCTGCCCTATATCGAGGCAAGCCAGTCGGGCGTCATCCCGCTGGCATTTCGTCGCGGACGGCCCGTAATAACAACGCCGGTGGGCGGCCTGCCCGAGCAGGTGACGCACGGTGTCAACGGACTCATCGCGGTTGAAATGTCCGGCGCTGCAGTCGCAGAGGCGATCCTGCGCTTCGTCAATTCGCCCGATGAGCTTCGGGATTGCGCGGCGCGCGCTCTGGCCAGCGCCGAGACCGAGCTGAGCTGGGCCGTCATCGCTCCGCAATTTGCACAAATAATTCAGGCTGCCGCTCTCAGATCGACGTAGCCTCGAGCTGCCGATTGCGGTCGCCGACGCCGCACATCACGCGCATGTCGGGAGAGGGTTCCATTTTTCGTCGGAACCCGTCATAATTCTGTCATCCATGAACAGAATTCGCCGCTTCTATCATTCGGTGGAGTGCGTACTTGCCCGCAACATCTTCGCGCGGCAGGACAAAACGCTGCTCAAGCAGGATCCTGCCGACAGGTTTTGCCAAGAGCGCGGTCTGTCCCGGACGATCTGGATTCCGGCGCGCAGCCTGACGCAGAGCGTGACCGGATCCCGCCGAAGGCGATGCCATCTGGTGAGCTACTCTCCTCTGACGATGGTCACGCTAACCGACCACCCGACATTCAGGTTCATCGGAGAGACCATCGGGCAAGGACGCGAGCTGCGCGACACGACGCTGTATGCTGACGCCCCTGCGCGAAGGGCGGCGCGTTGTTCGGCAAACGTCGGAGGGCGGCGTCAAAACGCGCATAAGGGTCACAGAAGAGGATCAGCTCGCACGCTATCGCGATCGATGCCTAGCGCTGGTCGAGAGCATTGAGACAAACGGTATCATCGACCTGTCAACGACCGACGGCAGGGGCCTGCTGGAAGCTGATGGCCTCGATGGCAATGCCGTCGTGACGATCGATGACGAGGGCAGCATCCTGCACTTCACGCGTGTACGCCATCGTCTGGCGATTGCAGGCCTGCTCGATCTCGAGGTTCCGGTCTATGTCCATTCCGTGTCGGGAAAGTTCCTGCAGCGTTTCCTGACGAATCGGATCTTCCCGACGCCACGCCAAACGACAAGGGCACTTGGTTCGGCCATCGCCTCCGCGCGCGCGGATGCGCGCCCGGCCGCGCCTATCGAGCGAGCTTCAGCTCAGCGCGCCGCGCGTGTCGGTGAGGCGCACGCTTTGTGACGACTACTCGTGCCTTGTTAAGCAGCCGGATTTGCTCATGGCCGCTCGACAAGTTCTGCGTCATTCGGACGGTCCTGATCGGAGTCGGCCTTGGTGATGTACCAGCGCGCGGCGTCCGCTCCCGTGTGCGGGCCTGAAACCAGCACCCTGATGCCGATCTTGCGGAAGTCGAGCGGCTGAAACAGCGCGGCGATGCGGCTGTCAGCATGGTCCTGTTCGTTGAAGAAGCCCGTCTGGTTCAGCGCCTGTGCGTAATGCGTCAGGCTGCAGTAGAAGTCGATCAGCGCCGCGCCGCGTGCTTGAGCCGCGCGTACGGCCGCGCCAAGCAGGCGGGGGGCAGTCACTTCGTCGGCTATCAGATCGACGATCCGCAGCAGCGACACACCGGACGCCGTTTCCCGCTCTTCATGAAAGACGAGAATGTTCTGACCGGATTGGTCCAGCAAAAACTCGTAGTCGAACCCGGGGTGGTCCTCGTATCGCCAGCGCATGAAGTCGCGTTCGCGGCGTGCATGCCACACCCCTATCGGCAACCGGAAGAATTCCGGGGCGAAGTCCGGCAGGCGACGGACCGGTGCGATGCCGGCCCCGGTCTCCGCTGTCCGTCCCGCAGATGAGGCAGCCACTACGCCGGGCAGCTTGCCGTCCGTCGCAAGATGGGCGGCCCCTGCGGGATCGACGATCGCGATCCATCGGTGGAGATGCCCGAGATCGGCCATGCCGAGCCCGACGCACAGCGTCGCGCCCGCTTCGCTCGATCCCGGATTGACGACATGGGGCGTCTGCTTGAGCAGACGGTCCACAAGGACCGCGCCCAGCCCCAGGGCGCGGTAAGCGGGATCGACGATCAGGTTGACGGGATACGCGCCCCGAAACGTCTCCCCGTCGGGTCCCTGCCCCAAAAACGGCACGAAGCCGAGCTGCGCGACGACCGCATCCCGATGCAGAACCAGCCAGAGCGTGTAAGCCCCGGTCTCGTTGGCCGGATTATCGCGAAACTGCCAGCGCCGGAATTTTTCGGACAACAGCACATAGGCGGGATTGCCGTAGCTTGCGCGGATGAAAATCCGCCACGCATCGAGATGGCGCTCGGGATCGAACGTGACAATGGAACTCAAGCAGTGCCTCAGTTCGCGGCGCTTGTCGTGTGCCTGGAACGCCGCCTTTTTTTGTTTTCCGGCAGCGGTCTCAGGAGGGCGGCCGTCACCAACCCGCGCCTGATCTTTGCTCGAAAAGTGGCTTGGGGGTCAACATTCCTCGGTAACTGTATGCCCCGCTCCGCCCGAAACATTTCCAGCCCGGGCTGCGGCACCCCGGCTTCCGCAAATGGCCTCAGCGCCGCTATGCCACCCTACCTTCGCTCCTGCAGTCGCCCGCTGGCTTCAACGCGCTCCCAGATAGCGTTGAGTTCTGCGCCATATAAGGCCTTCGCAACCGTTGCAGACACCGACAATATACTTTCATCCCTCCATTGTCTTACATCGCGATGCGACGCCGGAGGCTGCGGTCGTCTATCGGAACAAATTGAGCTTTCCCTTTCTCGTATTTGGCCGCGCCAAATATCTCCGACTTCTTTTTATTCTTTAACACCCCGACAGTGATGGCTTCAAATCCGAAACGCTGCAGAATTCTCTTGACCGAGGCAAGTCCGAACTGCTGAAAATGAAAAGGCCGCAACTCAGCAAAAATATTCTTGCCCTTAATAAAAAGTCTGTCGTCTTGACGTGCGCTCGCGTTCGCACCGCCTGATCGCCGCGAACGGACCTGACTCGCGCGATCGAGCGATATCGCGGTGCGCTTACATTCCCATGACAATCAGGCGCTAAGCGCGAGGTCAATCCAAAACTTCGAAAGGCCCTCTCACGCTCGAGATGGCGCAGCGCGTGCGCGGTTGTCGGTCTCAACGCGATGCGAAGTTGCGGTCCATGCGTCGGCTCGCGCGCGCCGGGTCCACGGTTTGCCCGCCAGATGGGCCATGCTATGCGACATGCACGGCGAACAAAACGGGAGGGAGGCAGCGATGCGCAGGCGGAAATCGGCGAGCGTAGTAAGCCAGTTCTTGAAGCAGCAATATGGCATCAAGTGGCGTGATATATCGTCAAAGCTGCGCGCGCGCTCACTGCTGACCGAGCTTGAGCATGTAAACTGCAACCTCTGCGGCAAGGATGATGCGCAGCCCGTTGCGCAGCGCGACAAATACCGCTTGGAGCTGACATCCGTCATGTGCCGCAACTGCGGCCTGATCTATCTCAATCCTCGTCCGACGGCGGCGATTTACCGAAGATTCTATGAGGAGGGCGGTGCTTCCGACAGCGTCTACCACCGCCAGGTCGACTTTGCGACACTCGGCGACCTGCTCAAATTCTATTACGGCCCCGATTTTGAGATGGACGATGAGGCCCGGCGCGCCATGCAGGATTTCATGACCAAGCGCCGCGTCGGACTGGATGCGCTTGACCTCGACAGCGAACCGTCCAGCAGCAGTGCCGACGATCCCGAACAGAACGACGACGACGGCGACGACATTGAGGACGATGAGCCAGGCGATGAAACCGCCGATACCGCCAGAGTCGGCAAGTTCGATTATTACGGCCTGCATATTTACGAGAAACTCAAATCGTACGTTCCGCGCGGGAGCAAGGTGTTTGAGCCCGGCGCAAGCGGCGGCAAGATGCTCGCGCCGTGGGCCGCGCTGCATGGCTGCGAAGCGACCGGAGTCGAGCCGAAGCGGGAGTCTGTAAAGCTGGCCAAGGATCGCTACGGGATCGACCTGATACAGGGATTTGCCGACGATCCCCGCATTCCCGAAAACGCTTACGATCTTGTGCTGAACGCGCGCACGATCAACCACATGCTGGACCCCATTGGCGACCTGCGCAGTGCCTGGCGTTGGCTCAAGCCCAATGGGCTCCTTTTCGTAGACATCCAGGATACGATCTGCGAGACGCGCTACGAAGGCTTCGAGCGCAATGTCGTCGAAATCGACCACCCGTTCATGTTTTCGCGGAAGACCTTGACGGCGATGGTTCAGAAGGCAGGTTTCGCCATCGTCGAAAGCACCGTGCAGGATCTTCAGCAGGCCCGTGACTGGGATGACCGCGATCCCCAACCCAAGCAGATTCGGATCATCGGCCGGAAGTCGGAGGTCGGCGGCGAGGTTGACTGGCCAGACGCGTTCGAGGAAATGGCGCAGTTACTGCGGAACCAGCTTGAATTCGACCGCACGCGGGAGCAGCGCGACAATGGACGTTTGGAACTGGCGCAGAGGCGGCGCACACAGGCGGAAGAGCGCGCTTCGCGTTACAGAGCCCGAATAGAAGAGTTTAAGGCGATGAAGTGATCGGAAAGCAGGGCGTACGCTGACGAGAAGGGGAAACTGCAGCGAAGCAAGCGCTCCACCTGAGCAAGACGCGCAGTTAACTTGGCAGCACGCAGCGCTCGCGCGTCAGGCGCGTGCGATTTCAAGCGACTCGCGCGGCACGTTGGCATCATGAAACGTGCGCAACGCGAGGGGCGCATCGCTCTTGTTCAGGGCTAAACGACCGCTCTCGGTCACGCGCTTCCATACAGCCGGCAATTCATCACGGAACAAGGCAAGCGCCAGATTTTTTGGCAGCGAAAGAATGCTTTCGTCGCGCCACTGCGCATACATCGAAAGGCGCTTTTCTAGCGCCGCATCATCGATGCGTTCGAATGCAACCCGACTGCCTTCGAATTTCGCGAGACCCGCAATTTCTGACTTTTTGGGGTTGGGCACGTCGATCGAAACCGCCCTGAAACCGTACCGGGAAAGAATCCGCCTGAACGTTGCGAGATCGAACTGCTGAAAGTGGAACGGACGCAACTCGGCAAACAGATTGCTGCCGCGCCGGCACATCTGTTCGTCGCAAGGCTCATTGCGTACGAACAGAAAACCACCTTCGTTCATATGCTGGGCGAAGACTTCAAACGTGTCATCGACCCGAAGCGTATGGCCAAAAATGTGATTTTCCAGGATAAGGTCGTATTTCGTGTCGAACGGTATCTCAAACCGCTCATAGTTTAAGCAACACGCTACACGGAACCCGCTATTCTTTTCTGCGAGATATTTGTATGCCGGAAACAGGGTGATGATATCTGCATCGGCTAAACCATGTTCGAATCGCAGGATGTCCGCAAGCGTCGATGACTTCGCGCGGATGTGGAGCAGACGCAGGCCGGTAGCGTCATATGCGAGGTAATGATATTGGCGTATTCGCGCGCCAACTCGAGCTCTCCCTTCAGTAGCTTCTGGAGGCTCTTGCCCGGTTTTGATGTTTTTTCCAATTCCTGCCATGACAGGAATTGCTCATCGATTTTCTCTTTTGCGGCCGGCTGAAAAATGTTCCCGTTAAAGGAAGTATCCTTAGTATTCTTTAGCAGAAACTCGTTAAAGTTTGCATAGATGTAGTCATACTCGACTTTGTCGGGACGACGCGTCGAATAAACAAGTCCGCATCCGTGACAAAGAGCATAATCATACCGCGCAAGACTATTGTCAGCAAGATTATCTATAAAAATCAGGCGAGTATATTCGCAGACGATGGTGCGCTCTGTGCAGGAGCACACTGCACACTCAGCTACCTCATGCATCGACCTCTCCCGCAGGTTCGATAAGACTTAAGGGTTTAACCGCTGTTCTCTTGCTGGCCGATGAAGTTCTTTACATAAGCGACGATCCGATCAGATGAATCCTCAATATGGAGACATTTCATTCGCAATACTGCGCGCTGGCGCTCGACGTCGAATTCGCCTCGGTCGAGCACATCGTCGATGGCCGCGAACAATTCGGCATAATCGTGGACAAGTCGCGCCGCGCCGCTATCGACGATGTCCCGGTAATGACGCGATTTGTAGTAATCGTCCATCGGGTAGCGCGCGCCGCCGGATTCGCCGAGCGTGAACCCGATATTGATCGCCGGCTTGTCTAGCGTGAAACCTTCGAGCGTCATGGTCGAGGCAACATTGACGATCAGGTCGCAGTGATGGAGTTGATTGACGAGGAGCGAGATATCGTTCCGATTTGGCACCCAGTCGTCTTCCTCGGCAAGCGTTTCACCGGCAAGAGTGAACGGAACGTCGGGGAACTTCTCGATGACCTTGGCATATCGGCCCTGCCGGTCCTTTGGATGCATACGCACCATAATGTCGGCGCGGTCGCGTAAATTCGCGCGCCAGTGCGTCAACAGCGCTTCGAGACATTCGGGTTCGCGCGGAAACAGCGACTTTGAGCCGGTCGTGTAGAGAACGAGCTTTTTCTCCGGGGACAGGCCATATCGGGTTACGAATTCAGCTCGCGGGACAAGCCCCTTTCCCTGGACGATCGGTTCGAACTGCGGCGACCCCACGATGGTCCGCGGTCTGCTGCGCACGAATGGAAGGCTGGCGGCGCAGTCGTCGTCCATCTCATGGCTCCAGATGAGATAGCTCTGTGACATCTCGTCGAACAGCGTTTTAGTCGACATGTTGTCCCAGGAGATGACGTTCGAAACAACCGGGATGCCCGCCAGCGACGCAGCGCGCGACCAAAGGCGCGATGACCAGCTGACCGAACTTGTGTTGAGCACGAGGTCGGGCCGCAAGGACCGCAGCAAGAGCGCGGCATCCTTCAGCGCGTACATATGGGCGAAAAACCGCAGGCTCCAGAGATAGATTTTGCGATAGTCTTCCGCCGAGGAAAATTCGCGCGCGATCCCCCAGACCTTCAGCGATCCGTTCATCCCGCCATTTTGCAAGGCGTCCTGGTAGTTTTCTTCGAGCCGGAGAAGAAACTGCGCGGCCGTTGGGCTATCGGTAAACCGGTAGCCGAGATAGGCGGTCAACGTGTCGAAGCGATACCGGCGAATCAACGGAATAGGCAGAAGCGTCGCACCCGGACCGAGCGCAGCCACCTCCTCGGAAATATCAAGAGGGCTGAGGATCATGACGTCTGCCCAGGCGACAAGCTTCCGGCAAACATCCGTCAGAATGAATGTGCGCGTCGCCTGGCCGTCTGAAATCAGCAGACAGATACGCGGCCGTTCAGACCGGCGCGGCGCACCGCGCAAACGTTTGGCCCAATCATCTTTCGTTTTGCGCAGAGCTTCAAAATTACTGTTTCTCGCCGAGAACTGCTCAAGCAGATAGCCCAGCCGTTTTGGCGAGATCCCGGTTTCGCTAGCGCACAGCGTAACCTGTGTTTTCAGTCCGCGTCGCAACCTCCAGTCGTGCGGCTTCACTTTGCCCAATACGCGCCGCATGACGCCGCCAAAGCGGGAGCGCTTGAACCGTCGCTCCAACGCTTCTACCCAATTTGCATCACGCGGCAGACGTGTTGCGCCGGCGCGAAGAGCAAGCAGGAACTCATCCTCTGACAGATAGGCGTCGGACCTCGAATCCAGCATGTTTGACCTTTGGTCTTGTCTCTCTCCGTATGCGCGCATTGAAGCGGGCCGAATACCGTCAGCGCTGAACGTCTTGTGCGTCAGGCTTCAGATCCTCGATCCGCAACAGCCGATCGGCGGCCACGTCCCGCACGAGAGTGCGCCCGACGACTTCCGGAATGAGGTCGGCGCCCAACCCGCCGCCTGGTTTCTTCAGCGTGAGATGCGCCAACTCGAGCTTGGTTCCTCGTGGTAACGCCCGATGAAGCGCCACCGATTTTCCGAACAGTGTGCGCAATCCCGATATTTGTGCGGCGACCACATCTTTGTCTATCGGGTTGCGCATCATGAGGTCAACGGCGTCGCGGGCTTCGACGAGCTGGCGCAAGGCGCAGGGATCGAGCGACGCGACCGTGTCGGGTCCGAATTGCAGCCTGTGCAACGCCACATGGACCTCGATCATGGCGGCGCCCTGCGACATCGCCGCAACCGATGGCCAGATCGTACCCGAATGATCCGAGAGCCCGACAGGACAGCCGAACGTCCGGTGTAGTTCGTCGATCACGTTCAGCCCGACATCCTGGAACGCTGTGGGATAGCGGGTCGTGCACTGAAATAGCGCGAGCGGTGCACCGGCTTCGGTCACCCTGGCGACCTGCCGGGCGACGTCCGCATACGAGCTCATGCCGGAACTGAGAAGTATCGGCTCGCCGCCTCCCGCCATGGCGTCGAAAAGGTCGGGCGTATCGACCTCGCCCGAGCCAATTTTCCACGCCGGCATGCCGACGCGGCGCATCATCTCGACTGCCGCGACGGAGAAGCAGGAACTGAGGAACACGAGGCCCTTGTCGAGCGCGTGCCGCGCGAGCCCATCCCACTGCTCTTCGGTGAACTCCATCCGCTTCCAGTAGTCGAAGCGGGTCTTGTCCTCGCGGCTGAAGGCGACACGGAAGGTTTCGTCGTGGGTAGACTCGGCGTCGGCGATATGGGTCTGGAATTTGATGCAGTCGACACCGGCGTCTGCCGCGACATCGATGAAAGCATGCGCAAAACCAAGCGACCCGTCATGCGCCTGTGCGACTTCGGCAATCAGGAACGGCCGCCCGCTCTGCCGGATCTCGTGCCCGGCGACAATGATCGTATCGCGCGCCGCGCTCATGCCAGCGCCTCCGCCCGTTGCTCAGCCCTCTTCCGCTGGAACAGGAATTCCGCGATCTCGAAATCGAACCGCGTATCGATGTCGATCGACCGCTCCGGCGGCATGACATAAGCGCAAGGGCGCGTCCCATAGAACGAATGCTCGTCCATCAGCACGTCACGCCGGGTGAGATAGATCGCGCCATTTGTCCTGTAGACGTTGAAGCCGAAATCCTGCCGCCGCACCGGCGTGAATGTCGTGCCGAGATAGGAGCGCAGCATCCCGTCCTCGACCAGTTTCAGCTTGGCCGGATGCGCGCTGTTCGCGTCCGTGACGCTGATGACGGCGGTGGCGTTTTTCTCTTCACCGAGGCCGAGCGCCTCGACGATGTCGTCTGCTGTCCTGAGCGGTGATGTGGGCTGCAGAAGCAGAATCCAGTCGAAATGCGATCCCGCCCCTTCCTCCATGAAATCCACCGCGTGTTGGACGACGGGGAGCGATGCAGCTTCCGGAGTGGCAAGCTCCGCTGGACGCAGGAACGGCGCCGTCGCGCCATACCGGCGGCTCACCTCAGCGATCTCCTCGTCGTCCGTCGATACAACCACGTCCAGAATCGGGGCCCCTTTTTCGCGCGCGCCGAGCGCGGCTTCGATGCTGTAAGCGATGAGCGGCTTGCCCCCTAAGGACAGCACATTCTTGCGCGGCAGAGTAACGGAGCCACCCCGCGCCGTGATCACTGCAAGCACCGTCATGGACGGAGTCTTTCCAGCGCAATCAATAAACCAGCTTCTTCTCGGTCAGCAATTCTTCGGTCGAGAGCAGATCGGCAATGCGCGGTCCTGCCAGCCCGTCGCCATAGATTGGATCGCTCTCATACTTGCCATGACCGAGCTGCTCCTCCATGGCCGCCGAAATCGCACCCTGCTCGTGCGGCACATGCCGGACATGTTTGCCGCAGTCCCGGCCGGCCTGGCGCGAGCCTATATTGACGCACGGCACGCCGAGATAGGAGGACTCGCGGATGCCGACGCTCGAATTGCCGACAATCGCCCGCGCGCCGGACAGGAGATGGAGGAACGTCTCCGGCGGCATGTTCTTCAAAAAGCGAATTTTGTTGTCGTGGTTCTGCTCGCGGAACATGCGGATGGATTTGCTGGTGAGATCGCCGCCCGCATCGACATTCGGCCAGAACCAGTAGCAGGGCACGCCGCTCTCATGCACGGCGGCGAGCGTTTCGTTCGCCTGCGTGGCAGCGTCGGTCCATTCGTAGGTAACCGGATGCTGCATGCAGATGATGTATTCGCCGTCCGGGTCGACCGGCTCGCCGACGCCCCGCCCGACATGATGCGCGACCTGAGCCTTCAGCGCGCCGGTATCCGCCCCGTTCATCACCGAGGCGGCGAGGTCGATGGACGGGCACCCCGTGACATGCACCGAACCCGGCCGCTCGCCCATCTTCAGGACACGCTCCGCCGCCTGATCGTTGGCGACGAAATGCAGGTCCGAGAGCTTGGTCACGGCATGGCGCACCTTCTCGTCGATCGAGCCGGTAATCTCGCCGCCCTGCACATGGGCGACGGGAATGTTCATGTATGCAGCCGAGATCGCGGTGGTGATGGTCTCGTAGCGATCCGCGACCGAGATCACCGCGTCCGGCTTCATGTGATGAAAGACGTTCGCCATCTCAACGATACCGAGACCGACCGTCTTTGTGCTGGTGAGCGGCGTTTCGCCCTCCACGACCATGTGGACTTCCATGGCAGGTTCGAAGCCGTCGTCGCGCATCACCGCGGCGACGTTGCCGTAGCGCTCGAGTAGCGCGGACGCCGCCACCACGAGCTGAAGCTCAAGATCGGGATGATCCTTGATCGCCTGGAGCACCGTCTTGATCCGGGCGTAAGACGGACGCGCTGTGACGACGACGGCAATCTTTCTGGGCATGCGTACTACCACTCAGGTGATCTGACTCGTCTTGCGAACGGCGCTTTCACCGCGCTTGGCCGAGTGTATTCGGCGCTCGCGCTCGTTATGGGCAAGAACGCGGCGTGCGTCACGCCGCTTGTTGCGCCCGTGTCGATCCGAAGCTCGCTCTGCCATGCGGAAACATGTTGCAGTCATAACGTGGCAGCGCCTGGCGCGCGCTCGAAAAATCCTCGTCCGTTGCGTCCCTTGGATTGACATCGAACGAATAGGCCGCGCCCTCGCTATCGAGCAGCGCCGTCGTTTGCGCTGTGAACGAATGGCGGCCGCCATAGGGATAGCAAAACGTTTGGATTTGTTTGCCCAAGAGCGTGGACAGATAATCGAACGACCGGGTGATCTCCTGCCGCTGGTCTGGTTCCGAAAGCTTGCTGAAAACATAATGGTTCACACCGTGGCTTCCGATCACCATGCCGGCCTGATCCATTTCCACGATTTGCGCGGGACTTAGGTAAAAGTTCTGCACCACGGGGCCCTCGTCGCCGAACTCGACGGCGAACATCCCATCGAGCAGGACGCGGCGATGTTCGTATGAAATCAGATAATTGAGGATTCGCTTGAAGCTCGTGGTCGCGCGATCGTTGTCCTGGTTTTTGTAGGTCGATTCGTGGAATTCATTGACATGGGCATCGCCGAGCATTCGGCTGTCGAGATGATTTTTCAGCAACTGCAGCGCCGCATTCCCGCCCATTCGCCCAAGCAGCAGATGGATACGATGGACGTCCAGCAGCCTGCCCGTTTCGTAAGGCGACGTGCTGACGTAGAAGAAGCCGCAAATGCCGCGCTCCCTCAATATGGGCAACACATGTTCGTAATGGTCGGCGAGACCGTCGTCGAACGTCAGGATTGCGCCGTCGGGAGCGCGTCCAGTCTCGCATGCCAGCGCCATGTCGTCAGGCGTGACGAAGCGTTCCCGGCTGGCGAACCAGTCGAGCTGGCGTTCAAAGTCACCAACATGCAGATACCGGAAATACGGGAGGTCGCCCGTCGCTGGCCGCACGTAATGATACATGACGGCTTTCATCGGCGCGGCGCCACCCAGCTCACTCGGCCGCTTCGGCGATTGGGCGGCTCGAAGGCTGCATTTCGGAGCGCCCCGTCGGCGAAATGGGGGTCACTGTCTCCCGGCCCCCGATGATCTCTTCCACGACTTGGCAAAAGCGTTGCGCGGCCGTGCCGTCGCTATAGGCCGCCTTCTGCCGCAGCGTCCTGCGCATCGCGTCCTGACGGACCGTTCCGTCTTTGAGCGATCGCATCGTGGCTTCAACCAGTTCATCCATACTGCGCACAATGTCGACCGCGCCGTTGTCGACCAGCGCACGGTAGTGATCGCTTGCGTGATACATGTCGAAACTCCACAGCAGGCCGTGATCCTTAACCTGATCGGTGGATTTGAACGCAACGTTGATGGTCGGCAGGCCGACGGCGAAGCTCTCCAGGCTCATGGTCGAGGCAACGTTGATGCTGACGGCGGCATGGATCATGCTGTTGACGAGGAGATTCATGTCGTTCTCGTCCGGCAGCCAGTGATCGCTTTTGCTCCAATGCGGATCGCCCGCGCAGGTCAGCGCCACATTCGGCAGATCCTTCAGGTCAAGATAGTTCTCATCCGATTCCTTGGGATGCAGCCGGACCAGGAGAGCGCACTTTCCAGCCATCCCGGACGCCAGTATACGGCGCCAGAATTCGCGTACGATGATGTGCTCATCGGGCATGCCCGCCGGCGTGTTTGTGGTCCAGAGGATGTAGGGCAGCTCCGCTGGAAGTCCCAAAGTCTCAACAAAGGAGACGCGATCTTTGGCTCCGGGGCGCTGAAAATAAAGATCGAACAGCGCCGCGCCCGTCACGACCGTATTGGCTTTGATGTTGGGGAAATGCGCTGCCATCTCGCCTTTCATCTCTTCGCTCCAGACCGTGTAATGGTCACAGGAGGAATCCATGGCCGGTTTGGTGGTGGGATTGTCCCACGACAGGATATTGGCGAGCGTCGTGCAGCCGTTCTTGCGTGCGTAATAAGTCAGCGGCCAGGCTTCGGCATGCTGTGCAGTGGTCGAGATGACGAGCGCCGGCCGATAAGTTTCGAACAGGCGATTGAACATCCGCCTGTCGAGATAGGCATGGAAATACGTCGCATAGAGCGACTGCATGCCTGAGCGGCCGAGCACCGCGCCTGCGGCATCGGACGTACGCCGCACGGCCGCGTGCTTTAGAAACCTCACCCGGCCTTCGCCTTCCTCCTTTGAACGCGCTTCCAGATTTTCCAGCCAGCTTGCATGAGTCCGCGAGCCCGACGTCTTCATCAGGTAGTAATGAAAGAACTTTTCGAACCTTGTGCGGAAGCTCTCGAACCAAGGCAGGATATGGACGCCGGCGGACTGGTAACGTTGCCGAAAATCGTCCGAATATGCGTACGGTGAGAGGATCACGACGTTGAAGCTTCGTTTCAGACGTTCTAACACATCCGAAACGAGGAACATGCGCACTGCTTGACCGCAGGTTATCAGCAAGAAAATCGTTTTTTGATCGGGCGCCAGCGAAAAACGCGCGGCCTGATCGGATGGCCAAACATCAAGGTCGGCGGCGACGCGGCCGGTCTCCTTCCGCAATCGGCCCGCTTCCTCGACAACGCTCAATAGGCTCTTCGACACCGCGCTAAACGGGCTGGCAATTTTTCTAATCACCCTCGCGATCACGCCCATCACCGGCCCAATTATGGCTGCAAGCGAGGTAAGCAAAACGACGATCCAGCCTCCGATCCAACGCATCGTCATCTGACCCTCCTCCACAGACGCTTCTTCAGCGATGAGGAGCCGCTGCGCGCTAGCCCCAACCAATTAGCCGCAATCGATTTCGTGCTCCGGGGCGCACGCGCCGCCACGAGCTTTTTCTTAAGCTTCTTTACGTCCCGCCCGCGCATTCTTTTCATGGCAGTGAGCTTGCTTTTCATGGCAGTGAGCTTGGCCATGAGCCCGCGCTGCGTGTTTCTGACCTGCCCCCGTAGCGCTCCTTGCGTCACCCGTTCATGATACAGCTCTCCCTGCAGGAGAGTCGCCAGCTCCTGCATCGGGTCGGGCCAATGGATTTCGACCTGCTGTTCCGATTTCCGCGCGACGATCCGGATTTGCTTGAGCTCCTGCGCTTCCGCATCGCCATGCAGCACATGGCGCGTATCGACGATGTCCTTGCGTTCGACGACGAAGCCGGCTTTTTCGACGAGGGCCGACAGCGTGTTCACCGAGAACATATAGGTGTGGTCGATTTCGACGACGTTATTCTCGAACCCTTCGTAATGCGCTTCGCGAATGGCGTCGGATATATCGATGAACAGGATGCCGCCTTGTTTCAGCCAGCGCCAGGCATGACGCAAATCCCCGAGCGGATCGAGCATGTGATTGATCGTTCGGATATTCATGACGACGTCGTAGGTATTTTCCGGAATGTCGGCCGTCGCGGGAAATCCCTGGAACAATTCGATTCCGAGATGGTCCATGGCCGCCTGCACGGTCGCCGCGCGCGGCTCTAGCCCTGTGACTTCGCACCCGTGCCGGTCGCGCCAGGGCTCAAGCAACTTGCCCCATCCCGCGCCCGCCTCGAAGACTTTGCCGCCTTCGGGCACGTCTGGCTTCAGATACGCGTAAAGATTGTCCGCATAGGCTTCGAATTCCCAATTCTCACGGTCCCTGGCCCGGCTTTCCAGCAGGGTCGCGATCTCGTCGTCGCTGGGCTCGGGCTCGGGCGAGCCTGGCGCGAGTTCAGTATATTTTCGGCGGTTGAACGCGCGCAGCGCTTCCCTGTCCTCCTCTTTCATCTCGAATTGGGATCCGAAATGACGCTTGAGCTGCGCCTCGATCGTGCCGAGGCTTAGCGTGGTGTGGTAGTCGCCTTCCTCGCTGCTGCCGTCGGTATAGAATTTGCCGTAGCTCGTTTCAGTCGGGCGCGGATTGAGGTACATCAGCCCGCACTGCCGGCACATCACCGTCGTAATGCCGAGGCCGTATTTGTCGGTGTGAGCGAGTGTGACCGGCGCGTCCGTACCGCACAGATTGCAGGGGACATGCTCGACATCGGTCAGCAGCCGTGCGCGCATGCTGGAATAGACGTCCCGCAGCGAAACGCCGTAACGTTTCCTGATAAAGCCGCCGATGAGCTGATCGACCCGCTCTCCGCCTTCGACGCCCGACGTGCCTGCACCATCCCGCGCACCGGCGGACGCATCCTCTGGCTGGCGTTCAGCCACCTCATCCGGCTGGCGTTCAGCAACCTCAGACACCATGCCGCTCCAGGATGTTCTCGATATCCTGCACGCTGCGAATCTCGATCATTTCGTCCATCGAAAGCGAGAGGCCGAACTGCTGCTCGATCGCATTGACCAGCGCGACATGCCGCAGCGAATCCCATCGGGCCACGTCGGTTCGCGATGTGCTCCGCGTCACGGAGCCGTCATAATTGAAAACGTCCGCAAACAGGACTTGGATATCCGAACGCACCATCGACCACCCCACACCCGCTGACTGCTTAATCCCTGTGGACCGTTATAAATTCAGGCCATGCAAAAGGCGTAGGCCCGATCAAATCCCGTTCCCACAGGCTCGTCTCGCCGTCCTGCCCGGCCGCGGAGAACCCGTTACTGGCATAAAAGGACTGAACCATGGCGTTTTTTTTGGTCGGAATATAGGCCGCCGCAACCCGCCGGACGCCGCGTTCCTTCAGCATATCGAGCAGCGTGCCGAGGAACGCTGTCTCAACCCCGCGCCCGATGATCCGGCAGCTCATGAGGAAGCTCGTGATCGTCGCCGCATCGCCGTCGATCCGCCCGGTCGCGCAAATTGAAAGACCGTGATCGCCAAACCTGTCCAGCGCCCGGCCGATCAGAATTATATGGCGCGCAGGATCGTCCATCATCGCCTGGAGGGCGGCTTCGTCGAACCGCTCCGTGGTCAGGTTGAACTGATTGGTGCGCAGATGCAGCTGCGCCGCGCGCGCCAGCGTTGCGGGCGCAACCTCCTCGACCGTCAGGCTCTGGTCGAGATCCTTCAGATAGTCGTTCAGACTCCCCGTCGATTGGCGCAGCGAGTTGCGTTGCCGCTCGGCGCGGTACATCTCGTTGCGTCGGCTGTCCTCCTCGGTCAGCCGCACGGGCCAGGTGACGGAGAGACGCCGCAGCCAGAAAGGCCGGGCCGCGGGATCGTCAGGAAGTTCGGGCACGATCACGTCAGGGAGCACGCGACGCATGGCGTCCCGCTCATGCGGGCTGTCGTCGAGAAAGACAAAACTATCGAGGCCGAGATTGAGCTCCTGGGCGAGGCTCTGGATGTTGGCCGCTTTCGGCTCCCAGTTGATCCGTATCGCGACGAAATCGTCCTCCTTCAGCAGCATCCCCGGATGGTCGGCGAACGCTGTGATTGCGTCCGGGTTATTCTTGCTGAGCAGGGCGAGCAGCATGCCCTGCCCCTTGAGCCGCAGGCATTCATGCTGGAATGCTTTGAACGCGTTGCCCGGAAACTCGTCATCGCAAAGCAATTTGGAAACGCCGTCCTCGCCGAAGATTCCGCCCCAGACTGTGTTGTCGAGATCGAGCGCCAGCACCTTGGCGGGACCACGCTTCAGTGACTGGAATGCGCGCGCGAAAGCCATGGCGAGATGGCGCGTGGCGTCGGCGGCATAGGGCATGCGCCCGTATAAGGCGAGCTTGGGATCGATCCATTTCGAAGGCGCGATGCCGCCGAGCGCCCCATGGGCGTCGACCAGTAGGACCTGGCTGTGACGCTGCGCGACATCCTGCAAGCGCGTATTGATCTCGGCGATAGCCCACGCCGTCCCGGACGGATGGCGGCCATCGATCAACCCCGCGGTCGGCGCATGGGCGTAAGGGACAGTATTGATGATGACGGGACCGGCACCGGCGCTCGCATAGGTTTCGAGGGCAGACGCAAGAAGATCGAGCTTGCGCGTCAGCGCGTCGTCGGCCTGTTTCTCCTGTCGCCAGTCGCGGGCATGTAGCCCGTCGAGGTCGAGCAGGACGATGAGCGCGTCCCGGTCCTCTTCGCCCACTTGCAGCAATTCGGGAAAAGCCTGCCCGAACTCGGATTCCGACACCGACGCGTTGTAACCGGCAGCGGCGAAGGCGGCAGGCAGATTGGCCGCCAGCCCCTGCGCATTCGAGACGCCCGTAACGCGCAGGCGAACCGCGGGGAGGGTCTCCCGCAGTAACCCAAGATGAGGTTGAGCGAGGCGGAGAAGCTGCGGACCTGTCCGCCAATGTGCGAGGGCAACGCGCGCGGCGAGTTCGCCCTCACCCAGGCCGACGAGGTGCTTCACGGCGGCGGCCACGACTTCCGGCGCGATATCGTCCCGCGCAACGAGATCGCGGGTAGCCGCCGCGGCTTCTGCGTGCGCGTCGCCATCATGGCCCGGACGGCGCAGACGGTTCAAGCTGTTGAGGGCGTTGAGTGCGGCGCCAAGAGTTGGCAATTGCGATGCCGGCAGGCAATGACCAGAAGCCAGCAGCGCCGACGCAAGCCAAGCGGGCAGCGGAACGGACTCAGCTTCAAGGTTCTGGGTCAGCCGCGCGACTTGCGCTGGCCGAACGGCGCTCCAGTCGACCGCGCGCAGGAATACGCGCCCGCGCAGGCACTCCGCCGCGTTAGCGATCACAGCGTCGATCAAATTGTCCAGGCTGGATGTCCGTCCAGCTTGCATCGCGGTCATCGGCATGGCTTCTCGGGTTCGCTGCAACCGGCCTGCACGCAAAGTTGCGAGACGCTCGTTCTGGCCTGTCTGTTTCGGCGCTGGACGCGCCCCGAAAGAAAGGACGGTCGTTAGACCATCACGTCGCCACCCGTGACGAGAAGGTTCTCACCGGTGACGAAACCGGCATAGGGAGATACCAGAAAAAGCACGGCTCCCGCCACATCGTCAACATTGGCCATCCGGCGCAAAGGCGTGCGGCTGACGGCCATTTGACGGAAGCGCTCCGGCACATTGGCGACGAGATCTGTGTCTGTCATCGAGGGGGAGACGGCGTTCACGCGGACGCCCGCCGGCCCCAGTTCCTGCGCGAGGTTCTTGCTCATGCCGAGCAGCGCGCTCTTCGCGGCAACGTAAGGGAGCCAGTTATAGGCCGTGCGGCCCATCACCGCCGAGGTGACGACATTGACAATGCTGCCGCTTCTCTGTTTCAGCAGCGGCAGAGCGGCGCGGGTGACGTGGAACACGCCGCCGACGATCTGTTCGAAGGCGTCCCGCATGTCGTCCCACGCAAAATCCTCGAACGACGCCGACTTGATCCGGGGCCCCGCATTATTGACCAGCATATCCAGCCCGCCCGCTCCTTCGATGCCGGCCAGCATGCGCTGGACCTCGCTCGCATCGCTGATATCGGCCTTGACGGTACGAGCGGCGCCGTTCTCGGCGGCGATTTCGGCGGCGAGGCTTTCCGCCGCGTCCTTGCTGGCGTTGTAGTTGATCCAGACTGTCGCCCCGTGCGCGGCAAGGGTGCGCGCGACCGACCGGCCGATGCCGCGCGATGCGCCCGTGACCAGCGCGGTTTGACCTGACAACAGATCGCTCATCGAGGATGCCTTTCGGGAGCGCGGCGGTGATTGAGGCGGCGCGAAGCGCAGAACCTTGACGCGCGCCTCGCCCGTAAGGACCGCGCGGCCGTGCTGATTGAAGCATTCGGTCCTTATATGGATGACGCGCGTCTCCGGGTCTGCGGCGGTGACCGTGCCGACAGCTTTGACTGTGTCGCCGATAAAGACCGGCTGCGTGAAGTCGATGGATTGGGAGAGATAGAGCGCGCCGCGTCCCGGAATCTTCATGCCGACCAGCGTAGAGAGCAGGCTCGCATGCAGGAAGCCATGGACGACGCGCTGCTCGAACTCAGTTCGGGCGGCGAACTCGTCGTCCATATGCAACGCGTTGTAATCGCCCGAAAGCGAGGCAAACGCTTCGACGTCCTCACGCCTGATTGTCTTGGAGACGCTGTCGGAAAATCCCACCGAAAAGCGCACTATCGGATCCAGCCCATCCTGGGCAGGCGCGGATCGGGTCAGGTCGGGCGTCTCGGCGGTCATCGGCGGATCCCTTACAGAGCCACCGCCGACCGTTCAAGGCGCAACGGCGGGTCCACGCCTCGCTTGCAGTCCCCGCGCATGGTTGCCTCGCAGTGCGATGCCAGCGTGCGCGCGCTTTAAAAGAGCCATGATGCCGAAAAGAATGAAGCGGTTTTCGGACGACATCATGCTCAAACTATTGAATCCGATCACGTTCATGACTCTCTGTCGATTCGACCGGGAGTGATCGTGATCTTGGACGGGGTCCGGATGCGTTGCGTAAATTCCTGAAAAGCTGGCGACTGGGCCGGGACCTCCGCCTCCTGAACCTGAGGTTCAGGAACAGGTTTAGAGGCTTGCCGGACTGGCGCGCCGTGAAGGGCAAGAGCGCCGCCACCTGGGCCGAGGCGAAAGCGCGCGCATCCGGCCCGAAAGTGCTGATCGCGACCAATGTCGGCGCACATCTCGTCGCCAATACGCTGGATTCGACGCTCGCGGTGGGGTTGACGCTACGCGGCGCGCGCACCCACGGGCTCCTCTGCGACAAGGCGCTGCCCGCTTGCCTTGCCTGCGAGATGAACTGGTGGCCCGATCACGACCACTTCCTGCGCCACGGCCCGCAGCGCACGCTGTGCGGTCCCTGCTACGAACCCGCCGCGCGTATGTGGGACGGACTGGGCATCCCGGTTCACCGCCTCGGCGCGACGCTCAATGCCGCCGAGCGGGAGCGCTGCTGGGCGATTGCGCGAACCATTCCGGCCGACGAGATGGATACGCTGGAGGAGAACAGCGTGCGCGTCGGCATGCATGCCCGCGCCGGCGCGCTACGCTATTTCGCGCGCGGCACACTCGACGACGAGCCGGAGGCCGAGCCGGTGCGCCGCCGCTATCTCGCGGCCTCCCTCATGGCCGCAAGCGCGCTCGACCGCCTGTTCGCGCGCGAGAAATTCGACGTGTGCGTCGCCCATCACGGCATCTACGTGCCGCAGGGCATTCTCGTCGACATCGCCCGCAAGCACGGCACAAGGCTCGTGACTTGGAACATCGCCTATCGCGCCGGCAGCTTCATCTTCAGTCACGACGACACGTATCATTTCACGCTCATGACCGAGCCGGTCGCAGCCTGGACGAAACTTCCCTGGTCGCCGTCGCTGCAGACTTCGCTCGACGACTATATGCGGGCGCGGGAGACAGGTGCGAAGGACTGGATCACCTATCAGGCCGCCGCGCCCCAGACGATCGGGGAGATCGCCGACCGCTACGGCATCGATTTCTCGAAGCCGACGGTCGCGGCCTTCACCAATGTGCTCTGGGACGCGCAGGTGTTCTACCAGTCGAACGCCTTTCCCGACATGCTCGGTTGGCTGTTCGACACGATACGCTGGTTCGCAGCGCGGCCCGATCTCCAGCTCCTCATCCGCGTCCATCCCGCCGAAGTGAAGAATCCGCTGACCACGCGCCAGACCGCAATCTCGGAGATCGCGCGCGCCTTCCCGACGCTCCCGCCGAACGTCTTCATCATCCCGCCCGACCAGTCGGCCAATTCCTACGTGCTCGCGCGCCATTCCAATGCCGCCATCATCTACGGCACCAAGATGGGCGTGGAGCTC
>JBKJVQ010000093.1:0-13100 GCA_046717125.1 Methyloligellaceae bacterium
ACATGACGACTCAGCGCGGACAAGCGCGTTCGGCCGCAACTTCAGTTTCGACCTCGATCGCGAGCTCTACATCATCGATGTCCAGTCGGGCGTCGACTTCACCATGAAGGGGGTCATGAACCCATCCGACGTACTGCTGCTGTCGGTGTTCGGCGGCGGGGTCTCGGCCAACCTTACCTACGACAATCTCGACGGACGCCGCTTCGATTATGAGGGCGGACAGGTCGGCGTCGCCGCCACCTACCTCTCGGGCGGATTGTTCGTAGACGCATTGTTCAACGGCCAGTTCCTGCAGATCGAGCCGAAGGCCTTTGGCTTCTCCAAAGATCTCGATGCCGACAATTACGGCTTCCGGGTCGATACCGGCTAGCGCTTCGAGAGTGGCCGCTATTTCTTCGAGCCGCTGCTGACTTTGGCCTATGTCGACAGCGACATTGACGGGCTCTCCTTCGCCGGCAACACGGTCAGCTTCCAGGCCGAGGACTCGCTGCGCGGCCGTGTGGGCCTGCGGGCCGGCACATCGCTGACAATGGGAATGGCCCGCTTCGAGCCGTTCGTGATCGCGTCGCTCTGGGGCGAGCTTTCGGACGACGACAACCGCGCGACGCTCACCTCGAACGGCGCCCGCTTCGGCTTCCGCGACGAGCGCGAGGACAGCTGGGGCGAGGTCTCGCTCGGCACCAACACGTTCCTGTTCGGCTCGAACGCGGTCTCGGCGTTCTCCAAGGTCGACCTGATCTTCGGCGAGGACACCGAAGGCTACATGGCCTCGGGCGGCTTCAGGGTGCAGTGGTAGGCTTGCATGGCGGGTGATGCCGCCTCAAACCTCAATCACCATGCCGTCCTCGGCGAGCATGAATTTCTCGCCGTCGACCTCGCCGCGACGCTCCAGCATCGCCTGACCCATATGCGTGAGCAGCACGCGTTTCGCGCCGAGCCTGTGCAGATTCGCGAGCAGGGTGCGGTAGTCGAGATGGACGGGGGTCGGCCCCTCGAACTGGTAGCATTCGGAAATGAACAGGTCGGCGTCGCGCGCGGCCGGGATCAGGCTGTCGACCCATTCGGTGTCGCCCGTGAAACTCATTACTTTGCCGCCCGACTCAAAGCGCAGCGCGTAAGGCGGCGCGCCCGCGGGGTGCTTCACCTCAAAGGGTGTAACCCGCAGCGCGGCGAGGTCGAGCGGCTCCTCCTTGCGCCAAGTCTCGAACAGCAGCTCGAAATTGCGAGAGGCATGTGTGCAGCCGGGATAGAGCGCCTCGGCTGCCGTGACGAAACGATGCTCAGTGGTTTCGGGTCCGACGATGAGCAGCGGCTTCGTCCGCCTGCTGACATGCAGCGCATCGATCAGGAAAAAGGGAAGGCCGCCGAAATGGTCGCCATGGAGATGGGTGATGAAGATCGTCTCGATATCGTTCGGATCGAGCCCTTCGCGCCGCATCCCGACCAGCGACGTCGCGCCGCAATCGATCAGGAACGCGCCTTGCCCCGCGCGCGTCACGTGGAAGCATGTATTCAGCCGGCCGCCTGAGCCGAATGCATCGCCGCAGCCGAGAACAGTGAGACGCATACCTTCCCCCTAGGCGCTTTTGTCTGGCGCATGATCCTGTCCGAAAAGTCTGCAACTTTTCGGGATCATGCTGACGCACTCGGCCGCGCCTGAACAGTGCCGCGCCAGCGGGCGAGATGATCAAGCCCTTCGGGCACAGCGAGTTTGGCCGGCTTCATAAAATCGATCGCGACCAGGGCCGTGATGTCGGCGATGGTGAATTCGTCGCCGGCGACGAAGGCGCTGTCCTTCAGCCGATCGTCAAGAACGGGAAGCATCCGGATGGCGCGGTCAGCGCACGCCTCGCCCCATGCCGGCACTTGCGGATTTTCCATCTGAGCCATGGCCGGGTGGCGGTGCCGAAAACTTTGGGTCACGGGAAAAAACAGTTCGTTCTCCATCCGGCGCTGCCACATCTCGACCATCGCAGCATCGCGTGCGCCGCGGCCCATCAATGCCGGCTCGGGCACAATCTCGTCGAAATAGCGGCAGATGGCGACCGACTCGGCGATGGCCGCGCCGTCGTCCAGAACGAGCACCGGCACGCGCCGCATGGGATTGAGCTCGGAGAACGCGGGCTGCATGTGATCGCCCGCGTTGATGTCGATCTGCTCGAACGTCATGGGCACACTCTTCTCGGCGAGGAAGATGCGAACCCGCCTCGAATTGGGCGTTCGCCCATCCTCGATGATTTTCATGCGAGGCACGCTACAGGCGGCCGGTTGGGAATGGAATCGGCTTTGCGGACCGTTTGGTCATCCACACCGGATGGACCAAGGCGGACCGAAATCGCAGATGCGCACGGTTTAGTAAACGCGCTGTTAGCGATTGTTGCGCGAAAGTGACCCATGCCACCGGGGGGTCGCCGCCTCCCGCCGAGGGGGTGGCTGTTCCGCTGCAGGTTGTCATGAGTATCACTGCACAAATCGGGGAGAATCCGACGCTTGCGGAAGCGGGCGCCGCCGCGCAGCGGTCGGTGACACGCAGCGTGAAGGAGGTGCGGGAGAAGCTCGCGAACACCGCCGGGTTCAAACCGGAATTCGAGTACGAACTCCTGATGATGTTCGTGCGGAACGAGCTTTCCGCCGCGCTGACCGTTCCGCTTCTCGCCGTCATCGTGGCCATCGGAGCGATGTTCTGGGCGCCCGTCGAACAGCTTGTCCTGTGGCTCGGCATAGTGCTGATCGCCAAGGGCATCCTGCTGTCGACGTGCCGCCAGTTCGCCAGACAGCCGCGCTCCGACGATGCGCTGAAGACCTGGCAGTCGAAAATCGCCGCGGCTGAATTCCTCTACGGCGCGAGCTGGGCCTCGGTCGCCTTCGTCTCGATCGATCCGAACAACGAATCGGCGGTGATGTTCATCTTCGCCGCGCTGATTGTTGTCATCTCCATGCGTATGCTGTTCGCCGCCACGGCCACGCGCATCGTATATGCCGGCACGCTGCCGATCACGATAGCGCTCGTCGTGCGTCTGGCCCTGCTCGACAGTCCGTTCTATTGGGCGATGGCGCTGATGGCGATCGGCGTGAACCTCTACTTCATCATCCTGATGAAGGGGTTCAACGAGACCGTCCTCGCCATGCTGGAATATCGGGCCGAGAAGGACGCGCTGATCGCCGAGATCGAGCAGGCCAAATCGATCTCCGACGAAGGCCGTCGGCGGGCCGAGGAGGCAAACTTCGCCAAGTCCCGGTTCCTCGCCACGATGAGCCACGAACTGCGCACGCCGCTCAACGCGATCATCGGTTTCTCGGAAGTGATGAAGAGCGAAATCCTCGGCCAGCACGCGGTACCGACCTATCGCGAATACGCCTCCGACATCCACGACAGCGGGCAACACCTGTTGAAACTCATCAACGAGATCCTCGACCTGTCGCGCATCGAGGCCGGCCGCTACGAACTCAACGAACAGCCCGTGGTGCTGGGCGACGTGGTGGAAGATTGCCGGCGTCTCATCAAGCTTCGGGCCGAAAGCAAGGGGCTGACTCTCGTCGAGAACGTGACGGAAAAGCTGTCGCCGATCTGGGCCGACGAACGCGCGGTGCGGCAGATCTGCCTAAACCTTCTTTCGAACGCGCTCAAGTTCACGCCAACGGGCGGGACGATCACGCTGACGGTCGCCGAACGCGAGGATGGCAGTCAGTTCCTCAGCGTGAGGGATACAGGACCGGGCATCCCGGAAAAGGAAATCCCGCGCGTGCTGAAGACCTTCGGGCAGGGGTCGCTCGCGCACCAGACGGCCGAAGGCGGAACCGGGCTCGGGCTCAACATCGTCAAAGGTCTGGTCGAGCTTCATGACGGTTCGTTCGATCTGCAAAGCAAACTACGCGTCGGCACCGAAGTCATCATTGGTTTTCCGAAAAAGCGCGTGATGCAGGCGCTGCCGCGCCTGCGGGAGCCGGGCGAACTGCCGCCCACGCCGTCGCGGCCCAAACGGCCATCGCGGAAGATCGATATCCGCAAGCACGCCTGACGGCCGCCATGACTCGCGACCACGGTGGTGCGGAAACCCTCCCGGTAAGTTAATGGATTGAAGGCGTCAGGCCGAAAACCGCCCCGGGGGATGCTGTCCGTGAAAATGGAACTGGAAATCACGGAAAATATTGTGGCGTCGCCGGAGCGCGTGTTCGCCCTTGTCAGCGATGTGGCACGCTGGCCGGAGTTCATCAGCGCGATCCAGCGCGTTGAAATCCTTGCGCCTGGGCCGCTCACCTGCGGAACGCGCTTCCGCGAAACCCGAAAGATGTTCGGTCGCGAGTCGACCGAGGAGATGATTGTCGAGACGATCGACGCGCCGAAGCTGTTACGACTGACGGCTCAAAATCACGGCACGGCGTACGTCGCGGACCATATTGTGGAGCAGGCGGGTGACGTCGTGCGCCTGACCCTGCGATTCGAGGGACAGCCGACGACTCTGATGGCGCGGCTGTTGTTCTTACCGGGACTGGTGATGCTCAGGTCTGTCAGGCGTCAGCTGGAAGCCGACCTTCGCGACATCAAGCGCGCGGCAGAGTCTGCTTCTGCCGGCTGACGCCTGCGGAGCGAAGGCGACGCAATCCTGAAACGGACTTCTGCCAGCGATGGCCGATTCGTTTTGACTCGACACGCTTGCGCGCGCCAATTTTGCCTATACACTACCAATTTGGTCGAGATTAGAGGCGGCGGCGATGAGCACGCAGTGGCGCGGCTTGAAGACGGGCAGGCTCGGCATGGTTGCGGACGTCGCCATCTGCAGCGGCGGCGCAAGCGCGGTTCTCTTGTCCGCGACCCTGTCACGCCTCGCGCCGAGCCTGACGGTGGCCGTGATCGATGCGAGCCGCACGCCGGGGCGCGGCCTTGCTTACGGGGTGGCGGCACGGCGTCACGTCCTCAACACGCGGGCCGAGCGGATGTCCGTCTGGGCGGATGACCCAATGCATTTCGTGCACTGGCTGAACCGTCATCGCGGCCGGGACGGACGGGCGTGGGAAGGCGCAGATTTCGCATGGCGCGTCGACTACGGGGATTACCTGATCGATGCGCTGGCGGGGCTGGGCCGTGTCGCAGTCCTGGAGGGGAGGGCGGTCGCGGCGGCGCGAGAGCCGGGTCGCTGGCGCGTCACGCTGGAGGACCAACGCGCCGTGGAGGCGAGCGTGCTCGTGCTCGCGACAGGCAATCGCGCGCCCGCGCCTATCGCCCGCGACAGCGACGGACCTGACATGCGTATTATCGAGGACCCGTGGGATCCTCTCGCGATGACCGCGGTTCCGCGCGACCTGCCGGTCGCGGTTCTCGGTGCGGGGCTGACGGCTGTCGATATCGCGCTCGAGCTGATCGACGCCGGCAGGACCGCGCCCATTGTGATGATCTCGCGGCGCGGTCTCCTGCCCGGCCATCACCGCTCGCCGCCGCGGCTGGAGCCGTGGCTCAAGCCGCCCTTTCCGCAGACGCTCGGCGCGCTGGTGCGCGGGGTCCGTCTTCGTCTGGCGGAAGTCGGAGAAGATCCGGTCTTGCGGCACGGCGTCATCGATTCCATCCGGCCGATCGTCTCTGCGCTCTGGCGTCACGCGCCGCAGGCGGAACGCCGGCGCTTCCTGCGGCACGTTCGCCCCTTCTGGGATTCCGAACGGCATCGTGTGGCCCCGTTCGTCTGGGATCGGATCGCGGCGGCGAAGCGGGCCGGCCTGATCGGACAGATGCGGGGAAGGCTGACGCGGATCGACCGGACGGATGAGGGGCTGCTGGTTTCCTTCGGTTCGCCCACTGGTCCTTGGTCACGCAGGTTCGGTGCCATCGTCAACTGCACAGGTCCCGACTACGCTCCGGCTACGGACGGCGATCTCCTTCTCGACTCGTTGCGAGAGACGGACGCAATCCGCGCGGACGCATTTGAGCAAGGCATCGACGTCGACGACGATGCTCGCGCGATTTGGGCCGACGGACGTGTGGCATCAGACCTCTACACGCTGGGCGGTCTGACGCGCGGTGTGTTTTGAGAGATCACCGCTGTTCCGGAAATCCGCGCGCAGGCCAAGCGGGTTGCGCTGGACATAAGGGCGAAGCTGCACGCGAGGAACCTGCGTTTGAACAGCGAAGCGAGGCTCCTCTCATTCGCGTGATGGGGAGAGAGGCGGCAAGCTAGAGCATGATGCCGAAAAAGCCTGCCCCGGACTTGATCCGGGGTGTGAAGCGGGTTTCGGACGACATCATGCTCACACTATCGGAGTCGATCTGGTGCGACCGGAAAAAGGCAAGGCGGAGCTCGCGCCCCGCCTCCCTTTGCGATTCTGATCCCCTCTTGCCCGTTCGGAGCAATCAGTTTTCCGATCGCGGGGTGGGATCTTCCGATCCCTCGGCGTCGGCGCGGATCTTGCGATCCGAACGTCCGCCCTTCGAGGCCTTTCGGCCCCGGCGGCCTGTCCGTCACGACCTTTCGGCGATGACATTCAGACCTTGGTGAAGCCCTTCGGCTTCGACGGAACCTTGCAGCTCCGTTTGGGATCTTGCGATCCCGGGTGGAGGCCTTTCGGTCTCCTGCCGCTTGCCTTCATTCCGGCGAACCGGAACTCAAGTTTCACGGCGTCAGCCGCAGCACTTTTTTAGCGTCGCTTTGCTGCGACGTGGCCCCGGCGCCTGGCCAGACGCCAGAACCTTCGACGGATATTTCCGGCGCTCGTCTTGCGCCTTGTCGACCGGCCATCCCGCATAGAAACCGGCTTGCGCCGGCTCTTCTGTGAAACACCCGAGACGCTCCACACGTCCGGTCCATCCGCCTGAGCCGCCCCAGGCAGGAGCAACCCCGGGCCTGCCTTTAGGCCCTTCAAGAGAGGGGTCCGCCGCTTCCTGCGCGAGGGGTCACCCCGTAAGGAAACTCAAGACCTTCACTCGATGGTTAGAGCGTATCGCACCCATCCGGCGCGTCACGCGGCGTGGATTCGTTTTCCACGTTATCCACCGAGTTCAAGCGCGAAGCACCACACCAAAGCGAGATCGGCGGGCATAATCAGGTTTGGCTTGGATGTCTGATGGTGACGCGGATATTGTCAACGGCCGGACACCTGGCGCGTAGAAGTCGGACTGCAGTCCGAACTGTCACCGCAGACGTTTAGCTCTGCGGACCTTGCCGGGTGCTTGATTGAATGCTTTTCTGTATCCGTAGTGGAGGGGGGCTGGGCAATGGAATTTTCAGTCGGATCAGCACTACGTTTCGGATGGAAGACATTTAACCAGGCCATGGTTCTTCATCGGCGCGACGCTTGTTATCGCGATTGTCTCTATCGTTATTGCCTCGATCTCCTCTGCCATAGACGTGGCGATCACGGGCTCAATGGAGGAGCCCTCGCATCCCGGCTGGTTGGTAAATTGGTTGTTGAGCACCCTCGTCAGTATGGGCGCGACGGCCTTTTTCCTTAAAGCGCACGACAATCCCGCGACCGTTGAACTCTCGTCGCTACGGCATCCCCGCCCGTTCTTGAACTATCTCGCAGCCATGGTTGTCGTGACGCTCGCGAACGGCGTCGAATTGATCTTGCTTATTGTGCCGGGGATTATCGCTGCACTGATGTTCATGTTCACAACCTTCATCATTATTGATCGTGAACGGGGTCCGATCGAGGCGATGAAGGAAAGCGCCGCCCTCGCGCGTGGGCACAAGTGGCCTCTCTTAGGATTCCTCCTCATGGTCCTGCTGATAAATCTCGCCGGACTTCTTGCCCTTGTCGTCGGCCTGCTCGTCTCGATCCCCGTTACCACGCTTGCCTTTGCACATGTCTATCGTGTGTTGACCGCAAACATGTCCGGAGGCGTTTTGACGCCCCCTGGATTTTCGGGCTTGCAAGCGCCTGGCATGAGCAGGGAATCGGCAAAGCCAGCAAGATACGGCCAGGTCGCAATGGATTCCGGCTCGCCAATCTCCGGCCGGTTTCAGCATCAAAATTTCGCGTTAGGCTAGCGCTCTGCCGCTTCGCCAGCCACCGCATTGCGTGACTGCTGTAGGTAGATTCGGCGGCCATCGACCCCCGGCCCATCGTCATACGGAACGGCGGGCCGATGTTGGCGGTTAAGGGACCGATGGCGCGGGTCGTTGCGGAGGGCGGCGCTCATGGGTTCCTGGCGCGAAAGCGACATCGAAAGCCGCATCATCGACGATGACGGCTGCATTCCGAACAACTCCCACTATCCCCTGATCATATATCGAAACGTGCTCGATAGTGGACAGGCGGCGCGCGCCGAAGACGCATTCCAGTCGCTGTTCGCGCGCAACGATTGGCGCGACGCCTGGGTCGACGGCATCTACGATTTTCATCATTACCATTCGACCGCCCATGAAGTGCTGGGCATCGCGCGCGGATGGGCCGGCGTGCAGTTTGGCGGGCCTGAGGGGCCGGTCGTTAAACTCAGCGAAGGCGACGCCGTCCTCATCCCCGCTGGCGTTGGCCATTGCCGGATCCAGGCCGACAATCTGTCCGTCGTCGGGGCCTATCCGAACGGACAGGAATGGGACATGTGCCGGGCTACGCGGGAGGACCGGACAAAGGCGCTGCGCAATCTCCCCAGTGTGACATTTCCGCAAGCCGATCCGATATACGGCGTTGACGGACCCCTCGCGCGCTTGTGGCTGGTGTGCGCGCCATGTTAGCGGAAGTGAGGTTATCGGAGGGGGCGGTGATGCGTATTCGTCGTCGCGAGTTAAGACTGGGTGCAGCGGTCCTCGGCGTCTGCGCTGTGGCGCTGGGCCTTGTGTTCTGGATGGGCGGCGCGAGCCAGTCCAGCGAGATCCCCGTCGGCGGATCGAGCGAATTCCAGAAATCCGCGCACCTGAGTGAAGGAGGCGGCCAGAGCCAGGCTCCCAACCAGATTTTCCTGACACCGTCCGGCGCAACGCCCGATGGCTCACCCGCCGAACTCTGGGCGGGCAGCGTTTCCGACGTAGAGGCGCAAGCCGAAGACGAAGCGCCGGCCGAATTAGGGGCGGACCCGTTTGTAACGCTGGACAATGGGGCCGCGCAAAGCGGCCCTGACGAACTCTGGACTGAAGTGGCCGCGCGGACGGGCGAGACGCCCGGCAAGCTGATGCCGCCAAGCGATGCGAGCTTCAAGGATATGGTCAAGGCGCGCGCCGAGGAATTTGCGGGCGGCGTGGACGCTGCCGGCATGCCGCTCTACCGCTTCAATCTCTGGCTGAACGCGCCGACCGATCGCGCCGCGTCCGTCGTCAAGGTCGCTTACAGGTTCGAGGCGCTGTCCGCGACGCATACCGCGCTGGCTTCGGCCGATCGCACCCAGGATTTCCGTGTCGAGTTCGGCGCGGCGTCATGTCCAAAAAAGGTCGATGTCGAACTGACTTTCCTGGACGGCCGGACCGAAGCGCATGAGGTCGATGGCTGCGCGATCCTGCAGTAGCTGTTCGGGCTCACGTGCCGAAGCGTAATCCCGCCACTTCCGCCACCATGTCGCGAAAGCGCGGCCGCTGCGCCTCGATATAGGGCAGCGGCCGGCAGACATCGATCGCTGCGAGGCCGATGCGCGTGGTCAGAGCGCCGTTGAACACGCCCTCGCCGAGCCGCGCCGACAGCCGCGCGGTCAATCCATGACCGATCACCTGCTGGATAAGATCGTCGCCCATGGCGATACCGCCGGTCAGGACAATATGGGTGACGACCATGCGCGCGAGACGGATCATGGACAGGCCACCCGGGCGCGCGCCGTAGAGCGTTGCGATCTTGCGCAGCATGCGCAGATTCTCAGACGCGACGAAGGCCATGTCGAGTAGCGCCGCCGGGCTCACGGCGGTGACAACTGTGATGCGCTTGGCGGATGCGGCGACAATGGCGCGGGCGGCGGGATCGAGCGGCGCGACCATGGTGCGCTCGGCGAGCCTGAGCGTCTCGCCCGCGTCCATGATGTCGGCTTGATGCTCGGAGAACGCGCGACGTCCCCAGGCCATGTCTTCGCGACCCGCGTAGAGCCGTTTTAATCCGTGTACGGTGCTTTTGGCCAGCGCCTTGTCCTTCTCGATGATGGCGCGTTCGGCTTCGAGGCGCAGCGTGCCAAGCCGCTTTAGGCGGGCGAGCCGGTAAGCCTCGCGCAGGGCGATCATGAGGGCCGCGAAACCGGCTAGGAAGATCAGGCCGATGGCGAGCCAGCCCAGCCAGTCCTCGCGCGCGAGGAGTTGCGTGACCAGGCCCTGCAGCCACAGCGCGGCTGCGAGCGATATGATTCCTGCGATCGCGCCAAAAAGGATCGCGCCCCAGCGAAAGCCGCGGCGCGTCATGGGAACGCCGGGGATCCTCGCGGGCAGGTCGGCGCGCGGTTCGGGCGGCAGCTCGAAATCCATTTCGGCTTCACGGATGTCCGCCTTGTCGGGGCGGAACGCGCCGGGCTTGCGGCTCGGGGGGGGTGTACTCATTTCAGGCGGTCTCCGAGGAGCGTCTCCATCGCCCGGTCGAGGCGGATATGCGGGAGAGGTCGCGGCGCGCCATCTGCGTTCAGCGTGGCGACGGGCGGGCGGAAACGCACGACCCGCACCTCATCGCTCGCGTCCGTCCCTTCGCGCAGCGCGCGCTCGGGATCGGCGGGCAGGTCGCCCGGAAAGATCGCAAACTCCTCCGCGCCGTCGAATTTCTGACGCCCGATCGTTTCTCCGGGGAGCGGCGTGCCGATAATACAGGGCAGCGTCTCGCCGCTCCGCGTCACCTCGCCTTCCCGCGTCGCGCGCACAGCGGCCAGCGCCAGCGTCTTCACCTCCGCGCCGGCGAACTGCGCGCGGTTCATGGCGTGCTGCGTGAGCCGCGCGAGGATCGCTTCCAGACGATCGTGCATCTCGTGATGGAGATGGTCGGCCTTGGTCGCGGCGAACAGAATCCGGTCGATGCGCGGCGCGAACAGCGCGGTCAGAAAGTTGTTGGAACCGGCGCGGAAGCATTCGAGGATTTGCGCCAGCGCGCGCTCGAGGTCCGCCACCGCGCCGGGACCTGCGTTCAGCGCGGTCAGCGTATCGACGAGCACGATCTGGCGGTCGAGCCTCGCAAAATGATCGCGGAAAAAGGGGCGGGCGACGTGGCGCTTATAGGCCTCGTAGCGCCGCTCCATCATGGTCCAGAGCGTACCGTCCGCAAATCGGTCGACATCGCCGGCATCGAGCGGAGCAAAGGTGAGCGCGGGCGAGCCTTCGAGGTCGCCCGGCATGAGGAAGCGCCCGGGTGGAACGGTGGAAAGCGCGTGAGGCTCCTCGCGGCTGCGGCGCAGATAGTCCTTGAAGGTATCTGACAGGCGTTGGGCAGTCTCCTCGTCCGCAGGCGATGACGGGTCGATCGCGCCGAGCGCCTTGCGCCAGGTTTTCGACAGCGCCGCGCGGTTCTTTTCCCGCGACAGGGCGACCGCCTCGCGGCTCCAGTCCGCGTAGTCCTTGTGCAGCAGAGGCAGATCGAGCAGCCATTCGCCCGGATAGTCGACGATGTCGACATGGAGCCGGTCATAGCCGAGCTGGCTCTTCCAGAAGCCGCGCGGCTGGTATTCGATGGTCAGCCTGAGCTGGCTGATGCGGCGGGTGCCTTCCGGCCAGCGCCTGTCCCCCGCCGTCAGGTCGGCCAGATGACGCTCATATTCGAAGCGTGGGATGTCGTCGTCGGGCTGCGGCTCGAGGTAGGCGCGGGCGACACGCCCCCTGGCCACCGCGTCGAAGAACGGTAGGCGGCCGCCATTGATCAGGCTGTGCACCAGCGCCGTGATGAACACGGTCTTGCCCGCCCGGCTGAGGCCCGTCACGCCGAGCCGGACCTGCGGATAGACGAGGCCGGATGCATAGTCGCCGAGGCTTCGGGCAGCATCCGAGACGGCGTTGGTATAGCGCGACAGGGCCAAATTTCTGTCCTCGACGTCCTACGGGGCGCGTTGCAGGGATCGGGTGGCGAGACCGGATGGCGCAAGGGCCGCGTCACGGAAGATCAGGCGATCCCGACAAGATAGTCATGGAACCGCCGGAAAACACATCCGCGGGATAACCATGAATTAGGCCTAAACACGCCACACTGCCGCAGGGGCGATCCAAGAGGAGCGTGCTCGCAGTCTGCGCCGGTAACCCAGGAAGGGCAGTATTCATGGCCGATATCACTCTTTCGAGCGCAGTGCGGAATAATCTGCTGTCGCTTCAGAACACAGCCAATCTACTCGGCAAGACGCAAGAGCGTCTGGCGACGGGCCTCAAGGTCAACAGCGCTTCGACGACCCGACGGCCTTCTTCACTGCCTCCTCGCTGAATAGCCGCGCTTCCGATCTGAACCGTTTGCTCGACTCTGTCGGCAACGCGGTGCAGACGGTCAAAGCGGCCGATTAGGGCATCTCTGCCATCACCAAACTGGTTGAGAGCGCTCAGGCCACCGCGCGTCAGGCGCTGCAGAAGCCGGCCGGCGTGGCGGGTGGAACGGTCGTCACCGCGGAGGCGGAAGTGACTGGCGCCGAGGGCGGTGTTGACATTTTCAACGGCGGTCAACTCCTTCTAAGCGCCGGCGAGATCGCAACCTTCACAATTAACGGCGCGTCGATGGCGTCGATGACACGACGACGGTCTTCGACGTCGGCTCCTTCATCTTCTCGCAGCCGAATCTGAACGCCGCGCCGGTGGCATCGGGCACCAACGGCGCCTACCAGATCACGGCGTCGAACGGCGCGTCGATCGACATCACCATCAGCGGCGCCAACGCGGCCGAGCTGATGGCTGCGAGCGGTCTCAACAATGGTTCGGACGCAGCGCCCACGACGACCCACGACGACCATTCCGAACGCCGAGCGTACGGCGCTCGGGACCGAGTTCAACGCGCTACGTGCGCAGATCGACCAGCTTGCGGGCGATGCCTCGTTCAACGGCGTGAACCTGCTCGACGGTGACAACCTCCAGGCCATCCTCAACGAGAACAACACGAGCTCGCTGTCGATCACGGGCGTAAACTTCAATTCGACAGGCCTCGGCATGAAGTAGCGTCGGCGGCCTTCGGCAGCGCGAGGCCGGCAATTGCGATCAGGGCGATGATGACCCGTCGCATGGTTCCGCCTTTCAGGATGCCCGGCACGTTTTGCT
>JBKJVQ010000094.1:0-5140 GCA_046717125.1 Methyloligellaceae bacterium
TGGCGAGCACCATGGCGAGCAGCGTCAGCGTGTTGATCGAGAAACCAAACATGTACATCAGCGCGCAGGCGCCGATCAGCGATACGGGGATGGTGACGAGAGGGATCAGCGTCGCGCGCAGCGAGCGCAGGAAAATGAAGATGATCAGCACGACAAGCACGACCGCCTCGGCGATCGTCACGTAGACGTTCTTGATCGACTCCGCGATGAACACGGAATTGTCGCGGGCAAGATCGACGCGCATGCCCTTCGGCAGGGATTCGATGACGCGCGGCAGAACCTCCTGCAGGGCGGTTGAGACCTCCAGCGGATTGGCCGTCGCCTGCTTGACGATGCCGAGGCCGATCGACGGGTTGCCGTTGTAGCGGACGCTGAGACGCTCATCGAGCGGTCCGATTTCCGCGCGACCCACGTCGCGCAGCCGCACGAGGTAGCCGTTCGCGTCCTTGATGACGAGGTCGTTGAACTCCTCCGCAGTGCGCAGGTCGGTCTCGGAAAGAACCGTGAATTCGCGCTGGAGACTTTCGACGCGGCCCGCCGGCACCTCTACATTCTGGCGCCTGAGCGCGGCTTCGATATCCTGCGGCGTGAGTTGGTAGCCTGCGAGTTTTTCCGGATCGAGCCAGATGCGCATCGAATATTCGCGTTCGCCGCGCAGCTGCACTTCCGCCACGCCCGGCAGCGTCTGGAGCTGGTCCTTCACATAGCGGTCGGCATAGTCCGTGATCTCAAGCGGCGAATGCTGCGTCGAGGAGAAGGCAAGAAAGATGATCGGCTGGGCGTCCGCTTCGACCTTCTGAATCACGGGCTCGTCGATTTCGAGCGGCAACTGCCCGCGCACGCGGCCTACCCGGTCGCGCACGTCCGCGGCGGCATCGTCGGGATCGCGGTCGAGATTGAACCGCACCGTGATCTGGCTGGATTCCTGACGGCTGATCGAGGTGATATAGTCGATGCCCTCGATGCCCGCGAGCGACTCCTCCAGCACCTGCGTGATCTGAGTCTCGACAATCGGCGGAGAGGCGCCGGTATAATTCGTGCGGACATTGACGACCGGCGGATCGATTGCCGGGTATTCGCGCACGCTGAGACGGTCATAGGAGACGATGCCGACCAGCAGAACCACGAGGCTCATGACGGTCGCAAAGACCGGCTTCGTGATCGAGACCTCTGAGAGTTTCACTGATCAGGCTCCGGCCGCCGAGGCTACGGCTACAGGCACGCCGTCGCGGATCTTGAGATGGCCGGCGGTAACGACGGAATCGCCCTTGGCCAATCCCTCGACGATCTCGACGCGCCCCTCCCGGCGGGTGCCGATGCGGACCTTGGTCTTGTGCACCTTGCCGCCAACCACCTTGAACACGAACTGGTCGGTGCCTTCCGGCATCAGCGCCTGTTCGGGAACGCTCAACGCTTCCTGCTTGGACTCGAGGATCAGGGTGACGCGGGCGAACAGGCCGGGGCGCAACAGCCGCTCCTTGTTGGGCACTTCGGCGCGGATCAGGATCGAGCGGCCCGCAACATCGATTTGAGGATCGATGGCATAGACTTTGCCGGCGAATTTTTGGTCCAGAAACGCATCGACTCCGACCTCGATCGTCTGGCCGACCTGCACGGCTAACAGAAACTTCTCCGGCACGCGGAACTCCGCTTTGATCGGATCGATGTCCTGCAGGCCGACGAGATCCTGTCCGACCCCGACATATTCGCCGACGCTGACGCTGCGTATGCCGATGATGCCGCTGAAGGGCGAGGTGATCCTGGTCTTGTCGAGCTGCGCCTTGGCGAGATCGACCGCGGCTTGCGACACCGCGACATTGGACAGCGCTTCGTCGCGGGAGCGACCTGTGGCGTACTGACCCAGCTCCTTTGCGCGCGAACTGTTCTGCTGAGCCAGCTTCATCTTGGCTTCGGCGTCCACGACCTGAGCCTGGTAAATCGTCGAATCGAGCTCAAACAGCACTGAGCCCAGCTCGACGCGCGTCCCTTCGCGGAAATTGATCTTGGTGATACGGCCCGCAATTTCGGGACTGACCGTGACGGATTCGTTGGAGACCAGCGATCCGACTGCCGTGATCTGCTCGGTGAGCGGACCCGCCTCGACCGTCGCGGCTTCAATCGGGACCGCCGGCTTGGCGCCGCCGTCTTGAACCTGCGCCGCCGGAGCTTGAGCCTGCGCAACGGGCGCTTGAGACTCCCCGTGCGGCGAAATCAGCACGTACGCGGCAAACAGCGCCAGCGCGCCGCCCGTGATAAGAGCCGATAGGGAAAGCGGCCCGCGCCGCCATTTTGCACAACCCATTCGACCAACATCCCGAGATAAAAAACTAGACTAGACTGACCAGTCCAATTTAGAGTTGCGCCCTCATCGCGTCAACGGACGCCTCACAGGGCTCTCATTACAAATTCGCCATCATGACAATTGTGCCATCACCGTCTGCCCCGGCCTCTCCCGGCCGCAGCGAAGCAAAGCGAAACGCGATGCTGGACGCCGCTGAGCAGGTGTTCGTCCGTGCCGGCTACGGCGCAGCGACGATGGACGAAATCGCGCGCGCCGCGAATGTTTCCAAGCAGACAATTTACCACCATTTTGGGAGCAAGGAGGCCCTGTTCGGGGCCATGGTGTCGGAGCGATGCCGCGAGCTTCTCGCCCCTCTCGAATTGAATCTGAACAACGCGGCGGACATACGCACCACATTGCGCGAGCTTGGCCGGTCCATGCTCGAAATGGCCCTATCGCCGTCCTCGCTTGCACTACACCGCCTGGTCATCGGTGAGTCGGCCCGCTTTCCCGAGCTCGGCCGCATTTCCTTCGAGCGCGGCGCACAACAGGCCGTAGACGACTTATCGCGGTATTTCGCGCGGCAGGTGCAACGCGGCCGCCTCGGGCGCATCGACACAACCGTCGCCGCCGAGCGGTTCTTCGGCCTCCTGATGGGCCATCAGCAATTGCGAGCCTTGCTCGCGCCGGATGTAGCCCATAAGGATGACCTCCAACGCTGGGTAGATGGCGCGGTTGACGCATTCCTGGCCGCGCACAAGTGACATCTGCTTGTCGTATCGTCTGAACCCGCCCGACCAATCCTCCCGGGAGTTCTTCGCTTCGTGAACTGGGTCGACTGTTTTCTTCTGGCCGCGGCCGGCTTCATGCTGCTCACCACCGTGCTTCCATTTTGGAAGACCGGCCTCTGGTGGGTGCGTGCCTGCGATTTTCCACGCTTCCAGATCGCGGTGCTGCTTGGGATCGTGCTCTTGGCGCTCCTCGTGCGCGGCAACACGGCAACGCCAAATCTCATCGCCGGCGCGCTCGTATTGGTTGCGCTGGTCTATCAAACCTACCGCATCCTTCCGTATACGAAGTTTTTTTCGGTGCAGACGCCGGCGGCGGAACCCGACGATGTCGTGGGGATCCGGGTGGTTGCCTGCAACGTGCTGCAGCAGAACAAGAACAGCGCCGCCGTGATAGAAGCGGTGCGCGGGGCCGACCCCGACGTGATCGCGTTTCTGGAAACGGATCAATGGTGGACCGACAAGCTCGCCGTGTTCGAGAAAGACTATCCGTATTTTATCCGCAAGCCGATTGACAACATGTTTGGGATGGCTCTGTTTTCGCGCATTGAGCTGATCAATCCGCAATTGCGCTTTCTAGTCGAGGAGGACATCCCGTCGGTGCGCGCCGAGGTCGCGCTCGACGACGGTTTTCGTGTCGCGATTTACGCCATCCATCCTCGGCCGCCCACGCCCGAGCAGGATTCGGAGGAACGAGATGCCGAGCTGCTGATCGTCGGCAAGGAGATCAAAAAGCGCGACATGCCGGCGATCGTTTTCGGCGACCTGAACGACGTTGCGTGGTCCGACACTTCGCAGCTCTTTCAGCGCGTCTCAGGCTGCCTCGATCCGCGCCGAGGCCGAGGATTCTTCTCGACGTTCCACGCAGCCTATCCGATGTTCCGCTGGCCGCTCGACCACGTCTTTCATACGGACCACTTCTCGATCGCAAAGGTCGGCCGGCTAGGCTACACGGGCTCGGATCATTTTCCCTTCATGGCTGAGTTGCGCCACATCAAGAGTCCGGAGGAACGCGGCGAGGAACCCCAAGCCGACGCCGACGACCACGAAGAGGCGCGCGACAAGATCGAGGAAGGCATCGAGGAAGCGCGGACGGATTGACGCTCTTCGCCGTCCTGCGACGAGACGCGCCGATCGTCATTCAAGAATGCGATAGTTGGTGAGCCCGTCGGGATTCGAACCCGAGACCCTCTGATTAAAAGTTTCATGGTCTGTCATTCCGGCCGGTTCCCGCAGTGTCCTGGCGACACCAGAACTCATCGAAATCCGCCAAATATCATTCCGTGGGTTTCCCGCTCATTCCTCTGGCTTCCTGTCACGGTGCTTGCTATGTGATTGCTAGACGGAATTCTGGATTGATCCGAGCGCTGATCGATGGCCGCGGGCAAGCTAACCAAACGGGGTGTAGACGCGTTCAAGCGAGGCCCTGCCGACAGGTTTCTCTGGGACGACGAGCTGCGGGGCTTCGGCCTTAAGGTCACGCCGGCGGGGCGCAAGAGCTATCTTGTGCAATACCGGTCTGGTGGACGGGTCGCGCCGACGAAGCGGATCACCATCGGCACACATGGCGAGCTGACGCCCGAGCAAGCGCGACAGGAAGCGAAGCGACTACTGGCCGACGTGGCGCGCGGGCGCGATCCTGCAGCGGAGAGGGCCAGGCAAAGAAGGCGTTATCGCTCGGGCAGGCAATGGATCGGTTCCTCGAGGATCATGCGGACGCGAAGCTAAAGGCGTCAACGACGGCTCAATATCGTGCCGTCGCTCGGCAGCACGTTCGCGCCGATCTGCGCAACAAGCCGCTGGCTGAAGTCGCCAGAGCGGACATAGCGAAGCTCCACTTCACGTTGCGGCGCACGCCGTACTTGGCCAACCGCGCCCTGGCGCTGCTCTCAAAGCTCTTCTCATGGACAGAAGCGCATGGGCTGCGCCCGGACGGCGCGAATCCCTGCAAGCACGTTAAGAAATACAAGGAACAGGGGCGCGAGCGGTTTCTGTCCGAATTTGAACTTGCGCGGCTAGGCGATGCACTCAGGGACGAGGAAGATGGGTCCCCCTACCCCGTGGCAGCCAT
>JBKJVQ010000095.1:0-6129 GCA_046717125.1 Methyloligellaceae bacterium
ATCTTTGATCTAAGGGAAATTCGGAACTACACCGCCGACGCCTGGGACGAGCGACAGGCGGATCGATATGTGCAGTCGATTGAGGCGCTGGCAAGAGCCCGGAAGAAGGGCCGCTCCGTACCCGGCGCTCCCGGATATCTAAAGTTGGCCGTCGGCTCTCACTTCATCTTCTATCGCGTCGACAGCAGCACACCGGTCAAAGTGATCCGCATCCTCCATCAGAGGATGGACGCCAAAACGCGGCTTACGGAATGGGTCGCCTAATCTTCCGTCTCACCGCCGAGCGGAACGCCGGCGATCGGACGCCGCCGGCTGCGGCGCTGCTGCTCCTCCGGAGAGTCGTCGAACGATGCAACGCCGCGGCTGCAGCTCGTATCGCCACCCGCAAAGCGCCGTACGTCCGCGGCGAGCTGTGCGGCGAGTGCGGGCTGCATGCGGATGTTCTGTGCGCTGACGCCGGTCTGCGAACGATCCGGCGTGAAGTTCACGGCGAACGCCTTCTGGCCGAGCCGCCCACCCGGCGCGATCTCGTAGACGCTGATCTGCGCCCTGCCCCCGACCGGCGCTTCGGCGCGGAAGACGTGATCCTTCAGCAACGGATCGAGCGGATTGAACCAGCACGTTTTGATGCGGCCGCCGACGCGCGTGTAGAGATCGACGGGACGGCCCTTTTGCTTTTCGAGCTGCGCCTGCTCCGCCGACACTTCCATGGGCGGCGTATTGCGGCCGCAGGCGCCAAGCGTGAGCCCGATCGCGCAAAGGCACCCTGCGCCGCGCACAATGCGTGAGGCCGAACCTCGGATTCTATTCAATCCCATGGAGCGTTAGTCCCGAAAATTCTCGAATTGGAGCGGCTGCTCGACGTCCTTCTCCTTCAGGTGCTGTATCACAGCCTGAAGGTCGTCGCGCTTCTTTCCCGTCACCCGCAGCTCGTCCCCCTGGACGGCCACCTGAACCCTAAACTTTGAATCTTTGATATCTTTCACGAGCTTTTTGGCAAGTTCGCGATCTATCCCCTGCTTCAGCGCGACCTTCTGCCGAACCGACTGCCCGGCCGCCTTTTCCGGCGTCCCGTAATCGAGGATACGCGGATCGAGCTTCCGCCTGGCGAGATGGCCTTGCAGCAACTCGTGCATCTGTTTCAGCTTCAAGTCGTCGTCGGCGTCGATCGTCAGCTCCGTCTCCTTGCGCACGATCTTGCAGTGCGAGTTCTTGAAATCGTAGCGCTGCTCGATCTCGCGCATCATGTTCGCGATCGCGTTGTCGATCTCGGGTAGGTCGGTCTTCGAGACGACATCGAACGAAGGCATGAGGAGCTTTCACGGCGCGGGGTCGGAGATTCGAGTGATGCGCGAACATCTGACCAGCTTTGTGGCGCCATTTGGACTTGAGCCGGCCGGATATGCCGCACGCACTTTAGACGATTCCCACCCGGCCGGCCTTCGGCCGTCCACCCTTCCTTTGCGGGAAGGGATATTCTTTTCCCTCGCGAAGCCGACATCCATCATGCAGGCGGTGCAAATCCCTCCCCGCTTCGGGAAGGGTGGCGCGCCTTACGCGCCGGGTGGGGTCAATAATCCGCCCATGCACAGCCACCGATTATTGCAGTCAGCTACCCCGCCGCGGCCCGGTGGCGCATGCCGCCGATCTCGTCGAGCGCGGCCTGTCCCGACCGCTGGGCCTCGATCCGGTCCCGCTCCTTCTCCCGCTCGTCCAGAAGCTCGAACTTCTTCAGCTCCTCGACCGCTTCGGCCAACCGGTCCCGCGCATCGGCGAGTTTGCCAACGAGCTCCTGTGCCGAAACGAGAAGATTGTCCCGCCTTTGGATCGCCGCCTTGGCGAACGTGGGATAGGCGTAGTGATTGACGTCGGAGACGCCCGCCCTGTCCTGCTCGAATTGGATCTGACGATCGAGATCGGCCGCCATGGCCTTGAAATCTGCGATCATCGCCTCGACAGCGGCCACCTTCTGGCGGTGCTCGTCGACTTCAAAACGCTTCAACCGAAGCAAACTCTCACGCGACTTCATGACTGCTTACCCTCGTCGTTCTCGCTGTCGGGCAACTCAAACTTCAACAACCGTGCCAGTTCCAGATAGGCGTCTTCGAGATTGCTCGCCTCGTCCATCCCCTGACCGAGGAAGGCTTCGAGCGCCGGCTGGAAATGAATCGCCTCATCGACCGCAGCGCTCGATCCTGGCCGGTAAGCGCCAAGCCGGATCAGTTCCTCCATGTCGGCATAGGTCGCCATCAGTGACCGGGCGCGCTGCAATAGCGGCCGGAATACGGGCGGCGTTGCGTTCGGCATGGTTCGGGAAATGGAACGCAGCACGTTGATGGCGGGATAGCGGCCGCGCTCGGCGATGGCGCGGTCCATGACGATGTGGCCGTCGAGGATCGAACGGGCGGCATCCGCGATCGGCTCGTTGTGGTCGTCGCCCTCAACGAGGACCGTGAACAGGCCGGTTATCGAGCCCGATCCGCCGGATGTCTTGCCCGGCCCTGCCCGTTCGAGCAGGCGCGGGAGTTCGGCGAAAACCGTCGGCGTGTAGCCTTTCGTGGTGGGCGGCTCTCCGGCGGAGAGGCCGATCTCCCGCTGCGCCATGGCGAAGCGCGTGATGCTGTCCATCATGCACAGCACGTCGAGATCCTGATCGCGGAAATATTCGGCGATGGTGAGCGTGAGATACGCGGCCTGCCGGCGCATGACCGGCGCTTCGTCGGACGTCGCCACGACAACCACGCTGCGCGCCAGTCCCTCCTCGCCGAGATTGTCCTCGATGAATTCCTGCACCTCGCGGCCACGCTCGCCGATCAGGCCGATCACCGAGACATCACTTTCCGTATGCCGGGCGATCATTGACATCAGCACAGACTTGCCGACGCCGGAGCCCGCGAAAATACCCAAGCGCTGACCGCGGCACGTCGTCAGGAACGTATTCAGTGCGCGGACGCCAAGATCGAGCGGCGCGCCGACGCGCTTGCGGCCATGCGCGGGCGGCGGAGCGCTGCGCAACCGCAGCGGCATGGCGCCTTGCCGGAGCGGTCCCTTGCCGTCGATCGGCTCTCCGAGGCCGTTTACCACCCGTCCGAGCCATGCGCGCGACGGCCGCACCGTCGCTTCATTTTGGACGATGGTTGCATGCGCGCCGTGCCGTACGCCGTCGAGCGGCCCGAACGGCAGCGCGAGCGCCGCGCCTTCACGAAAACCGATGACTTCGGCGGCGACATCACCGGAGGGCCCGCCCGCGATTGACAGCCGCGCGCCGATATTCATCGCGCGGACCGGCCCGGCTACTTCCACCAGCAGGCCCTGGATGCTGCGCACGCGGCCATAGATATTAGCCGACGGCAGATCCGCGATGTCTCTCAGCAGAGCCTGCAACGCAACCATCCCCAGGCCATGGAATCCGTCCGGCGCGCCGCGGCGGCCATCCATGCGCAAAATCGGCCGGCCGCAAACGCGCACCTGCCCCCGGGTTCGATCTTGGCTGCGAGGGCTTAAGCATCGGTAAACCATCGCCCAGGCATGATTAATTCGTTGCCGAGACGAATTTCGCAGCGCCCCCGGGTCAGATTTTGTTAACTAGTCTCGGGTAATTATTGATTCGAGTTAACCACGCAGATTGCGTCCGGAGCCGGGGGGCGATGGGCTGCTGTGGCGGCCCGGGGATTAAGAGGATCGAAATGAGGGTTCTTCTGATCGAAGACGACAGCGCAACCGCGCAAAGCATCGAGCTGATGCTGCAATCGGACGGCTTCAACGTTTACACGACGGATCTGGGCGAAGAAGGCGCGGATCTCGGCAAGCTGTTCGACTACGACATTATTCTGCTCGACCTCAACCTGCCCGACATGAGCGGATACGAGGTCCTGAAGACATTGCGGGTCTCGAAGGTGCAGACGCCGATCCTGATTCTCTCCGGCCTGGCCGGCATCGAGGACAAGGTTCGGGGCCTCGGCTTCGGCGCCGATGACTACATGACCAAGCCCTTCCATAAGGATGAGTTGGTCGCGCGCATACGGGCGATTGTCCGCCGCTCGAAGGGTCATGCGCAGTCCGTAATCTCGACCGGCGAGCTGAAGGTCAATCTCGACGCCAAGACGGTTGAGGTGAACAACGCGCGCGTGCATCTGACGGGCAAGGAATACCAGATGCTGGAGCTGCTCTCGCTTCGCAAGGGCACGACCCTCACCAAGGAGATGTTCCTGAACCATCTTTATGGCGGCATGGACGAGCCGGAACTCAAGATCATCGACGTGTTCATCTGCAAGCTGCGGCGGAAGCTCTCGGACGCGACCGGCGGCAAGCACTACATCGAGCCGGTCTGGGGCCGCGGCTACGTGCTGCGCAATCCGGATGACGAATCTGCCGCGGCTTAATTCCCCCGAACACACCGCAACGACGAAAGGGCCGGAAGCGCAAGCTTCCGGCCCTTTCTCATGTGGTCCGGCTCAAGCTTCCGCGCGCATGGGGCGGGCGTAGATCTTGCCTGCCATCTTGTCCGCGATGGCGGCAAGGGTTTCGGCGCGGTAGTGATACTCGTCGATATAAAGAAGCCGGTCGGCATCGGGGAACGCCGCGATCGACATCTTCTCGGCGGCCGCGAATTTCCGCCGCTCGGACTGAAAAGTGAGCGCAAAACGCCGATGCGACTCGAACCGCACGCTCTGCCCCTCCCCCGCGACGACGCCGAGTTCGCCGATACGCTCGATTTCGTCAGGTGACGATTTCTCGAAGAAGGTGATGTCGTCGCCGAGAAGAAAGTCGGCTCCGGCCGCCGAGACCGCCTGCGCCGCGAGGCGGGTCCAGAAGAAATTGAAATGAAGCAGATTGGTGAACTGCTCCTGCAGGTCGGCCACCGGCTCCGCCCCAGGTAAAGGCAGGATCGGCGTACCGAACAACGGATCGGCGCGCACGTGAAAGCACCAGCGGGTGAAGTCCCCGCCCGAGATGAAGACCACGTGCTTCACCCGGCCCCGCGCATTGCGCAGCACACGGGCCAGCGACGCGAACAGCGTGCGCGAGTCCGCTTCGGGATAACAGATGTTCAGGTAGCAGAGACCGGTCGCATCGCTGAGTTTTGAGGCCAACGTGTCTCCATTGCCTGAAAGGCCAAATCCGAATGTGTGCGACGAACCGAGCAGAAGTCCGAAATCGCCTATCCCTGAAGCCTCAGCGAGGCCGACGGGACGGCCGTCGAAAAGCGTATGGCGGAAGCCGGCCCCATCGGTCGTGAAGTGCTTGGCCTCGACATTCGGCGGATAGGCCATCACATCGCCGCGCCGGATCCAGCGTGCATTCCGGAAATAGTCCGCAATGGCGGGAAAGGTGCGTAAGAGCGCCCGGTAATTGGCCATGGCGCGTCTATAGCGCGAGCGTGTTCGCCTGGTCTGCTCTATTTTGTGCCGGTGGGAGGGCCGATGAACGAGCCGCCGGGAAAAATCACGCAACCGACAACGGAAGCGTTCGTCGAGCGGCTCTATGCGGAGGCAAGGGCCGGCCGCTTCGGTACGCGTCCCTTCGGCAAGATGCTCCTCGTGGACGAACCGGAGACGATTCACGAAATCCTCCGCGCGCCGGATGCTTACTACAAGGATTATGGCGTGGTCGAAACGCTGGGTCTGTCCCGGTTCAACACGAATGGCGCGGATTGGCGCATGCGGCAGGCCCTGACACAGCGGCACTATTCGACGGCTGCGCGCCCGGAGCATCGAGAAACCGTGGTTGATGCTTATCGAAGCCGCATTGCCGGCCTGAATCAACCGACGGGCCTGCAGCTCAGAAACGCGCTGATGGCGGCCGCCGCGTCCGTGTTTCACCGCGCGCTTGGATGCGACGTGCCCGACCTGCATGCGGTGCGACTGCTTGATGATTTGCGCGACATCACAGCGACCCTTCAACGACATGCATTGTTCGGCGCTACGCCGGAGGACCGAAAGCGTGTCGCGACCCTTGTCCGCGCAATATCGCGCGCGGTCGACAATTATGCAGGATCGGCGCCCGACTTTGCCGCGATGCTGGCGCGGCTGAGAGAGGGGGCGAAGGAAAATCCCGATTTCTCGGCGAGCGATCCGAGGGTAAGACGCGGCGTTCAGGCGGGACTGACGGCGAACACCACGTCGGGTC
>JBKJVQ010000096.1:0-3648 GCA_046717125.1 Methyloligellaceae bacterium
CTGGGGTTGAATGAGACGACTTCGCGCGAGCCACCCTGCATCCGAGAGCACTCGCTTTTGGGGCTATTCAAACAGCCCAGCGCAAGTTGCGACTGATGCTTAACCCTCGCTTTGTGTGGTCAATGGCGGCGCCTGTTCTCCGCCGCCACCTCTCCACTTTCAGTTGCTTCAGCTCGTGGCCGAAATCCCCGTAGAGGCTGATCCGTTCGCACGTCAGCTTGCCAGGGACCATCGGCCGTCTCGGGGGCACCGGTCGCATGGTGTTGACCCCACCCGGACATCGGTGGTGCCCGCTGAAGTACGCTTGAATCCGTTTCCAGCCCATGTGAGTGTGCTCGCGTTGACTCCCCGTTAGCGGTCGAGTTCGAACACCAGTCGAGTGCGCTCCGGCCCTTACGCGATGTTCGTGGAACAACCGCTATGCCCATCGAGCAATCTCGCGGCCCGAAACAATTCTCCGATTTCGAACTATCGGGCTGGGACAGCAACACAGCGGCTACGATTCGGTTGGGATTTCGCGACGCTAGATCGAAAGGCGTTGCGGAGACTCGGGCGGTGCTGAACGAGCCTCGATGAGAGCTTGGAGGGCGTTAGAATGGTGTATCGGATGGGCGTCGATATCGGTGGGACGTTTGCGGATTTCTGCGCGTTCGACGCGACCACGGGGCGGCTTTATACGCTGAAGGTGCTCTCGCGGCCAGACGCGCCCGGAACCGAAGTAATTGAGGGCATTCGCCAGCTCAAGAGTCGCTTCGGCATCAACCCGCAATCGATCACGTACTTCACCCATGGGACCACGATCGGAGTGAATACCGTGATCCAGCGTAAGGGTGCGCCGCTTGCGCTGCTGGCGACGGAGCGCTTCACGGATGTGCTCGAGATCGCGCGCCTGAAGATGCCCGACCCCTACGATCTGCTGTCGACGCGACCAACGCCGCTGATCTCGAAAGACATGGTGCTCGGCGTCCGAGAGCGGATCCTGGCCGATGGCACGATCGACCGGCCGCTCGACGAGGCGAGCGTTCTCGCGGCCGCCGAGACGGCGCACCGGCGCGGCGCGAAGGGCATCGTGATCGCCTTCCTGAACTCCTATCGCAATGCCGCGCACGAGTACGCGGCCAGGGATGTAATCCGGCGGGCGATGCCTGACATGAACGTCTACTGCTCGACCGATGTGTGGTCGATCGTTCGCGAGTACGAGCGCACCATCACGGCTCTGATCCACGGCTACGTGCAGCCGCGCGTGGCCCTCTACCTGACCTCGCTGCAGAAGGCATTGGCCGAGGAGGGGGTGCCTGCAATACCGCAGGTGACGAAGTCGAACGGCGGCGTCATGAGCGCGGAACTCGGCAAAACTCATTGCGCGCAGATGATCATGTCAGGCACGGCCGCAGGCGTGATCGGCGCGAGCTATGTGGCTCGACTTTCCGGGTTCCTCGACTCCATGAGCCTCGACATCGGGGGCACCAGCGCCGACATCGCGATCATTCGGAACGGCCAGCCGCAGTATGGCGTTGGAGGAGTCATCGGCGATTTTCCAATCTATCTCCCGACTGTCTCGGTGACCTCGATTGGCGCGGGCGGAGGATCGATCGCTTCGGTCGATGAGCTCGGTGTGCTGCGTGTCGGGCCAGAAAGTGCCGGATCGACACCCGGGCCCGCCTGCTACGGTCTCGGCGGCACGCGCGCGACGATCACCGACGCGTTCGCAGTTCTCGGCTTCATCGGCCAAGCGGAGCTCGGCTACAGTGCAGTCAAGGTGGATCTTGAAAAGGCGCGCGCCGCAATCGGCGAGATCGCCACGGCGCTGAAGCGCACGCCGGAGGAAGCCGCTGAGGCAATCGTCAAGGTCGCCGTCTCGGGTATGTACCTCGAGACCAGTAAGCTGATCTCGCGCTCGGGAATCGATCCGCGTGGGTTTACCCTACAGGCGTTCGGAGGCGCAGGGCCGATGATGGCCTGCTTCCTGGCCGCCGAGCTTGGCGTCTCCCACGTCGTCATGCCGATGACGCCGGGTGTGCTTTCGGCGCTCGGTGGCCTCATCGCCGATATCAAGAGCGACTTCATCAAGACCGTCTATCTCGACCTCGATCCAGGTGCCGTGCCGACGATCCAGGCAGGCTACGAGAAGCTTGAGGCCGAGGCCAGGCGGTGGCTCAGTGAAGAGCAAGGCTATAAGGGCCCTTGCACCCTCATCTACTCTGCGGACATGCGCTATCATGGGCAATCGTACGAGATCGAGACCACCTTCACCGCCGACGACGTAGTGAGCGGTCGCGTCGAGGCAATGGCCGAAGCGTTCCACACGACGCACGAGCGCATATACGATCATTCCGACCAAAAGGCGCCGGTCCAGATCATTAATCTCAGGATGGTCATCGTCGGCCAGAGTGCGAAGCCCGAGTTCGCGCGGCAGGCGCTGGTCAGCGGCAAGGCCCCGCAAACAAAAGAGATTGAAGTGTACCTCGACGGCAAGCGAATCGGCGTTCCTCTCTACCTGAGGGAGGACATGAAGCCGGGTCAGTCTTTCTCCGGTCCCGCCGTCATCGCTCAGCCCGATTGCACGACCTGCGTGCCCCACGGTTTCGACGGAAACATCGATGCATATGGACACATCATTCTGAAACTGGTCCGATAACCCCGATCATATATCAGGAGACGGCAATGCCGCTCGACAAGGTCACGCTGCAAATCCTCGCCAATCATTGCTCGGCTGCGGCCGAGAGTATGGCCAACACGCTGCTGCGAACCGCGCATTCGACGTTCGTGAAGGAAACCGAGGATTTTACCACCGGGCTCGCCACGCCCGACGGCAAGACCTTTGCCTCCCCCTACGAGCTGGGCGTGACCTGGTTTGTCGGTCTCGACTATGGGCAGGCGATCAAGTTCATCGACAAGTACGAGGACGGCGACATCGCCATCACAAATGATCCCTACTCAGGGTTCCTGTGCACGCACTCGCCCGATACCCACCTGTGGAAGCCGGTGTTCTACAACGGTGAGCTCGTCTGCTTCGCGGTCACCCATATTCACAATACGGACGTTGGCGGCGCGGTACCCGCCTCGCTCTCGCGCACGCTTACCGAGGTCCATCAGGAAGGGGTGCGGCTGCCGCCGGTCAAGCTCTACAAGCGAGGCGAACTCAATCGTGAGATACGCGACACCATGCTCGCCAACGTGCGAATGCCGGAGCAGAACTGGGGCGACATGAAAGCCCAGGTGGCCTGCCTCAACACCGGCGAGCGCAAGGTGCACGAGATGATCGCCCGTTTCGGCATCGACACGTTCAGGCATGGCCTTTGCGATCTCTTGGACCATGGGGAGGCGCAGGCTCGCCGCGTCATTCGCAGGATTCCGGACGGCGAATACTTCTTCGCGGACTATACGGACGAGGATTCCGTCGGCGGGCATCCGTGCCGGATCGCGCTGAACCTGATCGTCAAGGGCGACGAGCTGGTCTTCGACTTCTCGCAGTCGGACCCGCAGCTCAATTCCTCACTGAACATCCCGACCGGCGGCAACGGGCGCCACGCCATTATCATGGTGGCGACCGTTTACGTGCTCGGGCTGCTCGATCGCAAGATACTCCTCAACTCCGGCATTTTGCGGCCGGTCCAGTCTATCCTCCCAAAAGGCTCAATGGTGAAC
>JBKJVQ010000097.1:0-3633 GCA_046717125.1 Methyloligellaceae bacterium
CCGCAAGCTCGGTCTATGTGCGCAACAAGGGGAAACAAACGGTCGAGGCCGGGATGGCCTCGTTCGATTACCGGCTGGATGAATCGACATCCCAGGAGGCGCTTCTCCATCTGATCGACGGTCTGAACAGGGATCCGTCCGTGCACGGCATTCTCGTTCAGCTTCCGGTGCCGAAACACATCGAAGAGCACATCGTCATCAACGCCGTTGACCCCGTCAAGGACGTGGACGGGTTTCATCCGATCAATGTCGGCCGGCTGGCTGCCGGCCTGCCCGGCCTCCGACCCTGCACGCCGGTCGGCTCCATCATACTGGCAAAGCAGGCGAAGGCGGACCTGACCGGCCTCGAAGCCGTGGTCGTCGGGCGATCCAACATTGTCGGTAAGCCGGTCGCGCGGCTCCTCCTGCACGAAAACTGCACGATCACGATCGCGCATTCGCGTACCCGCAATCTGCCAGATGTCACGCGCCGCGCCGACATTCTGGTCGCCGCTGTCGGTAAGCCGGAGATGATCCGGGGCGACTGGATCAAGCCTGGAGCGATTGTCATCGACGTCGGCGTCAACAGGATCGACGCGGACGGCGGCAAGACCCGCCTCGTCGGCGACGTTGCGTTCGATGAGGCGGTTCAGGTCGCCGGCGCGATCACGCCGGTTCCGGGCGGCGTCGGCCCCATGACGATCGCCTGCTTGTTGCGCAACACGGTGCTTGCCGCCTGCGCCATCCATGGCGTCCCCGTGCCGGACGTGCTGGACGGTTAGCCGCCGCGCGTGACACCACTCACCAGCGCAGGAGGCGCGGGCCGAGCGCAGCGCCGATCATCGCTGCCGCGAGGATGCCGAGCCCGTACCAGACGAACACGAACGGCATCGCGCTTTCATCGCAGGAAAACGCGTAGAAGAACGCCGCAGATGCGCCGGCCGCGAGGCCCGTCCACGCGCCGGCAAGCGCGAGGCGTGTCGGAGCCATGGCGCGCATCGCCCAGAACCCTCCTGCCAGTACGGGTCCGGACAAGGCGATGATGAGCCACGGGCAGGACGCCGAGGTAGCCCCGAAAAACAGACGCAGATGCTCGGACTCCGGTGTCGAGAGGAGCTGCGCGATGGCGAGGATAGCCATGGCGAGCACCGTCACGCCCACAAACAGCGCAGGCTTCACTGCCCGCCCGCCGGGCCGCGCGAGCCGCACGACCGCCACCGCGCCGCATAAGGCAAGCGCACCCGTGAACGCGAACTTGACCCAGAGCGGGAAGGTCTCGATTGCGGCGGCAAAGTCCGGGCGCGGACCCCAGAGCACGAACGGGATGATCGCCGCCACAAGCGCGCCGAGGCCGAGGCCCATCGCTATCGTCCGCTTCATATAATCGGGCGGCGTCGGCTCCAGCCCGCAGCTCAGGGATTCAATGAGGTCTTGTGTCGTGGTCATGTCCGCGGCCCTTTGCGCAGCGCTTCCGATAATGTCTTCAGCGCGCGGTGCATGGCGACCTTGGCCGCCGATTCCGAAAGCCCGGCTTCCCGCGACGCCTCTGCGATGGAGCGGCCTTCAATCTTCACGGCGCGGATCAAAATTGCGGTTCTTTCCGGCATCGACGCAAGCAGGCGGTCGATGTCGTAGCGCGCGAGATCGCCGTCGCTGTCCGGCGCAACCAGCAGATGTTCCACGTCGTCGAGCGCGACCGATGGTCCACCGCGCCGCGCACGCAGATGGTCCAGCAGCTTGTAGCGCGCGATCGCATGCAGCCACGGCGTGAAGGGACGGTCCGTATCGTACGTATGCCTGCGCGTGTGCAGGGCGAGCAGGGCTTCCTGGACGAGGTCTTCGGCGGGCGCTGCTTCGCCATGCAGCCGCCGCGTGAAATAGGCGCGCAGACGGTCCGCCGCTTCCTTCAGAAGCTGCCGATACGACGGTTCGTCGCCATCGAGCGCCGCGAGCATCAAGGTCCTCAGCCTTTCTTCAACCGACTGCAACGCGGTCACTGTCCTTATTCGGGTTTGAGAGAAAAAAGTTACATAGGTTAACCAGCCAGCGTCATTCCTGACAGGCCAACACAAGCAGGCATGTCTCCCCGTATCAAGAACCCGTGAAGCCTGTAACCGATCATCCGCGCCTGCGAACTAACCCGCGCAGACCAACGGCAGCCGTTCGGAGACGGAGTTCATGGGCCTTCTCTTTCGCCGCGCGCTATCCGCCGCGCTCGCATTATGCGCGCTTATCGCAGAGCCCGCGGCAGCCGCCGAACCTTTGACCGTGGTCGAGCTGTTCACGAGCCAGGGCTGCTCATCCTATCCGCCTGCAAACGCAAATCTTGCCGCCATCAGCGACCGGCCGGGAATTCTCGCGCTCAGTTTCGGCGTCACGTATTGGGACCGGCTGGGCTGGAAAGACACGCTCGCCAAAAAGATTTTTACCGACCGCCAGATTTCCTATGAGGCGCCGCTCGGCGAATCCGGTCCCTTCACGCCGCAGATGATCGTCAACGGCCGACGCTCGATCGTCGGCAACGATAAGCGGTCTGTAGACCGCGTCATCGCAGCCTCGGCCGCAGACGACAAGAGCGGACCACCGCTCGAATTGGGCGATCGCAGCGTGAACATCGGTGAGGGCCGTGCGATTGGCGGCGGGTTCGATGTCTGGCTCGTCCGCTATGACCCGAGGTCCATCGACGTTCCGATTCGCCGGGGTGAGAACGCCGGCCGCATGCTCCCGCACAGGAATGTGGTCCACGATCTCGATCGGATCAGGCGCTGGAGCGGTGAGAAACTCACCATACGCATTTCCGACGCGGCTCCTGCCCTGAAAACGGCTGTTCTGCTCCAGCGAAGAAATGGCGGACCCGTGGTCGCGGCCGTGACGGACTGACCGAATCTCGGGTCGGCCGTCACTTTCCGGCTAGCCCAAGACAGCGCCGCGCCTTTCGGGGCCGGCAAAACCAATGCGCAACAGCGCAAACCCCAAGGAGAAAAAAAATGAGGAACTTCGCCAGCACCGCCCGTTTCGCACTGATTGCCGTGAGCCTCGCATTCGGCGGCGCTTCGATCGCCCAAGCCGCCGAAGAGATGACGGCGGACGAAATGAAAGCGGAGCAAATGAAGAAGGACGAGATGAAAAAGGACGGGATGAAGGCCGACAAGGCGGACAGCGGCAATATGCAGAAGGACGAGAAAGTCCTCGAAAACAAGTCCATGGACAAGGAATCCGGCAACCCGGACGCCGCCAAATAATCATTCGGCCGGGGCCGTCGAACCGGCCCCGGCTTCACCTTTTCGCCTTTTCGCCTTTGCGTCTCATTAGGTCGTCATGTCCGTCACCGAGAATTCACCTACGGCGGAGGCGCACGGGCAGAAGAGGATGATCTACCGCCACAGCTTGCTCGTCCGGTTGACCCACTGGATCAACGCCCTTTGTCTCGCCGTCCTGCTGCTCAGTGGACTGCAGATATTCAATGCCCATCCCGAACTGCACTGGGGCAGCTACGGCGGGGACAAGGACCCCTCATTCCTTCAGATCGGGGCAGAAGCCGACGACAACGGAACGCGCGGCGTCACCCGGATCGGCTCTTGGTCGTTCGACACGACAGGCGTGCTCGGATGGTCCGCGCAGAACGGGGAGCTTATTGAACGGGGCTTCCCCACC
>JBKJVQ010000098.1:0-3755 GCA_046717125.1 Methyloligellaceae bacterium
CATCGTAAGTCTCCTTTGTTGGACTGCATGCGCGAACCTCGTTCGCGGATGTAAATTTGGAGACTTACAATTGGACACTCCATTATATGTTCCTATTGAGAGCATACGTTCTGGTTATACTGTAATAATAATTTGTCGCCGCATGCAAAACTTGCATGGGAAGCTGCCGCACGCATGCTTGGCGACATAAGAAAAGGACCGTCTCGCATCGCCTGCTCTGCTAACGCAGGTTGACTGGATGCGCATCGTCAACCGCTTGGCAAGCGATGGCGGAAAGCGCAGAGTCGGAACGCGTCGGGGGGCCCGTGCAAACGGAGGACGGTTTTCGATGGAAGTCCAGGAAATCCGATACTTCCTCGCACTCAGCGAGACGCTCAACTTCACGCGGGCGGCGGAAAAATGCAACGTCTCCCAGCCCGCGTTGACGCGCGCCATCAAGAGCCTTGAGAACAAGCTGGGCGGCGGCCGTCTTCTGCATCGCGAACGCGGCAACACGCATCTGACCGAACTCGGCCGCATGATGAAACCCTATTTCGAGCAGGTGTCCGGCCAGATGGAGGAGGCGCGCAAGCGCGCCCGCGACTACGTCGAGCTCCACGACACGAAGCTTACCGTCGGACTGATGTGCACCATCGGGCCGACGCGCCTCGTCGATCTGTTCGCGGCGTTCCTCGCCAATGTCGACGGCGTCGATCTTTACATCAAGGACGCGCGCGCCTCGATCCTCGAGGAGCAACTGCACAAGGGTGACATCGACCTCGCCATTTACTGCAAGCCGCAAATGGTCGAGGACGGCCTTCACCAGTTGCCGCTTTACGAGGAGCGGTTCGTGATTGCGACGGGTCCGTCCCATCCTTTCGCGCGTCTGAACGCTGTTACGCTTCGCGACATGCACCGGCAACGCTAACTCGCTCGCGCTAATTGTGAGTACGCGGAGCATATTCTCGAGGTCGCGACGGAGCGCGGGGTGGAGTATGAGCGCCCATACGCCAGCGAACGCGACGACTGGATCCAGGCGATGGTGCTGGCGGGAGTCGGCTGCACAATGATCCCCGAATATGCCGTCACGCTCCCCGGCCTCGTCACGCGCCCGCTGATCGAGCCGGAATTCACGCGAACGGTGAAACTGATGACTGTGCGGGGCCGGGCCCACTCACCGGCCGTCGGCGCGTTTGTCCGCGAGGCGCGGCGTTACGACTGGGGCCAAAAAATGCGCGCGGAGGACAGCGCGCTTGCCGAATGCAACGCTCCGGCTAAGGCGCGCCGCCTGGACGATGCGGTTTCTGCATCGAACCATCGGCAAAACGCATAGCGCCAAGCTCGTCGCCGCCGATCATCTGAAAAACGCATGATCACGATGCGAGCTTGATAGTGCCCTTCCAGTCGCCTCTTCCGCACATTCAGTCATCGACACATCAAGGGAGAGTGAAATGAAAATGATCTCGAAATCCGGAACGACTGTTGCGGCCGCAGCCGCCGCTTTACTTCTGGCGGGCGCCGTATCGGTTCCCCAGAGCGCGCAGGCGGAAGCTGCTGGCTACTGCTTCGGCGTCAATGCTTGCAAGGGCCAGGGCGCGTGCAAGTCCGCGAAGAACGCTTGCAAGGGTCAGAATGCCTGCAAAGGCGCGGGCTTTCTCCACATGACGAAGGCGGTCTGCGATTCTTCGCAGGGCGTCTTCGAGCATCTTGCCGGCAAGACGAACCACAACTAAGCCGCCTCAAGTGTAACAAGTGTCAGACGGAGGGCGACTCCCGTCCTCCGTCTTACGCAAGCACAATATCGAATGTCAGCTTCGACGCATTGCTTGCCTCAGACCGGGCGGTCGCGGCCGCCTGGGCTTCCGCCGAGCCTAAATCCTGAAAGATGAAATCATCGGCGTTCATGGCCTCGCCGGGAAAATACATCTGGGTCGACAGTGCGGCGCGGTCGCCCAGCATGACCTGCACATGGATATGCGGCGTCCGTCGAGCGTCGGGGCCGATCTCGTACCAGCGCGGTTTGATGGTGCGGAACCGGTAGTTGCCTTGCGCATCCGTCTTCACCGCACCATAACCCTGGAAATTCGGATCGCGCTGGTTCGGCAACTCATCGTCGACATGGTGATAACGGCCGTTCGCATCCGCCTGCCATATCTCAACGACCGCGTTCGGAACTGGCCCCTTAGCGGACAGCACGCGGCCGGTCAGCTCGATAACATCGCCCTGCGCCGTACCCTTCGCACCCTTCATGAAGGTCAGGTCCACGTCGCTGTCGATCGGCTTGATGCGCGGATAGAACGGGCCCGGCGTCTGCTCCGGCGTCGGGATCAGCGCGGCGCGTGCGAGACCCGGCCCAACGATCAGCGCGCCCGCGCCGATGACGACGGATCGGCGGCTGAGCAGAAGCGAGCGATGGCGGAGATAGAAGGCCATCCACCAAAAATGGGGCTGGGCGATCCCTGCGGCAAGACAAACAACCGTGTGGCTAGCCGGCGCTTCTTCGATGCGTCATTGCAACCCCGGGGGAAGCAATCCAGATATTTTCGTTTGGCTGGATCGCTCGGCCTTCGGCCTCGCAATACGATCGGAGGCCCTACTTCACGCCGAGCTTCTTCTGCAGGCTTGAGGACGAGGTCGTGTACTGGAATACGAGCTTCTTGTCGGGATAGACGATGCGGTGCACGGCTTGCGACATGAGCGCCGCCTCGTGGAAGCCGGACAGGATCAGCTTCAGCTTGCCGGGATAGGTGTTGATGTCGCCGATGGCGAAGATGCCCGCCTCGCTCGTCTCGAATTTCTCCGTGTCGACGGGAATCAGGTTCTCGTAGAGGTTCAGGCCCCAGTCCGCGACCGGACCGAGCTTCATGGTCAGGCCGAAGAACGGCAGCATCGTATTGCAGGCGATGTCGTAATTCTGATTGTCGTTGCCGCGCACGGTCACGCCGGTGAGTTGCCCGTTCTCGCCCTTGAGCTCCGTCACCTGCCCCATCTTGAAGTCGATCTTGCCCGCTTCCGCCAAGGCAAACATCTCCTTGACCGACGCCGGTGCGGCGCGGAACTGATCGCGCCTATGCAGCAGCGTGAGCGAGCGGGCGATCGGATGCAGGTTGAGCACCCAGTCGAGCGCGGAGTCGCCGCCTCCAACGATGAGGATATCTTTTCCCTTGAAGTTATCCATGCGCCGGACGGCATAGTAAACTGAAGTTCCTTCGTATTCTTCAATGCGAGGCAGCGGCGGCCGCTTTGGCGTGAACGATCCGCCGCCCGCTGCGATGATCACCGCCTTGGTGTCGAAGCGCTGCCCGTCATCCGTCTCCAAAACGAACCGTCCGTTGCCGTTCCGTTCGAGCTTGTCGACGCGCTGATTGAAATGGAACGCCGCGTCGAAGGGCGTGATCTGGTCCATCAGCCGGTCGGTGAGTTCCTGCCCCGTGACGATGGGAAGTCCCGGAACGTCATAGATCGGCTTCTCAGGATAGAGTTCCGTGCACTGACCGCCGGCCCGGTCGAGAATGTCCACGAGGTGCGCCTTGATATCGAGAAGGCCCAGCTCGAACACGGCGAAAAGGCCGACAGGCCCCGCGCCGATGATCACGGTGTCGGTGCTGATCGTTTCAGATGTCATCAGAATTGTTTCTCGGGAATGCGAACGACGAGTCCGTCGTGTTCCTGTTTCAGTTTGATCTGGCAGCTCAGGCGGCTTTCCGGACGGACGTCGAACGCGAAGTCGAGCATGTCCTCTTCCATTTCCTGCGGCTGGCCGGTCGCCTCGCGCC
>JBKJVQ010000099.1:0-8446 GCA_046717125.1 Methyloligellaceae bacterium
GGCGCTCGGGTCACGAGGTCGACGGTCAGGTCGTCGACGGCGCGCGCTTCTGCGAACGGTTCGAACAGCCCCTTGAAATCGGGGCTCGTGCGCAAACGTTCGAACGTCCAGACTACGTCCTTAGCCGTCAGCGGATTTCCCGAATGGTGCTTGACGCCCGCCCGCAAGCGGAAGCGAGTGGTGCGCTCGTCGATCTTCTCCCATTTCTCGGCTAGCCGCGGCTCGAACGAGAAGTCGCTGCGCCAGCGGACCAGAGGATCGAACAGCAAATGAGATGTCTGCAGCGTCGCGCTTGCGAGCTGCTCGTGCGGATCGAGCGATGTTGGATCGGAGTCGTACGCCATCCGCAGCGTCTTGGCCGAAACCGGCGACCCAACAACGACAAGAAGCGTGAGAAAAACCAGCAGCCGCGCAAGGATCACTGCGGCGGGACAATCCCCGAAAGATCGGGCGGGCCCCCAGCCATGCTGAAGATGAACAGCACGGCCGCCGGGATCAGCGTCCCGGCGAAGACAAAAATGAGCCCGGTTATGAATCTCTGGCTGCTCCACTCGGTCTCCAGCACGCTAGTTAAGGGATCGTCAGGATTGTAACGCGCGACGAGGGACGATCCGGCAGGATATTTCGCGACCAGCCTCTCGGCCCAGCCCTTCCCGCCCGCGTCGCTCTGTCCGAAGCGGATCGAACTGCTCTCCCGCCGGACGCCGCCCGCCTCGTAAGCGTAACGGATGTTCGGGCAATAGGTGTAGCTGGTTGTGCGCCGCTTGCGATCGTAGTGGGTGCGCACGTCGACCTGCGAGGACAACACCTCGCCTCCCGCCGTCGGCCAGTTCACGCACGCCCTGGCAAGATTCCGCTCCTGCAATGGGCGCCAGATCTGGTAGGCGCCGATGCCCACGAAAATGAGGAAGATGGCAAGGCAGATAAGAGCGACAAGGGTGATATCAGACATTGGATGGCCCCCCGTGACCGCTACGCGGCCTCGACTTTTGCTCGGATCATCATTGGCGCGGCGGTCCCGCAGGCGCAATGGCCTAGAGAAGTTCCGGTTTCCTCCAAATCCTTGGACTGCCTAAGCTTGTTTGTTTGACGCATGACGCATTTCCGGACGACGAACCGGTATCCACTTCGCCTGGAAATGCTTTAGAGGCTGTTCGATGACGCAAGGCCTCTTCGTCACCGGAACGGATACGCATGTCGGCAAGACGGTTGCCGCCGCTTGGCTGACGCTTCATCTCGGCGGACGCTACTGGAAGCCCGTACAGGCCGGATTGCAGGGCGAAACGGACACTGAGTTCGTGCGCCGGCTGACGGGTGCGGAGGTGCTGGCCGAAGCCTGGCGCCTGCCCGATCCGCTATCGCCGCATGAAGCCGCGCGACGCGCCGGCACAACGATCGATCTGGCGAAAATCGTGGTTCCCCCGGGTTCGAACCCACTCGTCGTCGAGGGCGCGGGCGGCCTGCTCGTGCCGCTCAACGACCATGCGCTGGTCATCGATCTCATTGCGCAGCTTGGATTTCCCGCGATTCTCGTCAGCCGATCGAGCCTCGGAACGATCAACCACACCCTGCTGTCACTCGAAGCCCTCAGGCGGAGGAATATCGCGATCGCGGGCGTCGTAATGAACGGGCCGCGCAACGCTCACAATCGCGCCGCTATCGAGCGCTATGGGCAGGTTCGCGTTATCGTCGAGTTACCGCCCCTTCAGCCTCTGAACCGGACGGCGCTGCTCGGCATCGCGCCCGAGTGCAATCTTGGTTCGCTCACGAGGCTCGAGCATGAGCGCAATTCTGGAACGTGACCGGCGATACGTCTGGCACCCCTACACACAGCATCTGAACGCACCCGACCCCGTCGTGATCACCCGGGCGGCGGGCGCTGTTCTCTACGATGCCGACGGACGCGAAATCCTCGATTTGATCTCGTCCTGGTGGACCTGCACGCACGGCCACGCGCATCCAAAGCTGAACGCCGCCCTCGCCGTACAGGCCGCGCAGTTCCAGCACGTGATGTTTGCAGGGTTCACGCATCAGCCGGCCGTCGATCTCGCGACCGTGCTCGCCGCACTGCTGCCGGGCAGCCTCAACCGCGTGTTCTATTCGGACGACGGCTCGACCTCCGTCGAGGTCGCGCTCAAGATCGCCCTGCAATCCTGGATCGTGCGCGGAGAACCGGGTCGGACCTCGTTTCTGTCGTTCGAAGGCGGCTATCACGGCGATACGTTGGGGGCCATGTCGGCCGGGCGTTCGTCCGGCTATTTCCCCGGCTTCGAGCAGTTCATGCTGTCGGTCGATGCGGTTCCGTTCCCTGCGACGTTCGAGGGCGACGACGACGTCGAACAGCGCGAGACCGACGCGCTGACCGCACTGCGCCAGAAGCTCGTGCAGAATCCCGGACGTTACGCCGCTCTCATCGTTGAGCCCCTGCTTCAGGGAGCGGCGGGCATGCGTATGTGCCGGCCGACCTTTCTGCGGGCCGCCGTCTCGCTCGCGCATGAGCACGACGTACTCGTGATCTTCGATGAAGTGGCGACCGGCTTCGGCCGAACGGGCATGCTGTTTGCCATGGAGCGGGCCAATGTCGCGCCCGATATCGTCTGTCTCTCCAAGGGCCTGACAGCCGGATACATGCCGCTGGCCGCTACTGTTGTCAGCGAGGAACTGTTCGCCCTGTTCCTGCACGAGAAGTTCGAGCGCGCCTTCGCGCACGGGCATTCGTTCACGGCCAATCCGCTTGCCTGCGCGGTCGCGCTGAAATCGCTCGAGCTGTATCGCGAGGAGAGGACGCTCGAACGCATCGCCAGGATCGAGCAGCGGCATCGAACGATGCTGCGACTGTTCCATTCGCAACCGAACATCGTCAACCCGCGCGTGATGGGGTCGGTATTGGCATTCGAAATCAGGGGCGGCGGATCATACCAGTCGTCCCGCAGCCTCGCCTTGCGGGACTGGTTCCTGTCGCAAGGGCTCAACATACGGCCCATCGGCTCGACGCTGTACCTGATGCCGCCGTACTGCATCACCGATGACCAACTCGAGCGCGCACATTCCGCGATGGTCCAGGCGGCCGACCGATTCGCGCCTCAGACCGCGATGACGCCGTAGGCGATACGCCATGTGACGCGTCCGCGATACTCTGTGTCGAGGATGCGGATCGCGCGGCGCAAGCGGCCCGGCGGCAACGGACGATGCCCCATCCGCGGATAGGTCGCACCGATATCGCGCAATGCGCGGAGGAATGCGAGCGCCCCACCCTCCATCGTCAAACTCTCTTCGCGGACGATCCCGGGCAACGCCGGGCAGCGGATTAATCCGTTTTCGCCGCCTGCCTTCAGAAGAGACTCGTGCCATTCAGAAAATGCGTCCGGCGCAGGCGTTGCATGCAGCAACACGCCGCCGGGCGTGAGCCTGCGGGTCAGCCGTTTGACCGCCGCAACCGGGTCTGCCAGCCAGTGCAGCGTCATGCTCGCTGCGATCACGTCGAACCGGTTGCTGACATCCGGTTGCTCGGCATCCATAACGGCCCATCGTGCGTGAGCGCTCCGAAATTGATTGGCACAAAGATCGACCATATCCGGCGAGAGATCGGTGAACACGAACCGCCCGCCGGGATAGGCACGCAGGAGTTCCTGCGTGAAAAGTCCCGTCCCGCAGCCGACTTCGAGCACGCGCGGGGCGGAACGCACAGGAAGAAGCTGCGCAAGGCTCGCCGCGACCGCCTGCTGGACGTGGGCGTGCCGGTCGTAGGACGAGGCGCGCGCGCCGAAACGCGCGGCGATCGCGCTATTGCGGGCCGATAGCATCAGCAAAATTCCTGAATAGCTCAGCGCACCAGTCCGGCCGGCTCGATGGCAGCACATGGGCCCCGTTCTCGGACCAAATGACGGCGTCTCCCCAGCTCGCGCTCGTCAATTGCGGGGATGCGATCCGGTCGTCCCGCGCGGCGAGCGCCAGCACCGGACAATCGAGCGCGGCTCGCGCTTCGCTGCAATTCCAATCCGCCAGCCAACCGAGCCCTTGACGCAGGCGATCAGTATCGAAATGCGCGGGTGTGGCATCGTCATGACCCGCGCTCCGGCGGAAGTCAGCAATCTGCCCGGCCGCATCGCGCTTCAACCTCACCCGCATGGCCCGAAGAGCGGTGGCCTGGCCCCCAAACCGGTCGAACCCGTTGATGCTCACGAGACCGCGCATGGGCCTGCCTTGCTTGAGAAGCCAAAGCACGCCGAGCGAATGGCCGATACAGAGCATATCCGCGGCGATGAGCGGCAAATGCGGCGGCGCGCCGAGAAATCCAAGCTCCCCGCGTTCGATCTCAAATTCAGGCAGGCAAGCGGCCATCTTGTCCCACAGCGATGCATCGAATCCCCAGCCATGCACGAACAGGACGCGCAATTCATGCCGCTTTCGGCCGAGCGTCGCGTAACGCCGCGACCAGCCCCGCGACATCATCCGCCTTGTGCGCGGCGCTGAGCGAGACCCGCACTCGAGCCGCGTTCTGCGCCACCGTCGGCGGGCGGATCGCAGGCGCGCAATACCCCTGCTCCGCCAGATGAACCGACAAAGCCTTCGCGGCATGTGCCCCGCCGACGATCAGCGGCACGATATGCGTCGACGACGCGCCCGTGGCGTAGCCGGCGAATTGCGCCTCCCGTCTCAGCATGTCGGAAAGCGCGGCCACATTCTCTCGCTCCGCTCCAAGCCCTGGCACCAAGTCGAGCGCCGCATCGATCGCTCCGAGGACCGGCGGCGGCAGCGCGGTGGAATAGATCAGCCCCGCACAGGCATTGACGAGATAGTCCCGGATGGTCCGCGAACAAGCAACATACGCCCCGAAACTCCCCAGCGCCTTCGAGAACGTGCCGATCACGATGTCCGCACCCTGCCCGAGCCCTGCGCCCCCCGAGCCGTAAAGCCCGGTCGCGTGCGCATCGTCGACGATCAGCATCGCGCCATGCTCCTGCGCAAGGCCGGCGATTGCATCAAGCGGCGCGACATCGCCATCCATCGAGAACACGCTCTCCGTCAGGATGAATTTCGGCGCGGCGTCTTCCCGGTTCGCCTCCAGCTGGCGCGCAAGATGGCCTGCATCGGCATGGGCGTAGCGGATCTGCCGGACGGACGCCGCAGCGCAGCCGAAATGCATCGAGGCGTGATTGACTCTGTCCGCAAAGACCAGCGGCTGCGCCCTAAGCGCCTTCGCATCGAACAGTGCGGCCAACACGGTCGCATTGGCCTGGAACCCGGATGCGAAGACGAGCGCGGCTTGCTTGCCCTTCATCGCCGCGACTTTGGCTTCGATCCGGGCGAAAAGATCGGTGTCGCTGACCAGCCGGGAGGCGCCTGACCCCGCGCCGTACCGCGAAGCCCAGTCGCGGGCGCCTTCGATAAGCGCAGGATGAAAGCTCAGGCCGAGCGAATCGTTGCCCGCGAAATTCACGAGAATGCGTCCGCCGATCTCGATATGGCGTGCATCCGGCCGTCGCGCCGGGGTGAGCGAGCGCCTCAGCCCGGCCGCATCCCGCGCGTCCAGATACGCGCCGTAGCGCCTTTCTATCGCACCCATCATCCTGTATTAGCGGGGCTCGCCCGGCCCGGCAATTCGCCGGTTTGCAATGCGGGATGGGGACATGGACGGCGAACGGCGCTCCGGCGACTTCATCACGGCGCACGAGACGGCAGAAGCAAAGCTCGCCGATGGCGGGGGTTGGACCGTCGACGCGATCGAGACGCTTCTGGGATTGCCCCTGCCCGACCTTCTCTACCGCGCCCAAAGCGCCCATCGCGCGCATCACAAATGCGACGAGGTGCAGCTTGCCAGCCTTCTCTCAATCAAGACGGGCGCGTGCCCGGAAGACTGCAAATATTGCCCTCAATCGGCGCACTACACAAAGTCGACCGGCCTGAAGCGCGAAGCGCTGATGGACGTCGGTGATGTGCTGCATCAGGCGGACATTGCGCGGCGAGCCGGCGCAAGCCGCTTCTGCATGGGCGCGGCCTGGCGCGAGGTTCGCGACGGCGCGGAGTTCGACAGCGTGCTCGACATGGTGCGAGGCGTGCGCGCGCTCGGCATGGAGGCCTGTGTGACGCTCGGCATGCTGAGCCAGAGCCAGGCCGACCGACTGGCAGACGCCGGCCTCAACGCCTATAACCATAATCTCGATACCTCGCCCGAATTCTACGGCGAGATCATCTCGACACGGACTTATGCCGACCGGCTTGAAACGCTGAAGCGCGTGCGCCGGACTGGCGTCACGCTCTGCTCCGGCGGCATCATCGGCGTGGGCGAGACCTGGCGCGATCGCGCCTCGATGCTGGCCACGCTGGCCAATCTCGATCCCTACCCCGAGAGCGTACCGATCAACGCGCTGGTGCCGGTCGAAGGCACGCCGCTGGCGGATATGCCACCGCCAGATCCGCTGGATCTGGTGCGCATGATCGCGGCCGCGCGCATCGCCATGCCGCGCGCCCGCGTGCGCCTGTCCGCCGGCCGCTCGTCGCTTAGTCGCGAAGCGCAGATCCTCTGCTTCCTCGCAGGCGCCAATTCGATCTTTTACGGCGACAAGCTGCTCACGACCGGCAATCCGGACACAGGCGACGACATGGCGCTGTTGCGCGATGCGGGGCTGAAGCCCGAACCCTTACGCCCGGCCTGACGCGCATGTCGCGCATCGTCTTCGTCAACGGCGATTACGTAGCCGAGCATGACGCAGTCGTGTCCGTGTTCGATCGCGGCTTCCTGTTCGCCGATGGTGCCTACGAGGTGACGGCCGTCATCGGCGGCCGGCTGATCGACTGGGAAGCGCATCTCACCCGGCTCGAACGCTCGTTGCGCGAACTCGACATGCCGTCGCCGATGGACGGCAAATCGCTCCGCGCCCTGCATGACGAGCTGATCCGGCGCAACCACCTCGACGAAGGCGCGCTCTATCTTCAGGTGACACGCGGCGCGGCCGACCGAGATTTCGCCTATCCGGCCGATCCACATCCAAGCATCGTCGCGTTCACGCAGGCGCGGCCCATCGTCGATACGAAGCAGGCGCGAGACGGCGTCGCGGTCGTCACGATTCCCGATATCCGCTGGAAGCGGCGCGATATCAAATCGATCTCCCTGCTGCCGCAAGCCATGGGCAAGCAAGAGGCCAAACGCCGTGGCGCGTACGAGGCCTGGATGATCGAGGACGGGTTCGTGACCGAAGGCACGTCGTCTTCCGCTTTCATTGTCGACCCGGAAGGCGTGCTGAGGACACAACCACTCGGCTCGCACATCCTGGCGGGCACGCTGCGCCGATCAATCCTGAGGCTTGCGCGCGAAACCGGCATCGCGATCGAGGAGCGTCCGTTTACGCTGGATGAAGCGCTGGGCGCGCGCGAATCCATCATGAGCGCGGCAACCGCCTTCGTTTTGCCGGTGGTCTCGATCGACGGTACGCCCGTCGGGGATGGAGAACCCGGTCCGGTGGCGCGCGAACTGCGCCGGCTGTATCTCGCTGAAGCTCTGGCCGTGACGTGACGCGTCGAATCTGGACTTCGCCCCGCGTCGTCGTGGCCTTTCTTGCGAGCATTATCCTCTTCGCCTGCGAGGAGCGTGAGCAGCAGTCCGATCCGCCGGCGGGTGCGCCGACGCAGCGGGCCAACGATCAAGGTTCTCTGCCGAAGGAAGGGGCGGCATCGCTGGCGCCTCTAATCGGGCGCTGGGCGACACGGCCGGAATACTGCGCCGCCGCTTCGCCCGAAGCCGGAGCCCTGATGGAGATCGCCAAAACCGGACTGACGAGCGGTTCGATGCGCTGCGCGTTCGCGAAGGTTACGCGCAACGGCCCGCGTTACGACATTGTCAGCAATTGCAGCGCCGAGTCGTCGGGTCCAGTCCCTGACGAGCGCCTGATCTTCGTATTTATGGGCAGCGACAACTTCGAATGGCGCACGGAGGAAGGCGCCGTCCAGCTCGCCTACTTGCGCTGCCCGCGCACAGATGCAAATCCGTAAAATTTTATTCAAATACTGATCAAGCTTTCTGAGCATTAATACTGCTAGGTTGAGCGGTATTTATTCTGTTTAAGTTAGCTTGCGACCATCGCTCTGCTAGAGGGTCATGAGGTCAGCGATGGATCCCATATTTGCTGCTCAAACAAAGCAATCCCAGGCAGGGGCACAGCTGCGCTCGAGTTCTGAGCTCGGTCAGGCGGCCAAGGGACAATCCAAGCCTGCGCCGAGCGCATCGGAGTTTCTGCTTAGGAACTACCTCAGCTCCAAACCGCAAAAGCTGTCGGTGCGTGACGATGGGCCCGGCGTCCTGTTCTCGAGCGGACGCAGCCTCAGTCTTGCAGCCGGCAGCCTCGCCAGGACCATCGACAGCATCGGCGGCAGCAGCGCGGCTCTCGGCGCAGCACGGGATTCGCTGGCGAAGGTGAGCGACCTGTTGCGCCGGCGCGCGACCTTGCGG
>JBKJVQ010000100.1:0-13356 GCA_046717125.1 Methyloligellaceae bacterium
ACATCATCACGCGCGAATCGCCTAATTATCCCACCAATGTTTGAGATTCAGAACGTTGACCCCCTCAGCCGGCCCTGCGGGCCGACCTCTCCCCACAGGGGCGAGGGGACGCCGGCGGCGCCAACGGAACGCACCCGCAAATTCCTAACCCTGCGAGGGAAAAGAACACCTCTCCCCGCCGGGGAGAGGTCGAATTGCGCGAGCAATTCGGGTGAGGGGGCATCCTTTTTCAATCAGGCAAGCTCATGACCATCCAAGCCGTGCTGCTGCCCGTGTTCGTCATGATTGCGCTGGCCTTCGGGCTGGCGATCTGGATGGGCGTGCTGCGGGTCGGGTCGCTCGAGCGCGGCGAGGTGAAGCTCAAGGACATCGCACTCGGCGAGCGGAACTGGACCCCGCGCGCGCAGCAGATCGCGAATGCCTTCCACAACCAGCTCGAAATTCCGATCCTGTTCTACATCCTCGTCATCCTCGCCTGGACGACGAAGGACGCGGACCTTCTGTTCGTCATCATGTCGTGGATCTTCGTCGCCTTCCGGCTTTGGCATGCCTATGAGCACACGACCACAAACAATGTGCGCCGGCGCGCGCTGATCTATGGCGGCGCATTAATCACGCTAACCCTGATGTGGATCATATTCGCGGTGCGCGTGCTGCTCGGGTTGTGAGCAGACCCCAACCGATTGTGAGTCGCTATAAGACCGGATGGACTGGACCGACGAAGGCATCGTGCTGGGCGCACGGGCGCTGGGCGATGCCAACGCCGTGCTCGAACTTCTGACGCGCGAACACGGAAGGCATCTCGGCCTGGTGCGCGGGGGTCGTTCGCGGCGCGTGCGGCCGGTGTTGCAGGTCGGCAATCTCGTCCGTGCGACCTGGCGCGCGCGGCTCGAAGACCATCTCGGCGGTTACGAGGTGGAACTCATTCGCGCGTCGGGCTCAGGCGCGCTTGACGATGCGCTGGCGCTGACGGGGATCGGAACGATTGCGGCGCTGTCGCGGCTTCTCGCCGAGCGGGAGGCGCATGCCAGGATTTATGACGGCGCTGCGCTGATTCTCGCCCATCTCCACGACGGAGAAAACTGGCCGAGGCAGCTCATCTTCTGGGAGATCGCGCTGCTCGAAGAACTCGGCGTCGGCCTCGACCTTGGCGCCTGCGCATCAACGGGGCAGACGCACGATCTCGTCTATGTGTCGCCCCGAAGCGCGCGAGCGGTGTCCTCCGCTGCGGGCGCGCCGTATGCGGACAGGCTGCTTTCGCTGCCGCGCTTCCTGATCGACGATGAAGCGGACGCTTCACCGGCCGATCTGGTTGCGGGATTTCGCATGACGGGCGCGATCCTCGAACGCCACGCGCTTGGGCCGCATGGCTTGAGCCTGCCGGAGCCGCGCGAGCGGCTGCTGTCGTTGCTCGCGCGGAGCGCCTTGAGCGACTCACCCGACTCCGCTAATCCGGACCCATGAGCCGAAAAATCAACCCGCCCGAAGAAGGGCCGATCGAGCCCGTCTCGCTGAAGGACGCGATCGAGCAGCGCTACCTCGCCTATGCGCTGTCGACCATCATGCACCGGGCGCTGCCCGATGTGCGCGACGGGCTGAAGCCGGTGCACCGCCGCGTGCTTTACGCTATGCGGCAGCTCAAGCTCGACCCGGATGGCGGCTACAAGAAGTGCGCCCGCGTCGTCGGCGACGTGATCGGCAAATATCATCCGCACGGCGACAAGGCCGTCTATGACAGCCTCGTGCGGCTCGCGCAGGATTTCGCCGTCCGCTATCCGCTGGTCGACGGGCAGGGGAATTTCGGCAATGTCGACGGCGATAACGCTGCGGCCATGCGCTACACCGAGGCGAAGCTCACCGACGTCGCTGCGGCGCTGCTTGAAGGCATTGACGAGGACACCGTCGATTTTCGCGACACCTATGACGGCGAGGAGTCCGAGCCCGTCGTCCTGCCGGCGAACTTCCCGAACCTCTTGGCCAACGGCTCGTCCGGCATCGCCGTCGGAATGGCGACCAACATCCCGCCGCACAATGCGGGCGAGCTGATCGACGCGGCGCTGCACCTCGTGAAGCACCCGAATGCGACCACAGAGAAGCTTGTCGAGATGGTGCCGGGGCCTGACTTCCCGACCGGCGGCATTCTGGTCGAGCCGAAACCTGCGATCGTCGCTGCCTATGAGACCGGACGGGGCAGCTTCCGCCTGCGGGCGCGCTGGTCGGTCGAGGAGCTGGGCCGCGGCGGATGGCAGATCGTCGTCACCGAAATTCCGTACCAGGTGCAGAAATCCAAGCTGATCGAGCGCATTGCGGAGCTGATGCAGGCGAAAAAGCTGATGCTGCTCGGCGACGTGCGCGACGAGTCGGCCGAGGACATCCGCCTCGTGCTGGAGCCGAAGAGCCGCAACGTCGACCCCACGCATCTGATGGAGCAGCTCTTCCGCCAGACCGAGCTCGAAACGCGCTTTGCGCTCAACATGAACGTGCTGTCGCGCGGGCTCGTGCCGAACGTTCTGTCGCTGCGGCAGGTGCTGCGCGAATGGCTCGATCATCGCAAAATCGTGCTGGTGCGCCGCACGACGCACCGCCTCGAAAAGATCGCGCACCGTCTGGAAGTGCTGGGCGGTTATCTCATCGCCTTCCTCAATCTCGACGAGGTCATCCGCATCATCCGCTTCGAGGACGAGCCGAAGCAGGAGCTGATGCGGACGTTCGATCTGTCGGACGTGCAGGCCGAAGCCATCCTCAACATGCGGCTGCGCTCGCTGCGAAAGCTCGAGGAGATGGAGCTCAGGCGCGAGCACGACGCGCTCAAGGCCGAGCAGAAGGACCTCAATGCGCTGCTCAAGTCCGACGACGCGCAGTGGAAGACCATCACAGACGAGCTGAACGCGCTGAAGAAGCGCTTCGGCGACGCGGCGCCGTTCGGCAAACGCCGCACGACATTCGGCGATGCGCCCGACGGGGAGATCGATTTCTCGGCGGCCCTGGCGGATAAGGAGCCGATAACGGTTGTCCTCTCCGAGAAGGGCTGGATCCGCGCCCTCAAGGGCCATGTCGAGGAGCTGAACGGACTCCAGTTCAAAGACGGCGACCGGCTGAAGCGGGCCGTCCGTGCACAGACGACCGATACGATCGTCCTGTTTGCGACCAATGGGCGGTTCTATGCCTTACGCGCCGACAAGCTGCCCGGCGGGCGCGGGGCAGGGGAGCCGGTGCGGCTGTTGCTCGACATGGAGGACGGAACCGATATCGTCCAAATATTCGTGGCCGACCCCGAACGGAGGCTGCTGGTCGCCTCGACCGGCGGCTTCGGCTTTATCGTCAGGGAGAGCGAGGTCGTGGCGCTCACACGCAAGGGCAAGCAGGTCCTGAACGTTTCCGCCGGCGAGGAGGCGACGGTGTGTGCGCCGGTTTCCGGAGACCACGTTGCGGTCATCGGCGAGAACCGCAAGCTGCTGATCTTTGCACTGACGGAATTGCCGGAAATGCCCCGTGGCAAGGGTGTGCGCCTGCAGCGCTACAAGGATGGCGGGCTCGCGGACGCGCGCATTTTCACGCGCGCCACAGGTCTTCCGTGGACGGACTCAGCGGGGCGCGCCTTCACCACGACGGACTTCGCCGAATGGATCGGCGCCCGGGCGGCAGCAGGTCGGCTCGCCATGAAGGGCTTCCCGAAGTCGAATAGTTTCGGCCCACGATTGTGAACACGCACTAGTTGGTTCCATTAGAACTGCTGATTGGTACGATCAGGACAATTGCCTTGCCTGATCGTCGGCCCGGTCGCCCAATGATGGAACGAGCGGCAGCAAGAATGCCCCGCTAGAAGGAGCGTCCCATGCAGAAAAACGCATTGAAGCGGGGCACTGTGGTCGCCGCGTTGGTTCTTGGATCGACCCTCGCCAGCGGCGCCGCATTCGCTGCGGAGCCCGGCGCAAAGGTTCCGAACAGCTATGCGCCCGTCGTCGATACCGAGACTTTCGATGCGCTGCTGAAGCGGATGGAGGCGGACAAGGCGGCGGTCGAGGAACGGCACCGCAAATTACTGTCCGAGCGCTACGACCTCGGCGACCAGCCCGCCGCCGGCGTGACGATGTCGAAGGGCAAGCCGGTGCAGGGTGGCGTGCGCGTGAAGCTACCGGACGGGGTGTCCTGGCAGCAACTCGCCGATATGACGCCTGACGAGATCAAGGCTCAGAACGCCTGGCCCGCGGGCTTTTATCCCTTGCCACATCCGAACCACAAGGAAGGCGGGATGCTGTTCCCGCAGGATCAGATCGACGCCATCAAAAAACAGGACAACCGGGACCTGGAGCGTTTCGATCTAGACTTCATCACGCCGAAGCACCTGCTTCCCGAATTTCCACCGCCCATGTATCTCACGACGCGACCGGATCTGGGGGACGTGTCGAAGGGGCGGGTCGTCAGCCTCACCAACTACTACGAACTCTTCAACGGACTGCTGAATCCCAAGCAGCTCGAAGGCATGCGGCTGCTGCTGTCGCCCTTCCCGCAGCAGCAGTTCAATGCGACAGGGGACCGGCGTTCGGTGCTGCCGAGCTTCGGCGTGGCGTGCCTCGATTGTCACGTGAATGGCCACACCAACGACGCCACCCATCTCGCGGGCGATGTCCGGCCCCAGGAGCACCGCCACCGCATCAATACCCCGACCCTACGGGGTATGAACATCCAGCGCCTGTTCGGTTCGCAGCGTGCGCTGAAAAGCGTCGAGGATTTCACCGAGTTCGAGCAGCGCGCCGCCTATTTCGACGGCGACCCAGTGATCGCGACCAAGAAGGGCGTCAACATCCTTGAGCGTGGCAGCCAAGTGCATTTCATGGGTGAAGTGCAGGCCCTGTTCGACTTCCCGCCGGCGCCCAAGCTCGATGTGTTCGGCAAGCTAGATCCCGCGAAGGCGACGGAAGCTGAAATGCGTGGCCAGGAGGTGTTCTTCGGCAAGGGCCGCTGCGCCGAATGCCACGCAGCGCCGTTCTATACGGATAACCTCATGCACAATCTACGCGCGGAGCGCTTTTTCGAGCCGAAGATGATTGACGGCCGGATGGCCAGCGCCGATGGGCCGATCAAGACTTTCCCCCTGCGCGGCATCAAGGACTCGCCGCCCTATCTGCACGACGGCCGCTTGTTGACCCTCGAAGACACGGTCGAATTCTTCAACGTGGTGCTCGGCACAAAGTTGGCGGATCAGGAGAAGGAAGATCTGACTGCGTTTCTGAGAGCGCTGTAGCGCTCACACGAAGCCTGTGTCTGCTCACTGGAGACTGACCGCTTTTGATGAAACCGGTCAGTCTCCAGATTTACTGTCGGTCGCTGGACTGAACCCTGAAACGAGGTCCTTATCCGCCCTCCGTCACATCCCGCCGCACCCAGCCCTCGCGGGTGAGATGCTCCTGCGGTTGGAAGCGGGTCTTGTAGTCCATCTTGCGCGAGCCGCGGATCCAATAGCCCAGATAGACATAGGGCAGACCTAGCCGGCGCGCCTGTTCCACCTGTTCCAGGATCATGAACGTGCCGGCGCTGCGCTCGGGGCTTCCCGGTTCGTAAAAACTGTAAACCATCGAGATTCCGTCCGAGAGCCGGTCGCATAGCGCCACACCGACCAGAGGTGGGCGCTCGTCGTCCCGATCCGTCAGGCGCGGCTTCATCCGGTACTCGGTCAGCGTCGTGTCGACCACGCTGTCCTCGATCATCAGCGTGTAGTCGAGCACGGACATGTCGGCCATGCCGCCATCGGCGTGACGCTGGTCGATATAGGCGCGGAATAAGGAATATTGCTCGGAGGTCGGCGCTGAACCCACCCGTATGGCCATTACGTCGCGATTGGCGCGCCATACCCGGCGGAGCGAGCCGGCCGCCCTGAATTCGTCAACCACGATCCGCACCGGCACGCACGCCGAACAACTGTCGCAATAAGGCATGTAGGCGATGTTCTGGCTGCGCCGGAAGCCGCCCTTCAGCAGATTGTCGATCAGCGTCTCAGGCTTGTCGTGCGTGAGATGGGTGAAGAGTTTGCGCTCCTGCCGGCCGGGCAGGTATGGGCACGACTGGGGCGCCGTGATGTAGAATTCCGGAAAATTGGTTTTGTGTTCTGTCACTTCGGGTGCCGTCGAATGCGCGGCCGGCGCCCTGCGAAAATAGGGACTAGATGGATCGTGTGCAATTCGGGAATGGGAAAATGGCCCGGGTTACACATTGTCCGCGCGGTGGTCGTTGTTGACGACGACAACGCCCGCGAAAATATCGTGCAGACACCGTTTGCGCGCATCGAATAACGGAAACAGCAGGACGAGCGGCGTCAGCAGACTGACCGAGACCCAGAACAGAAGCGCGTGAAATGCGGCGAGCAGCGCATACATGCGCTCTCCGTACCAGGTGCGCATTTCCAGCTCCACGGCGCGCATGCCGATCGTCGCCGATTCGGGCCGGCTCAGAGTCCACGCGGCGTAGCCAAGGCCCACGGCCGGGAAGACTGCACCCATGAACAGCCAGGCGAGCCCGAACGTCAGTATTCCCAGTATGAGAAGGAGGAACCAGAGAAACAGGGTCGCTGCGATGATGATGGAAGCGTCGATGACGAACGCGATCACGCGCCGGCCAAGGATGCCGCGGAACCGCTCGGGATGCTGGTGCGGATCGAACGCTTGCACGCGCGAGGAAGCGTCGCTCGACGCGGGCGGTTCGATGCCCGGTTTCGGCTCGCGATAACCGATTTCGCTCTGTGAAAGTTCAGCCACCTATTCGCTCGATCACGGATGCCCCCAGCCGGACGCTGAAATGGGGACCGCTGGTTTGCAACGCAAGACGCATAAGTCCGATTCTCCCTACACACTAAGACGCGTAAACCTCCGGAAGGGTTGCAATGTCGAAACCGTCTTCGGTAAGTTCCGCGATCACGCGCCTTGTGTGACTGGCGTCCCGGGTCTCGATGACGAGATCGAGGAACGCGCCGCGCGCGGACACGTCGAGCATCGTGCGCCGATGCGACACTTCGAGAATATTTGCGCCGGACTTGCCGAGACGGGTTGCGATCTTGCCGAGTACGCCAGGCTGATCGGCGGTCTTGAGGCGGAGCGACACGATCTTGGAATCGCGTTCGAGACCCCGCATCACGATCGAGGCCAGGATACGCGGGTCGATATTCCCGCCCGAAACGATCAGGCAGACGTTTCGCCCCGCGAAGCGCTCGGGCGAAGCCAGCATGGCCGCGAGCGGCGCGGCGCCGGCGCCTTCGGCCACAGTCTTCTGCAGTGAAAGCAGGAGGCAGATCGCGGCTTCGATCGCGCTCTCGTCGACGATCATGATGTCGCTCACGAGCCGCCGTACGATCGGCAGGGTGAGAGCGCCCGACGTCTTTACGGCGATGCCGTCCGCGAGAGTCGTGCCGCCGCAAATGGCGTCGCGGCCCTCCAGCGCTGCGCGCATCGACGGATAGGTCGCCGTCTGCACGCCGATCAATTCGATGTTCGCATTGATCCCTTTCGCCGCGACGGCGATGCCGCTTGCCAGCCCGCCGCCGCCAACGGGTACAACGAACATGTCGATCAGCGGATGGTCTTCCAGGACTTCCAGAGCGATCGTGCCCTGGCCGGCGATGACATTGGCATCGTCGTAAGGATGGATTAGGACGAGCTCGCGTTCCTCTGCGAGTTCTTCCGCCCGGGCCCGCGCGTCGGCGAATCCGTCCCCCGCGAGCACCACTTCCGCGCCAAGCGCTTCGGTGTTCCCGACTTTCACGAATGGTGTGGTCTCGGGCATGACGATGACGGACGGCACGCCCAGCCGCCCGGCGTGGTAAGCAACCGCTTGCGCGTGATTGCCGGCGGACATCGCGATTACGCCGCGCGCCCGCACAAGATCGGGCAGAGACAGAAGTTTGGCGAGCGCGCCCCGTTCCTTGAACGCCCCGGTCAGCTGCATGGTCTCGTATTTCAGGTAAACATTTGCGCCGGTAATCGCTGAAAGCTTCGGCGCAGGGATCGTCGGCGTGCGGACGATCTGACCCTCAATTTGCGCGGCTGCGCGGCGTACATCGTCCAGCGTTACCGCGCGCTCGGCCTTCCCGGTCAGCGGGGAGAACGCGTCGTTCATCCCCCCGCCCGCAGTCGCCTGGCGGCGTCCAGCGCAAAATAGGTGAGGACGCCGTCGGCCCCGGCGCGCTTGAACGCGATCAGCGTTTCCATCATGACGCGATCACGGTCCATCCAGCCGCGCTCGGCCGCGGCGTTGAGCATCGCGTACTCGCCCGACACCTGAAACGCGAACGTCGGCACGCCGAATTCGTCCTTCACCCGCCGAACGATGTCGAGATAAGGCATGCCCGGCTTCACCATCACCATATCCGCGCCTTCCGCCAGATCGAGAGCGACCTCCCGCAAGGCTTCGTCCGTGTTCGCCGGATCCATCTGGTAGGTAAGCTTGTCGCCCTTCAGGGTCATCGCGGAGCCGACCGCATCCCGGAAGGGACCATAGAACGCCGACGCGTACTTGGCCGCGTAGGCCATGATCTGGACGTTGCCGAAGCCTGCGGTTTCGAGCGCCGTCCGCATCGCGCCGACGCGCCCGTCCATCATGTCCGAAGGCGCGACGATATCGCAGCCGGCCTCGGCCTGATTGAGCGTCTGCCGGACGAGAATGTCGATGGTCTCGTCGTTCAATATGATGCCGTCTTCGATCAGACCGTCATGACCATGGCTCGTGTAGGGATCGAGCGCCACGTCGCAGATCACACCGATATTCGGCACCTCGGCCTTGATCGCGCGCACGGCCCGGCAGACAAGGTTGTCCGGATTATAGGCTTCGGTCGCATCGAGGTTGCGCAACGACATGTCCGTGAAGGGAAAGAGCGCGAGCGCGGGGATGCCGAGGGCCGCCGCTTCCTGCGCAGCCCGAACGGCGTTATCGATCGACAACCGCTCGACGCCCGGCAGGCTGGTCACCGGCGACCTCTGATCCTCCCCCTCGACGACGAAGAGCGGCCAGATGAGGTCGTCGACCGAGAGCGCGTTCTCGCGCGTCAGCCGCCGTGACCAGTCCGACTTGCGATTGCGGCGCATGCGGTTCGCAGGGAAGGCCGGCGCCCCGATCGATTGGCTACCGCCTCGCGTCTGATGAACGCCGCGCGCGCGGCGCTTGTCCTTGCTCGTCGCCAAATTAAGACCTGCGTTTTAGCTGCTTGGGCACCGCAATCAGCCGGGCTCACATAGCCTAAACTACTGGAAATCCAAAGCGGCGCCGTCATGTCAGCGGCAATAGTTACCGCTGCGGCGCTCCGCCATGTCAAAATGGAAATGGTCGCGATGCGCGGCGTTGGCGGCCGGACCCAGCACCGTCCCGAACACCGGGCAGGCGCCTTCATGGACCTCGCGCAGGAACAGCGCCTTTGGAGCATTGCCTCCCGCCATCGCCGAAACGGCCGCACGCAGCGGGTTGCGCCACGGCAGTTCCGGCCCCGAGCCCGTGTTTACCCCGCCCATGCGCCTCCAGTCGTCTACGATCGTGACCACATCCCCGGATGCGAGCTCGAACGCGGCGACGTCGAAGGCGTTGGCGCGTGCGTGCTCACTGAGAATGCCGTTCCGTGCGCCGTAGCGGTTGCGGCACGTATAGCCTGAAGCATTGCGGAGCTTCACAACCTGCGATTTGAGATGCGTCTTGGCCTTGCCTTGAACGGTTTCTCGCGCCCATTTGTCGAGCGAAGCCGCCAGCGTGCAGGTCATGACCGGCGGCGGGGTGAGCGCGATCTTGGGATTCGATCCGATTGACGACACGCTGATCGGCGCGGGCGTGCCGCAACTCCCCTCTTTCATCGGCTCGGCTGGAGCATATTCGACATGCGTCGAGGCAAGAAGCTGTGTGCATGCCTCCTTCGCTTTGGCGATCTCGCCCGCCTCCCATTGCGTCTGCGCCGGCGCTATCTGCTGCGTATCCTCACGCGCGACAACAGGTTCGGGCGCGCGCCCTTTGCCCGCGCGGGCCGGATGTGTATCGGGTAGGGGCGGAGGCGGGCCGGGCGGTTCGGCGCGACGGAACTCGATCGGTCCCCACGCCGCGGGCGGCATCGCTCGGAATTGCGACGCAGGACCGAGCGGCCTTAGCGGATCGCGATCTGGCGCAACAGGTTCGGTGCGCGCAACCGTCGCCGCGCACAGGCCAAGCATCACGAGCGCCGAAAGACGCACCCACACCATTTGCCGCAGCATCGCTCCCGTATCCCTCAGGAGCGCTCCCTCACACGCGAGCAAGGTTGTCGGCGAATGTTTCCGACGTTAATGCTCGCGCCCCGCCGTCGTAGCCAGTGTGTTGGATGAGATAAGGCAAGAGAATGGCCGAGATCAGCCGGATACGGATCGAAAAGAAGAATCGCTGCGGGCTGATCGTTCTCGATAGGCCGGAAAGGCTCAACGCGCTCAACAGCGAGATGCTGCTCGCGATGGAAGCAGCGCGCCGCGCCTGGGCCGAGGACCTGGACGTTTACGGCGTCGTCACGCGTTCGTCCGATCCGGCGCATTTCTGCAGCGGCGGTGATCTGAAGGCCTATTACGAAGCGTGGCGCCGCGGCGCGACCGAGGATTTGAGGCAGTTCTACCGCACCGAATATCAGCACTGCTGGACGCTCGATCGATTCGTGAAGCCGAGCGTCACGCTTATCGATGGCACGCTTATGGGCGGCGGCCTCGGCATCTCGTATTACGGAACCCATCGCGTCGGCGGCGAGAACCTGCGTTTCGCGATGCCGGAATGCCGTATCGGATTTTTTCCCGATGTCGGCGCGACCCGGTTTCTCTCACGCATGCCCGGCAAGATCGGCCTGTATCTCGCGCTGACGGGCCGGGCGGTGGGGCAGGCCGACGCTTACTGGCTCGAGATCCTGTCGCATTGCGCGCCTGCGTCGCGCTTCGACGAGATCGAATTCGCGCTATCCGAAGCCGAGCCGGTCGATACGGTCCTGAAGCATATGCATGTCGATCCCGGCCCGGCGCCGCTGGAAGTCCTGCGCCCGCTGATCGACCGGATCTTCTCCGCAGGTTCGGTCGAAGCCATTCTCGCCCGGCTGGACGGTGTGCAGGGTCCCGACAAGCGCTGGGCCGAGGGCGTCGCGACAGACATTCGCGCAAATCGTCCGCTCAGCGTGAAGGTCGCCTTCGCGCAGCTCGCGCGCGGCCCGGATATCCCGCTGGACGACGCGCTCCGGCTGGAATACCGGCTCGCCGATCGCTTCATCGATGATGACCAGTTTTTCGAAGGCATTCGCGCCGCCGTCATTGACAAGGACCGGACGCCGGCTTGGTCTCCTGCGGACATTGCCGGCATCTCAGACAGCGACGTAGAAACCCTTTTCACCGGAAGCGGCCGGCCTGGGCTGGACCTGGTCTATCCGTTTCGGGCCGCGATCATCTGAGCTCTTCTTCGTCGTGGTAACGTATCAACAATATTGCTCAAATCTTTATCCAATTATAGTGATATATTAATCGTTCTATTTAAGCAGATTTTAGGTTGCCTCACGTAAAGTCCCTATCAAACAGGGACAAAACAATAAACACAGAGGCATCACATGGGCGCGGTTTCGAGTGTTAAGTACGATTACGTTTCGGATGAATCCGATGACATCGGTGGTCGCTATCAGTTGTCTTTGCGTCTTGTCGAACGGCTTCACCGGATGCTGCTCGATGTCATCAAAGCGGAATTCGAGCGCATGGGCCGAAACGAAGTCAACAGCGTTCAGGCACTGCTGATCTACAATATCGGCGACGCAGAGTTGACGGCTGGTGAGTTGACCAGCCGTGGTTACTATGTCGGGTCGAACGTTTCTTACAATTTAAAGAAGTTGGTTGAAGCCGGCTACATTCATCATGAGCGTTCGCGTACCGACCGTCGCTCGGTGCGGGTTCGCCTGACGGACAAGGGCCGCTCGGTTGCGCAGGTCGTCGAGGATCTCTACGAGCGTCAACTCAAGTCGATCGAGCATGTCGGTGGGCTCGGCATGGACCAGCTCGCGGCAATGAACCATTCGCTGGTTCGTCTTGAGCGCTTCTGGGCCGACCAGATCCGCTACCGGTTGTAGGCGATCAGGATTGTGGCCTGGGGGATCGACCCTAACTTAAGGTGATCCAGATGCGGCCGGTCGTCTCACTGGCCGCATCTCCGTTTGTTGCGTCAATTGCAGTTCGGGTTGCTTTTTGCCCCGTCCGCCGCGCATTATTGCCCCATTCGAAGCGTACAAGGTTCGTCGAGGGGAAGGCGCGGGCAGCGTCTTCATCAGGCCGAACGAGGGAACAGGCGGGGACGGTTCATCTCCCGAACCGGAATGCCGGACGCGCGTTGTGCGGGTCTGGTAAGGAAAATCGGGGGAATCCAGTTTCTCGCATCGTTGATCGGTCGTGTTGGCACGGCGAGTCGTCGATTGTTAACGACGCGTCGATAGGCTGACTGCGATTGCAGCGCGCAGGCGCTGGGAGCGGTCGGCCGGACGGGAGCGGCAAGAATGATGAACAGGTCACGGGCGACCTTTGCGCTGGGCTCGGCGTGCGCGATTTTGTCGACGCTTGGATTGCTCGCATTATCAGCCTCGGGCGCGACTGCGCAACAGGGCGGACTGTTTGGCGGACTGTTTGGCGGACAACAGACCTCCGAGAGACAAGAGACCTACGACGACGCGCTTGACCGGCAATGGGAAGCCGAGCCGCCGCGCGGCGTGCCGACACTGTCGCGAGACAACGTCGCCGCCACGAAGGCTGCGATCGCACGCTATCAGTCGATTGAGAATCAGGGCGGCTGGTCGTCCGTTCCCATGGTCTCGATGCGCACGGGCAATCGCGGCGAGGAGGTTGCGGCGCTGCGCCGGCGTCTGACGATGACGGGCGATTACGACGGCCGAGGCGGCGAAGCTTACGAGTTCGATTTCTATCTTGAAGCCGCGGTTAAGCGCTTCCAGGCGCGGCACGGCCTCACGCCGAACGGCCAGATCGACCGGCCGACGGTCGTCGCCCTGAACGTGCCGGTGGGCGTCCGCATCCAACAGCTTCGCACCAATCTGCAGCGCCTGTCCTCGCTGACCAAGTCGGTCCCGAAGCGATTCGTGCTGGTGCATATACCGGCGGCTCAGATCGAAGCGGTGGAAGGCGGGCAGATCGCTTCGCGCCACGCGGTCGTCGTGGGCAAGCTGGAGCGCCAGACGCCCGAACTGTCGAGCAGCATCCATGAAGTCAACTTCAATCCGCACTGGAACGTGCCGCGCAACATCGTCCTGAAGGATCTGATCCCAAAAGCGCAGAAGTATCAGACCGAAGGCCGCGACATGCTGGCGGACTATCACATGGACGCGTACCGGAACGGTCAGCG
>JBKJVQ010000101.1:0-2952 GCA_046717125.1 Methyloligellaceae bacterium
CAATGCAGACCTTGTAAAAGATTCCAACCAGGATCGCGATGTGCAGCAGCACAGCATTCCCGGCGAGCGCCAGCGGGACCGCCGCGACGGCAAGCACCGCCGCAAGCTTCCAGCCGGGACTGAATACTTTCTCAGCCATGCGCCCGACTTTCCTTAGGCCTGGCGCGATCGCTTCGTGAACAGCCCCTCCGGGCGCACCATCAGGAGGAGGATCAGCAGCGTGAGTGCGATCGCGTTCTGGTAGGTCGAAGAAATGAAGCCCGTCGTCATGGCTTCGATCAGGCCCAACAGGAAACCGCCCGCGACCGATCCGACTGGATTGCCGATGCCTCCGAGCACCGCGGCCGTGAACCCTTTCAGCGTCATGAGCAGCCCGGTCTGGGCGCCTGTCGAAATCAACGGCGTCAGCAGCGCGCCTGCCAGACCGCCGAAGACTGCCGAGAGGACGAACGCCAGCACGATCGTCAGAGAGACATTCACGCCAAGCGACGCTGCGACAGCGGGATCGATTGAGGTCGCGCGCATCGCGCGGCCCCAGCGCGTGTAACGGGCGAACAGCGAGTAGCCGATCAGGGTGACGAATATCATTACGATGATGATGATGCTGTCGGTCGTCAGCGAGGCGCCGCCGATCCGCAGCGCATCCGTATCGAGCAAGGGTGGCAGCATCTGCGGGTCGGTACCCCAGACAATCATCGCAAGCGCCTCGAAGATGATGCCGAGTCCGAGCGTGATCAGGATGAGCGTGAATTCCCCCAAATGCAGTTTGGGTAGGATGAAGCCAGCGCCCATCACGAGACCCGCAACGCCGGCCGCGGCAACGCCCCCAAGCATGGCAGGCAGAACCGGCACGCCGAAGCCTGCGTTCAGGCTAGCAGCGACCATGCCGCCAACCATAACGAACTGTCCCTGCGCAAAATTGACGATCCCCGAACTCGTGAACGTCACCGAGAACGCGAGCGCGACGAACGCATAGACCGCGCCACTGGTCAGCCCTGAAAAGATGAACTGCAGGAACGCAGACGACGACATGATCTATCCGATCTCGCCCAACGCCTGAGCGGACTGAGCGAGGACGGTCTTACTTGGCGAGGACAAACCGGCCATTCGAAATCGTGGTCAGAACGATCGTATCCGCAGACGGGTCGTTCTTGGTGTCGCTGTAGTTCGCTACGGTCCCGGCGCCTTCGTATTTCAGCTTGGCGAGAGAATCGCGCAACTTTTCGCGAGTGTAGGGTTCGGGCGTCGACTTAAGGGCGGCGACGAGGATCTTGATCAGGTCATAGCCGACCGCCTCGAAGGTGTTCGGTTCGGGTTGCTCGGGAAACGCCTTTGCATATGCGTCCGCGAACGTCTTTTGGCGCGGCAGCACTTCTCCGCCTGCGATCTGCGACGTCACGATGAACCCCTCGGCGGCTGCGCCTGCGAGCTTAATGGTCGCCGACGAGTCCATCGACACGGGCCCGATCATCGGGAGCTTCATACCGAGCTGGCGCGCATTGCGCAGAACGAGCGAGCCGCCGGGATTGGCGAACCAGACGATGATGAAGTCCGGATTGGCGTCGCGTACCTTTGTGAGCTGCGCGGTGAAGTCACGGTCACCGTCGGCTCCGCGTTCCTCGGCGACGATCTCGACGCCGTATTGCGGCGCAAGCTGGCGCAGGAACTTGGAGCCCAGCTCACCATACTCACGTTCGAGCCGAAGTAAGCCGAGCTTCTTGAACCCCTTCTTCCTCGCGTAATCGAGCATCAGCTTCGCGGCGTCATTGAAGTCCGCCAGCGTGTGGAACTGATATTTCCAAGTCCGCTGCTCATCACTAATGACGCCGGTTGGCGTGACAAACGGAACCTTCTGCTTCTGCGCGATTGATCCGAGGGCGGTCTGCGTGGACCCGAAGGTGCCTCCGATCAGCGCCAGGACGTCATCGCGCGAGGCGAGGCGCAGGCCCAGGCTCGCAGCGAGTTCAGGCTTGCTCTCGCTGTTGAGCGAAACGAGTTCCAGCGGACGCCCGTTGACCCCGCCGGCCGCGTTGACCTCAGCGATCGCCAGATCCACGCCGCGCTTGCCATATTGTCCCAGTGTTGCGACCGGGCCGGTCAGATCCTGCACCGAGCCGATGACAATCGGATCGGCCGCGCGCGCCGGCTGGGCGTATCCGAGCAGTGCCAGAATGGCCAAGGCCACGACAGCGCAGGCCTGACGACGAGCCAACATACGATTCAGCATGAGCTTCCTCCAGGCATTGTTGTTTTGTCACCGTCCGGCCGTTTGGCGTGTCACCGGTGGTGCTGGCAGAGTATCGCCAGTGCAACTTATTAGCCAATTCAATAGTCGGATGACCGCTATCCAAGCAATAAATGATGGTACATCGGTGCGCAGACAGGTCAATGTCGATAAGCCCAGAAGAGGGGGCATATGCATATCCCGAAAGACGCCTCATGAATCTTGCAACCTTTGATCTCAACCTGCTGGTCGCCTTCGATGTTCTGATGTCGGAGCGAAGCGTCACGCGCGCAGGGATCAAACTTGGCCTCAGCCAGCCCGCGATGAGTGCAAATCTGCGGCGGCTGCGCGAGCTTCTGAAGGACGAGTTGTTCGAGCGCGGGAGCGACGGTATGCGGCCGACACCGCGCGCCATGGCGCTCGCCGCGCCGATCCGGCAGATCCTCCAGCAGGTCCAGACGACGTTCGACCCCTCACCGTTCGACCCGTGCTTGGCAAACCGCCGGTTTCGCATCGCGATGAACGATCTTGGCGCCGCGCTTTTCCTACCTCCGCTCAGCCAGACGCTGCGTCAATGGTCGGGCGGCATCACATTCGAGCTGCTGCAAGCCGACGAGGAGCGCGCGATCGAGCTTCTGGAGGGCGGCGAAGCCGATGTCGCGGTCGGCCCATTCACCTCGAAGTACGACCATTTCCATTCCGTGCTGCTTTTTGACGCACCGTTCGCG
>JBKJVQ010000102.1:0-8393 GCA_046717125.1 Methyloligellaceae bacterium
ATGACGCGCTGCATCCACTGTACGCGCTGCGTCCGCTTCATGACCGAAGTGGCGGGCGTGCCTGAACTCGGCGCGATCGGACGCGGCGAGGACATGGAGATCACGACCTATCTCGAGCAGGGCCTCATGTCGGAATTGTCCGGCAACGTCATCGATCTCTGCCCGGTCGGGGCGCTCACGTCCCGGCCCTACGCGTTCAAGGCGCGGCCATGGGAATTGCGCAAGACGGAATCGATCGACGTCATGGACGCAGTCGGCTCGAACATTCGTATCGACGCGCGGGGACGCGAGGTGATGCGCATCCTGCCGCGCGTGAACGACGCCGTGAACGAGGAATGGATTTCCGACAAGGCGCGATACATCTGGGACGGATTGCGCACGCAGCGGCTGGACCGGCCCTATATCCGCAAGGACGGTCGTCTCATGGCCGCGTCGTGGGACGAGGCTTTCGCGGCCATCGCCGCGCGCATGGAGGGGCTCGACCCACATCGCTTCGCGGCGATTGCGGGTGACATGACCACGGCGGAAGAGATGTTTGCGCTGAGGCGGCTCACCGAGCAGCTCGGGTCGCCGAATATCGATTGCCGGCAGGACGGCGCGCGGATCGATCCATCCCGCGGGCGCGTCTCTTATCTGTTCAATCCGGGGATCGCCGCGATTGACGAAGCGGATGCGATCCTCCTGGTCGGGACAAATCCGCGCCTCGAAGCCTCCGTGCTGAACGCCCGAATCCATCATAGATACCGGCAGGGCGGCCTGCCCGTCGGCCTCATCGGCCACCAAGTCGATCTGACTTATCCTGCCGCCTGGCTCGGGGCCGGGCCGGACTCGCTCGCCGCTCTTGCCGACAGCAAAGACGGGTTTGCAGAGACGCTGCGCAACGCGGGAAGACCGATGCTGATCCTGGGATCGTCTGCGTTGGCTCGGCCGGACGGGCAGGCGTTGCTGGCGCTCGCGGCGCGCATTGCGCGTGAATTCGGCGTGACGGGGCAGGACGACTGGAACGGCTTCGCCATGCTGCATCATGCGGCTTCGCGCGCCGCGGGGCTCGATCTCGGGCTGGTGCCGGCCCCGGACGGCATCGCGGCGTGGGACGTGCCGGCCGCTGCGCGCGCAGGCAAGCTCGAAATCGTCTACCTGCTCGGCGCGGACGAGCTGCCGGACATGGATTTCGGCGATGCGTTTGTCGTCTATCAGGGAAGCCACGGCGATCGCGGCGCGCACGCGTCGCATGTGATCCTGCCGGGCTCCGCCTATACCGAAAAGGACGGCATCTTCGTCAACACCGAAGGCCGCGTTCAGATGACGACGCGCGCCGTCTTCCCGCCCGGCGATGCGAAGGACGACTGGGCGATTCTGCGGGCTCTGTCGGAGCGCATCGGCCATACGCTGCCGTTCGACGACATCGGGATGTTGCGCAAACAGTTGGGCGCGGTGTATCCGCATTTCCTTGCCATCGACGCGCTGCCCGCGACCGATCCAGCGCCGCTGGCGAAGCTTGCCGATGCGCCGGGCCGCGCTACGCCCGAGCCGTTCGGCGTCGCGATCGCCGATTTCTATCTCTCGAACCCGATCGCGCGCGCCTCAAGGATCATGACCGAGCTGTCCGCGATGCATGCGCGCGCCGCCAGCGAGAAAGCGACGGGCACGCATGGCTGAATTCTGGAATTCCGTCGCCCCCGCCGCCCTCGTCATCTGCCAGAGCTTTCTCCTGCTGGTCACGCTGCTGATCCTGGTCGCATTTCTTCTTTATGCGGATCGCAAGGTCTGGGCAGCGGTGCAGATGCGGCGCGGGCCGAATGTTGTCGGACCGTGGGGCCTGCTCCAGTCCTTCGCCGATCTTCTCAAGTTTGCGCTGAAGGAGCCCATCATTCCCGCCGGCGCCAACAAGGGCGTATTCCTGCTCGCGCCCGTCGTCTCGGCGGTGCTGGCGCTGTCGGCATGGGCCGTGATGCCGGTAGCCGAAGGCTGGGTGATCGCCGACATCAATGTCGGTGTCCTCTATATTTTCGCGATCTCCTCGCTCGGCGTGTACGGCGTCATCATGGGCGGCTGGGCGTCGAACTCGAAATACCCGTTCCTTGGCGCGCTACGCTCCGCCGCGCAGATGGTCAGTTACGAAGTCTCGATCGGCTTCGTCATCATCACCGTGCTGCTCTGCGCCGGGTCGCTGAATCTCTCGGAGATCGTCGAAGCCCAGAACAAGGGCGCGGGGCTTTTCGGCTGGTTCTGGCTGCCGCTGTTTCCGATGTTCGTCGTGTTCTTCATTTCCGCTCTGGCCGAAACCAACCGGCCGCCTTTCGACCTGCCGGAGGCCGAGTCGGAACTGGTCGCCGGCTTCATGGTGGAATATTCCTCGACGCCGTATCTCCTGTTCATGCTCGGCGAGTACGTGGCCATCACGCTGATGTGCGCGCTGATGACCGTGCTGTTTCTCGGCGGCTGGCTTCCGCCGGTCGAAATTCCGCCCTTCACCTGGGTGCCCGGCGTCGTCTGGTTCGTCCTCAAAGTCTGCTTTGTGTTCTTCATGTTCGCGATGGTGAAGGCGATCGTGCCGCGCTACCGCTACGACCAGCTCATGCGGCTCGGCTGGAAGGTATTCCTGCCGCTCTCGCTTGCGATGGTGGTGATCGTCGCCTCGGTCTTGCATTTTCTCGATATCGCGCCGTAAGGGTTTGCATGGCCAGTCTTGCCCAATCCGCAAAATCGCTGCTGCTGCTGGAATTCGTCTCCGCCCTCTGGCTTGCGACGAAATATTTCTTCCGGCCCAAAGCGACGCTGAATTATCCCTACGAGAAGGGTCCGCTCTCGCCACGCTTCCGTGGTGAGCACGCGCTGCGCCGCTACCCGAACGGCGAGGAGCGCTGCATTGCCTGCAAATTATGCGAGGCGGTCTGTCCGGCGCAGGCCATCACGATCGAGGCGGACGTACGCCGCAACGACGGCACGCGGCGCACAACGCGCTACGACATCAATATGGTGAAATGCATTTATTGCGGCTTTTGCCAGGAGGCCTGTCCGGTCGACGCCATCGTCGAAGGACCGAATTTCGAGTTCGCCACCGAAACCCGCGAGGAACTCTACTACGACAAGGACCGGCTGCTGGCGAATGGCGACCGCTGGGAGCGCGAGATTGCCCGGAACCTCGCGCTCGACGCGCCGTACCGGTAGGTCATGACCGTCGAGGGCGCGTTCTTCTATCTCTTCTCCGCGATTGCGGTGGCGGCGGGAATCATGGTCATCGCCGCCAGGAATCCCGTGCACGCAGTGCTGTATCTGATCCTCGCCTTCTTCAACGCGGCCGGACTGTTCCTTCTGCTCGGCGCGGAGTTCCTGGCGATGATTCTCGTCGTCGTCTATGTCGGCGCGGTCGCCGTCCTGTTCCTGTTCGTCGTCATGATGCTGGACGTCGATTTCGCCGAGCTGCGCGCCGGCTTCATCAAATATCTGCCCGTGGGCGGACTGATCGGCGTGATCCTCCTGTTCGAGCTCATCTTCGTGCTTGGCACGTGGATCCTCGCCCCGACGGGCACGCTCGAGACGCCCATGCCGCAGGATAGCGCGGTGACGAACACCGAGGCGCTGGGACGGGTGATCTATACGCAGTACGTGCTCTATTTCCAGGTGGCCGGTCTGATCCTGCTGACGGCGATGATTGGGGCGATCGTCCTGACTTTGCGGGCGCGGGAAAACGTCAAGCGCCAGTCGATCTCGGCTCAGGTCGCGCGCGATCCCAAGACCGCCATCGAGGTGCGCGACGTGCCGACGGGGTCGGGCATATGATCGGGCTGTCGCACTATCTCACCGTCGCGGCCATGCTGTTCACGCTTGGCGTGTTCGGCATTTTTCTGAACCGGAAGAACGTCATCGTCATCCTGATGTCGGTCGAGCTGATGCTGCTCGCCGTGAACATCAATCTGGTCGCGTTCTCGTCCTATCTCGGCGATCTGACGGGGCAGGTCTTCGCCCTGTTCGTGCTGACGGTCGCGGCGGCTGAAGCCGCCATCGGCCTCGCCATCGTCGTCGTCTATTACCGGAACCGCGGCTCGATCGCGGTCGAGGACATCAACATGATGAAGGGCTAGGGCGCGTTGTATACCGCCATCGTCTTCCTGCCGCTGCTGGGCGCGCTGATCGCCGGCCTGTTCGGCCGGGTCATCGGCGCGCGCGTGTCGGAGGTCGTGACGTGCGGCATGCTCGGGATCGCGGCGCTGCTCTCCTGGATCGCCTTCTTCATGGTCGGGCTCGGCGGGGATACTGAGCGCGTCGAGATCATGCCGTGGATCGTGTCGGGCGAGCTGTCGGTATCCTGGGCGCTGCGCATCGACACCCTGACCGCAGTGATGCTGGTCGTGGTCAACACCGTGTCGGCGCTCGTGCATGTCTATTCGATCGGCTACATGCACGAGGATCCGCACCGGCCGCGCTTCTTCGCCTATCTGTCGCTGTTCACCTTCGCCATGCTGATGCTGGTGACGGCCGACAATTTCGCCCAGATGTTCTTCGGCTGGGAGGGCGTCGGCCTCGCCTCGTACCTGCTGATCGGGTTCTGGTACGAGAAGCCATCAGCGAACGCCGCCGCCATCAAGGCCTTCATCGTCAACCGGGTCGGGGATTTCGGCTTCATCCTCGGCATCTGCGCCGTGTTCGCCGTGTTCGGGACGCTCGACTTCGACTCGGTTTTCGCGGCCGCGCCGGAGAAAGCGGGCACGACGACCGAATTCCTCGGCATGCAGGTCAATGCGCTGACACTGATCTGCCTCCTCCTGTTCATGGGCGCGATGGGCAAGTCGGCGCAGGTCCCGCTGCACACCTGGTTGCCCGACGCCATGGAAGGCCCAACCCCCGTCTCGGCGCTGATCCATGCCGCGACCATGGTAACGGCTGGCGTCTTCATGGTGGCGCGTCTCTCTCCGCTGTTCGAACAGTCGCCGGCCGCGCTCGATGTGGTGATCTTCATCGGCGCGACGACCGCGATCTTCGCAGCGACCGTCGGGCTGGTACAGAACGACATCAAGCGCGTGGTCGCCTACTCGACCTGTTCGCAGCTCGGCTACATGTTCGTGGCGCTTGGCGTCGGGGCATATGGCGTCGCGATCTTTCACCTCTTCACGCACGCATTCTTCAAGGCGCTGCTGTTTCTCGGCGCAGGGTCCGTCATCCACGCCATGCATCACGAACAGGATCTGCGGCGCATGGGCGGGCTGTCGAAACTGATCCCGCTGACCTGGCTGATGATGACGATCGGCACCCTCTCACTGACAGGCTTTCCGCTCACCGCCGGCTTCTTCTCCAAAGACGCCATCATCGAGTCAGCATTCGCGTCGCATTCGGTGATCGCACCATACGCGTTCGTCATCACATTGTTCGCAGTGCTGCTCACCGCCTTCTATTCGTGGCGGCTGATGTTCATGGCCTTCCACGGCAAGCCGCGCGCAAAGCCGGAGATCATGAACCATATGCACGAGTCGCCACTCGTGATGACCGTGCCGCTCGTCGTCCTGGCCGCCGGTTCGCTCGGCGCGGGCGCGCTGTTCTATGTGCTGTTCATCGGCGACGGGCAGGCGGAGTTCTGGCGGCAGTCGCTGTTCACCGGACCTGACAACCACATCCTGCATGCGATGCACGAAGCGCCCCTCTGGGTGAAGATCGCACCGGTCGTCATGATGATGATCGGCTTCGCCATCGCCTGGCTGTTCTACATCCGCAAACCGATGATCCCGTTCGCGCTGGCGCGGGGCAAACTCAATGGCATCTACAAGTTCCTGCTCAACAAGTGGTATTTCGACGAGCTCTATGACGCGATCTTCGTCCGCCCAGCGCTCTGGCTCGGACGCGTCCTGTGGAAGGGCGGCGACGGCGCCGTGATCGACGGGGTCGGGCCCGACGGCGTTTCCGCGCGCGTGCTCGACGTCACCAGCCGCGTCGTCCGCATGCAGACGGGGTACGTCTACCATTACGCGTTCGTCATGCTGATCGGCGTGGCGCTGTTCGCGACCTGGTTCATCATCGGCGGCGGAGCAGGCAAATGAGCCTCGGCTGGCCGATCCTCTCGACCATCACGTTTCTGCCGCTGGTCGGCGCGGCGTTCATCTTCATGCTCCGCGGTCAGGACGAAGTGGCGTATCGCAACGCACGCTACATCGCGCTCTGGACGACATTGGTCGTGTTCGGGCTGTCGATCTTGCTGTGGATCGAATTCGATCCGTCTACCGCCGATTTCCAGTTCCTCGAAAGCCGTGACTGGCTGGGCGGGACGATCAAATACCGGATGGGCGTCGACGGCATCTCCATGCCGTTCGTGGTGCTGACTGCGTTCCTGATGCCGCTCTGCATCCTCGCGAGCTGGACGTCGATCCGGTCTCGCGTGCGGGAATACATGATCGCATTCCTGGTGCTGGAGACGTTCATGATCGGCGTCTTCTGCGCGCTCGATCTCGTCGTCTTCTATCTCTTCTTCGAGGGCGGCCTGATCCCGATGTTCCTCATCATCGGCGTGTGGGGCGGAGACCGCCGCGTCTATGCGAGCTTTAAGTTCTTCCTCTACACGCTGCTCGGCTCTGTGCTGATGCTGCTCGCCATCATGGCGATGTACTGGCAGTCCGGCACGACCGACATCCAGGTGCTACTCACCCACCGGTTTCCGCCGGAAATGCAGATCTGGCTGTGGCTCGCCTTCTTCGCCTCGTTCGCGGTGAAGATGCCGATGTGGCCGGTGCATACCTGGTTGCCCGACGCGCATGTCGAGGCGCCGACGGCAGGCTCCGTGATCCTGGCCGGCATCCTGCTGAAGATGGGCGGGTATGGCTTTCTCCGCTTCTCGCTGCCGATGTTTCCGCTCGCCTCTGTCGATCTCGCGCCGCTGATTTTCGCCCTGTCGGTGATCGCGATCATTTACACCTCGCTGGTTGCGCTGGCGCAGGAGGACGTGAAGAAGCTGATCGCCTATTCGTCGGTCGCCCATATGGGCTTCGTGACCATGGGCATCTTCACGCTGACGCAGCAGGGCGTGCAGGGCGGCATCTTCCAGATGCTGTCCCACGGCATCGTCTCGGCGGCACTCTTCCTGTGCGTCGGCGTGGTTTACGACCGGATGCACACACGACGGATCGACGCCTATGGCGGTCTCGTCGAGCGCATGCCGATCTATGCGGCGTTCTTCATGGTGTTCACCATGGCCAATGTCGGCCTGCCAGGCACGAGCGGCTTCGTCGGCGAGTTCCTGACGCTGCTCGGCGCGTTCAAGGCGAACACCTGGGTCGCATTCTTCGCCGCGACCGGCGTGATCCTTTCGGCGGCCTATGCGGTCTGGCTCTATCGGCGCATGATTTTCGGCACGCTGGAAAAAGCCAATCTGCGCGCGATCACCGATCTCAACGCGCGAGAGATTGCGATCCTCGCGCCGCTCGTGATCCTGACTATTCTGTTTGGCGTCTGGCCTGCTCCCATGCTCGACCCGTCCGCCGTGTCGGTCGAGGCGCTGCTGAACAACCACCGTGCTGCGCTGGCCGATGCCCAGTCGGCCGTGATGGCGGCGCTCAAATGAGACAGGCATGATGGATACCTCCGCGCCGATCATGCAGGGCGTCAGCCTGATCCTGCCGGAGATCGTCCTGTCGCTCGGCGCGATGGGTCTCCTGATGCTCGGCCTCATCGAGCGTGAGAAACAGGCCGAGCTGATCTCGTGGTTGGCCGCCGGCCTGATCGCGGTGGCCGCCATTCTCGTCGCGCGGGAGGGCGTCGCCACCGAGATGGCGTTCGCGGGCGGGTTCGTATCGGACCCGTTCGCGCGCATCATGAAGCTGATGATGCTGACCGGCGCGGGCGTGACGCTCGTGATGTCGATCGACTACATGCGCGACGCAAAGCTGCTCCGGATGGAATTTCCCGTCCTCATCCTGCTCGCGACAGCAGGCATGATGCTGATGATCTCGGCGAACGATCTGATCGCGCTTTATGTCGGCCTCGAACTGCAAAGTCTCGCGCTGTACGTCATCGCCGCGTTCAACCGGGATTCTGTGCGCTCCAGCGAGGCGGGCCTCAAATATTTCGTTCTGGGCGCGCTTTCGTCCGGCCTGCTGCTCTATGGCGCGTCGCTGATCTACGGTTTCACGGGCGCGACCAGTTTCCCGCTCATCGCCGAGGCACTCGGTCAGGGCCAGCCGTCGATCGGCGTGGTGTTCGGCCTCGTTTTCGTGTTTGCGGGACTCGCGTTCAAGATTGCGGCAGTGCCGTTCCATATGTGGACGCCCGATGTCTATGAAGGCGCGCCGACTCCGGTAACGGCATTCTTCGCCGCCGCGACCAAGATCGCCGCCATGGCGATGACCGTGCGCTTCGCCGTCGACGCATTTCCGCTGGCGACGGAACAGTGGCGCCAGATCGTCGTGTTC
>JBKJVQ010000103.1:0-12144 GCA_046717125.1 Methyloligellaceae bacterium
CGAAGGCGGTCGCGTCATCACCGAACATGAAGCGCCGGTTTCGCTTGAGCGTGATGTCGAGTGGCGGCGGGAGGGTCAGCGTCGCGGTGACGTTGAGGTGGACATCGATGTCCTTCCAGCCGACGGGCACGATGACGCCGAAGCCTAGATTGCCGCCCAGCACTTTCTGCGGTGTGATCCAGGTGAGGGTCGGCGCATTGACATAGGCCTGGGCATCAAGCTCGATTTGCGCCTGGACATCTATCCGGCCAGGAAGCCGCCGCAGCGCGACACCTGCCGCGGCGTCGCCAGTAGCCTCGCCGAAATAGTACAGATTGTAGTCTGTGACATAGATGCCTGGCGGCGGCACAAAGCCGGCCATCGAACCCTTTGAGCCAAGCAGGTAAAAGCCCGCGGCTTCCTCGACGGCGCTGGCAGTTCCGGCTGGGCCAGGAGCCCCGTCACACACAACCCTGCAGCTACGAACACGGAATGGCTGCGCAGCACCGCAACACCCCCTACCGCGCGCTCGACAAGTGGCGTTCAATTTAGAACGGCGCGCGAAGTACGTGCAGTCGAAACTGGTGGTTTGGAAGTTTTCCCTGAACACCGTGGACCCGGCGTTACGGTTGCGGCGTCTATTTTCTGTACTGCTCATGTTGGTTCGGCGCCATAGGCAGGGGTGCCTTGAGGCCGTCTGCATCCGCCTCGTCTGAGCGTTTCGGTGCTAGCCCCATTCGCGCTCAGCCTGCTTCCGACGCTCCCTCCCTTCCAGGACTTCTCAGTCACAGTTTGATTTGACCCGTTGTTCCCGATTCGCTCCTTGACCAGAGCGGCGGGTAATGTGCAAAACCCTTTGGGAATCGGCCATCGGGGCATAGCGCAGCCTGGTAGCGCACCTGCTTTGGGAGCAGGGGGTCGCAAGTTCGAATCTTGCTGCCCCGACCATTCGGCCGATCATGCATTCGTCGAGCGGAGGTAGCGGATGACCGCGCGCATCTACAGACCCGCCAGGACGGCGATGCAGTCGGGCCGTGCGCTCACGCGGGAATGGGTGCTGGAGTACGAGCCGGAGTCGCCTCGCAGGATCGAGCCGCTGATGGGCTGGACATCGTCGGCGGACATGAAATCCCAGATCCGGATGATGTTCCCGACCGCGGAGGACGCGGCCGCCTATTGCTCGCGCAACGGCATCCCGTTCCGGATCGAGCAGCAGCCCGTCCGGCGCGAGCGGCGCGCCAAGTCGTACTCCGATAATTTCCGCTTCGGCCGTATCGGAAGCTGGACGCACTAGCCATCCCGAAAAGTGTGAAGCGGTTTTCGGATAGGATGATTCGGACGAAAACCCTTACCCGACCGACGCCTCAACAGCACGACCCCGTAGCTCAGCCGGATAGAGCAAGTGCCTTCTAAGCACTAGGTCGCAGGTTCGAGTCCTGCCGGGGTCGCCAATGCCCTAACGCATCGCCGCCATGCGCACGAAGCCCGCATTGAGATCGGCTTTCAGATCGTCGACATCGTCGAGGCCGATGTGGAAGCGGAGCGCAGGCCCTTCAGCATCCCATTGCGTGGCGGAACGATACGGGCGCGGATCGAATGGGATGACGAGGCTCTCGTAGCCGCCCCAGCTAAAGCCCATGCCGAACAGTTCAAGCCCATCGAGAAAGGCGGCAAGCTGCGCGCGTGAACACGGTTTGAGGACAACGGAGAAAAGACCGCTTGCGCCGGTGAAGTCGCGCTTCCAGATCGCGTGCCCCGGATCGTCCTCGAGTGCGGGATGGAGCACGCGCTCGACTTCCGGCCGCGCCTTCAGCCAGCGCGCCATGTCGAGTGCGGATCTCCCGTGGCGTTCGAGTCGGACATCCAGCGTACGCAGACCGCGCAGGGCAAGCCATGCATCCTCAGGTCCGGGGCAGAGGCCGAGATCGTCATGTGCGTTCTCGATAGCGGAGGCTGCGCGTTCATTGGCCGTGATGGCGCCGAGCATCGCGTCCGCATGGCCGACAATGTATTTGGTTGCCGCCTGGATCGAGATATCGGCGCCGTGGGTGAAAGGCGCGAAGTAGAGCGGCGTCGCCCAGGTGTTGTCGAGCACGACAAGCGCGCCGCCGCCATGCGCCGCTTTGGCGATGGCCGGAATGTCCTGCATCTCAAAAGTCTGCGAACCGGGCGACTCGCAGAACACGAGCCGCGTGCTAGGGCGCATCAGCTCCCCGATCCTCTCGCAGATCAGCGGATCGTAATAGACCGTCTCGACGCCAAGCCGCGCGAGTACGCGATCGCAGAAGCGGCGCGTCGGCCGATAGACGCTGTCCGAGACGAGGATTTGGTCGCCCGCGCGCACGAAGGCGAGCAGGGTGAGCGCGATGGCTGAGAGACCGGATGGCGTCAGCCAGGTGCGGTGGCCGCCTTCCAGTGCGCAGATCGCCTCCTCCAGCCCGCGGACGGTCGGCGTCCCGTGACGCCCGTAGGTGTAGTCTGCATCCGCCCGCTCCAGCGCGTCGAGCGTCGGGAAGATGACTGTCGAGCCGCGATAGATGGCCGGGTTGACGAAACCGTGCTGGCGCGCGGGATCGCGCCCCTCATGCAGGATCCGCGTCGCCGCCCGCTTGCCGTCATGCTTCTTCTTCATGGCCGACCTGTCGCGCGCGCGGCCCCCGCCCGTCAAGACCGGCGCGGTGTCAGCTATCGGCGTAAAGCGGCGCGGGCCTTAAGAGACGCGCGCGAGCTTAGGGCGGACGCCACCGCCGGCCTCCGTGACGACGGGCAGGCTCGGGTTCGCGCCCCATTCCGCCCAGGAGCCGTCATAGACGGCGGCATGGCGATGGCCGAGCGAAGCAAGCGCAAGCGCGAGGATCCCGGCCGTGATGCCGGAACCGCACGTTGCCACCACAGGCCGGGCGATATCGACGCCGGCATCGGCGAAGAGCTGCATGATGTCGCCCGCGGGCTTCATGGTGCCTTCGGCCGTCACGAGCTGCGAATAGTGAAGGTTATGTGCGCCCGGCATGTGGCCGGAGCGAAGACCGTTGCGCGGCTCAGGCTCCGCGCCCGAAAAGCGGCCGGGCGAACGCGCATCGACGATCTGTGCGGAGCCGTTGAGGACGGCCTGCAGCACGTCTTCCTGATCGCGAACCAGCTCGCCATTGCGGCGCGACGAGAAATGACGCTCGAAGCGCGGCGGCGGCGCGCCTTCCTCGATTTCGCGGTTCTCGGCTGTCCACTTCTTCAGACCGCCGTCCAGGACGACGACGTCCGGCGCGCCCATGACGCGGAACGTCCACCAGACGCGCGCCGCCGAATACAGTCCGAGACTGTCGTAAACAACGATGCGGCAGCCGTCGCCGACGCCCATGCGCCGCATCCGCGAGGAAAATTTCTCGGGCGCAGGGAGCATGTGCGGAAACGGGCTCGACATATCGGCGATTTCGTCGATGTCGAAAAACAGCGCGCCGGGAATATGCCCCGCGACATATTCCTCGCGCGCGTTACGGCCTGCGTCCGGCATGTGCCACGAAGCGTCGAAAACGACGAGGTCCGGCGCATTCAGGCGCGTCGCCAGCCAGTCTGTGTCGACCAGCCATTCGTTGTTCATCGCGGTCATTAGGCTCCTCCCTATGGCCGAGTCCGGAATTTATTGATTCGCCGCAGTTGCGTTCGGCCGCACCTGAAGCCATTCCGGTACCGGCAATCCCTTCTTCCCGAGGAAGTCGGGATTATACAGTTTGCTCTGATATCGTGTTCCCACATCGCAGAGCACCGTGACGATCATGTGGCCGGGGCCAAGCTCGCGCGCGAGGCGCATCGCCCCGGCAACGTTGATTCCACTCGAACCGCCTAAGCAAAGCCCTTCTTCCGAAAGGAGATCGAATAGCACGGGCAGGGCCTCTTCGTCGGGTATCAAGAATGCGCTATCGACAGAAATATCGGCGATGATATCGGTCACGCGGCCGAGACCGATACCCTCCGCGATCGAGCCGCCATCGGTGGCCTTCGCTTCGCCCTTGGTGAAAAGGTTGAACATGGCGGCGCCGCGCGGGTCGGCGCAGCCCACAACAATATCGGCGCGGCGCTCCTTCAGGAACGTCGAGACGCCGGCGAGCGTCCCGCCCGTACCTACGGAGCAGATGAAGGCGTCAACCTTTCCGCCGGTCTGCTCCCAGATCTCGGGGCCGGTCGAGACATAGTGTGCCTTGCGGTTATCGAGATTGTTCCACTGATCGGCGAACAGCACGCCGTTCGGCTCGCCTGCGCGCAGATCGTCGGCCAGCCTGCGCGCGACATGCTGATAGTTGTCGGGGTTCGAGTAGGGAACCGCTGGGACTTCGATCAGCTCGGCGCCGAACAGCCTGAGCGCGTCCTTTTTCTCCTGGCTCTGCGTGTCCGGCATGACAATGGTTGTGCGGTAGCCGCGCGCGTTGGCGACGAGCGCAAGGCCGATCCCGGTGTTGCCGGCCGTCCCTTCAACGATCAGGCCGCCCGGCTTAAGGTCGCCGCGCGCCTCGGCCTCGAGGATCATCTGACGCGCGGGCCGGTCTTTCACCGACTGACCGGGATTGGCGAATTCGGCCTTGCCGAGAATCTCGCATCCGGTTTGCTCCGACGCGCGCCTCAGCCGGATCAATGGCGTATTGCCGATGGCCTCGATAATGCCGTTGCGCGTATCCAATTTCGGGGTGCCCTGGCGCGAAGAATCGGGGAGCGAAGGTCGGTCGGAACGTAGCGACGGGTATCAGTCGCCGCAAGTGGCGGGCCGACTACGCGCGACAACCGCCGGGACTAGCGGGGTCTGGAACGCGATGTTATAGACCCGCTCGCCAGCCGGATCGTCGTCGGCGCGAGCCGCAGCGCGGGCGTGGTGGAACTGGTAGACACGCCAGATTTAGGTTCTGGTGGCTTCGGCCATGGGGGTTCAAGTCCCTCCGCCCGCACCAAGGCGTCTGGCGGCCGCTCCTCACTTCCGGCCATCGATTTCTGTTTGGATAGAGCTTCGTCAATGCAAGTCACCGAAACCACGAATGACGGCCTGAAACGTGAGCTGAAAGTCGTCGTCGGCGCGAAAGAACTTGAACGCAAGCTGGCAGAGCGTCTCGATCAGCTCAAGGATCGCGTCAAGCTCAAAGGTTTCCGTCCGGGCAAGGTGCCGGTCAACCATCTGCGCAAGGTCTATGGCCGTTCCGTCATGGCGGAAGTCGTGCAGCAGACGGTGGCGGAGACGAGCCAGAAAGCCATCACCGAGCGGCAGGAACGGCCGGCCTTCCAGCCGCGCATCGATCTGCCGACGGACGAGAGCGAGATCGACAACGTAATTTCGGGCGGAAGCGATCTGGCCTACACGATGTCGTTCGAAGTCTTGCCGAAGATCGAGGTGGTCGATCTCGGATCGCTGAACCTGGAGCGCCCCGTCGGCAAGGTGAGCGACGAGGAAATCGAGAAGGCGATCGGACAACTCGTCGAGGGTAACGTCACTTACGAGACCAAGGATGGCGCTGCAGAAAACGGCGACCGGATCAAGCTCGATTTCGTCGGCAGGGTCGACGGCGAGCCGTTCGAAGGCGGGAGCGCGGAAGATGCGGAAGTCGTGCTCGGCCGGGGCCGGTTCCTTCCCGGCTTCGAGGAGGGGCTGACCGGCGTTTCGGCCGGCGACGAAAACCGGATCGAGGTGCCGTTTCCAGAGGATTATCCGGCGGCCAATCTCGCCGGCAAGGAGGCGACGTTCGAAGTCAAGGTCAAAGAAGTCTCAAGGCCCAAGCTGCCGGCGGTCGACGAGGAGTTTGCCAAGGCGCTCGGCTTCGAGACGGTCGAGGCGCTACGCGAAGCGGTTCGGCAGCAGCTCCAGGGGCAGTACGACGCCGTGTCGCGCTCGAAGCTGAAGCGCGCCTTGCTCGACACGCTGAACGAGCGGCACAAGTTCGACCTGCCGCCTACGCTCGTCGACAACGAATTCGAGGCGATCTGGCGGCAGATCATGCAGGACCTCGAACGCGCCAAGAAGACGTTCGAGGACGAGAACACGACAGAGGACAAGGTGCGCGAGGAATATCGCGATATCGCCGAACGCAGGGTCCGGCTCGGTCTCGTTCTGTCGGAAGTGGGACAGGCGAATCAGGTAAAGGTGGCCGACGAGGAAGTGAACCGTTCGCTGCTCGAGCGCATCCGGCAGTTCCCCGGGCAGGAGCGGCAGGTTTACGACTTCTATCGTAACAATCCGCAGGCGCTGGCGGAAATACGCGCGCCGATCTATGAGGACAAGGTGGTCGACCTGATCCTGTCGCGCGCGACCGTGTCGGACCGCGAAGTGCCGCGAGAGGAGCTTTTCGCCGACGAGGACTATGACCATATAGATCACGATCATGCGCATCACGGGCACGATCACGACCATGCCGGGCACGTTCACGGACCCGACTGTGATCACGACCATGACCATGACCATCATCACGGGCATGACCACGACCACGATCAGGCCAAAACCTAAGGCAGTCGCCAGTCAGCCGAATTCAGCCTGATCTGGCGCCCCGCTCGGCGGTGTGATTCACTCGTTTCCGTGGCGTGAGGCAAGCGGCCGCTGAGGCGGCAGGAGACAGACAAGATGCGCGACCCGGTCGAAACCATGAGCCTGCTCGTGCCGATGGTGGTCGAACAGACCAACCGCGGCGAGCGCGCCTACGACATTTATTCGCGTCTCCTGAAGGAGCGCATCGTGTTCGTGACCGGACCGATCGAGGATCATATGGCCTCGCTGGTCACGGCCCAGCTCCTGTTTCTGGAAGCCGAGAACCCGAAGAAGGAAATCTCGATGTACATCAACTCCCCGGGCGGGGTGGTGACGTCGGGGATGGCGATCTACGACACGATGCAGTTCGTGCGCCCGCCCGTGACGACACTCTGCACGGGCCAGGCCGCGTCAATGGGATCGCTCCTGCTTTGCGCTGGAGAAAAAGGCATGCGGTTCGCGCTGCCGAATGCGCGAATCATGCTGCATCAGCCGTCGGGCGGCTTCCAGGGCCAGGCGTCCGATATCGAGCGGCATGCCGAAGACATCATCAAGATGAAGCGGCGGCTGAATGAAATTTATGTCCGCCACACCGGCAAGGACTACGAGACGATTGAACGCACGCTGGACCGCGACTATTTCCTGACAGCGGATGAGGCGAAAAATTTCGGCATCGTCGACAGCGTGATCTCAAGGCGCGAGATCGCAGACGAGAAAATCGAGAAGGCTGCCGGCGATCATTAGTGCCGGTTGCTGCTCCGAACCGGATTCGATCCTGCGTCCCGTCGCGAGGACCGCAGCCCGGCGTAACCCTAACCAAAGGCCGGTTCCTGCCCAATCGCGGGCTTAATCTAATGTTGATCTGTGGCCAGCTAGCATGTTCTGATCGATTCATGCGTTCAGGTTCGGGTGCGACGCGCGTCGGCGTTCTCCCCCGCAACCGACAGGGCTCGGCGCAAGACCATAGCCGTTCCCGCGAGTTCAGCGGTGCGGCGTCGGAATAGGTTGCATGAGCAAAATAAGCGGAAGCGACTCGAAGAACACCCTCTACTGCTCCTTCTGCGGCAAGAGCCAGCACGAGGTGCGGAAGCTGATCGCCGGCCCGACCGTTTTCATCTGCGATGAATGCGTCGAGCTGTGCATGGACATCATCCGCGAGGAAAACAAATCCTCGCTTGTGAAGTCGCGCGACGGCGTGCCGACGCCGATGGAGATCTGCGCGGTCCTCGACGATTACGTCATCGGGCAGGAGCATGCTAAGCGCGTGCTCTCGGTCGCGGTCCACAACCACTACAAGCGGCTGAACCACTCAGCCAAGAACGGCGACGTCGAGCTGGCGAAGTCCAACATCCTGCTGATCGGCCCGACCGGTTGCGGCAAGACGCTGCTCGCGCAGACGCTCGCCCGCATCCTCGACGTGCCGTTCACCATGGCGGACGCCACGACGCTGACCGAGGCCGGTTACGTCGGCGAGGACGTCGAGAACATCATCCTGAAGCTGCTGCAGGCCGCCGACTACAATGTCGAGCGTGCGCAGCGCGGTATCGTCTATATCGACGAGGTCGACAAGATCAGCCGCAAGTCGGACAACCCGTCGATCACGCGCGACGTCTCGGGCGAGGGCGTCCAGCAGGCGCTGCTCAAGATCATGGAAGGCACGGTGGCTTCGGTTCCGCCGCAGGGCGGCCGCAAGCATCCCCAGCAGGAATTCCTGCAGGTCGACACGACCAACATCCTGTTCATCTGCGGCGGCGCGTTCGCCGGTCTCGAGAAGATCATCTCGGCGCGCGGCAAGGCGACGTCGATCGGTTTCGGCGCGAAGGTCGAATCGGTCGAAGACCGCCGCACGGGCGAGGTGCTCAAGGGCGTCGAGCCGGAAGATCTGCTGCGCTTTGGCCTGATCCCGGAGGTCATCGGCCGCGTTCCGGGGCTCGCGACGCTGGAGGACCTCGACGAGGAAGCCCTGGTGCGCATCCTGACCGAGCCGAAAAACGCGCTGGTGCGTCAGTACCAGCGTCTGTTCGAGATGGAAGACGTTCAGCTCGCCTTCTCCGAGGAGGCGATGAAGTCGATTTCGCGCAGGGCGATCGAACGCAAGACCGGCGCCCGGGGCCTCAGGTCCATCATGGAAAGCATCCTGCTCGACACGATGTTCGAACTTCCGAGCCTGAAGGGCGTGGAAGAGATCGTAATCAGTCCGGAAGTTGTGGACGGAAAAGCCCGGCCTTTGCGCATCTATTCCGAGCGTATCGAGGAAATCGAAACGAGCGCGTGAGCCGAACCGATCGCGTCTGCCGTCAAACCGCCTCGAAAAGCCGCATGATGAATTCGCGGTAAGTCTTGCCCGCGAGTCTTGAATAACGTTCGCCGACCCTCCAATTTGTGTCATCCGGCGAGGGAATGTGTTCTGTCATCGGTCTACCACCGCATGAATTTTCGCCCATCCAGGGGACTTAATGAGACCGGCCGGGTTTCTTCTTGAGACTCCACTTGAGTCTCGACAGACAGGATCAGCCATGAGCGACAAGCAGAACGAACAGAAAAAGGACAAAGCCGGAGCGCTTTTCCCGGTTCTGCCGCTACGCGACATTGTCGTTTTCCCGCACATGATCGTGCCGCTGTTCGTCGGCCGCGAGAAGTCGATCGCGGCGCTCGAGGAAGTCATGCGCGTGGACAAGCAGATTCTGCTTGTGGCGCAAAAGAATGCCGGAGACGACGATCCCTCGGCCGAGGCGATCTACCCGATGGGTACGCTCGCTTCGGTGCTGCAATTGCTGAAGCTGCCCGACGGTACGGTGAAGGTGCTGGTCGAGGGCGCCTCGCGGGCTTCCATCGTGCACTATGTCGAGAACGAGAACTATTTCGAGGCCGAGGTCGCACGGGTTGAAGAGTCCGTCGGTACCGAGAACGAGGTCGAGGCGCTGTCGCGATCGGCGGTTGGACAGTTCGAAGCCTACGTCAAGCTCAACAAGAAGATTTCGCCCGAGGTGCTCGGTGCGGTGTCGCTGATCGAGGATTACTCGAAGCTCGCCGACACGATCGCCTCGCATCTGGCCGTCAAGATTTCCGAGAAGCAGGAAGTGCTCGAGATCGTCACGGTGTCAGACCGGCTGGAGCGGGTCTTCACGCTGATGGAGAGCGAGATTTCCGTCCTGCAGGTGGAGCGCCGCATCAGGAGCCGCGTCAAGCGTCAGATGGAGAAGACGCAGCGCGAGTACTACCTGAACGAACAGATGAAGGCGATCCAGAAGGAACTCGGCGACGGCGACGAAGCCCGCGACGACCTGACGGAGCTCGAGCAGAAGATCGAGAAGACGCGTCTCTCCAAGGAGGCGCGCGAGAAGGCTTTGGGCGAGTTGAAGAAGCTGCGCCAGATGAGCCCGATGTCGGCCGAAGCGACGGTCGTCCGCAACTATCTCGACTGGCTGCTGTCGATACCGTGGGGCCTGAAAGGCAAGATCAAGCGCGACCTCGACGAAGCGCAGAAGATCCTCGACGAGGATCATTACGGCCTCGAAAAGGTGAAGGACCGCATCGTCGAATATCTCGCGGTGCAGGCGCGGACCAACGCGCTGAAGGGCCCGATCCTGTGTCTGGTCGGACCTCCCGGCGTAGGCAAGACGTCGCTCGGCAAGTCGATCGCGAGAGCAACGGGCCGTGAGTTCGTGCGCATGTCGCTCGGCGGCGTTCGCGATGAGGCGGAGATCCGCGGGCACCGGCGGACCTATATCGGCTCGATGCCGGGCAAGGTCATCCAGTCGATGCGCAAGGCGAAGAAGGTCAATCCGCTGTTCCTGTTCGACGAGATCGACAAGCTCGGCGCGGACTTCCGCGGCGATCCTTCGTCGGCGCTGCTCGAAGTGCTCGATCCGGAGCAGAACTCGACGTTCAACGACCATTACCTCGAGGTCGATTACGATCTGTCGAACGTCATGTTCGTGACGACGGCGAACACGCTCAACATTCCGCCGCCGCTGATGGACCGGATGGAGATCATCCGGATTGCGGGGTACACGGAGGAAGAGAAAAAGCAGATCGCGCGCCGCCATCTGATCCCCGAACTGCTCAAGGGGCACGGGCTCGAACCGCACGAGTGGAACCTTGACGACGCGGCGCTGAAGGAGCTGATCCGGCGCTATACGCGCGAGGCCGGCGTGCGCAATCTCGAACGCGAGATAGCGAAGCTTGCACGCAAGGCGGTCAAGCAGCTGCTGACCTCGGACGACAAGGTGGTGTCGATCACGCGCGAGAATCTCGAGGATTTTCTCGGCGTGCCGAAGTACCGCTACGGCGAGGCCGAGCTCGAGGACCAGGTCGGCATTGTGACGGGTTTGGCCTGGACCGAAGTTGGCGGCGAGATCCTGACGATCGAAGGCGCGCTGATGCCCGGCAAGGGCAAGGTGACCGTCACGGGCAATCTGCGTGACGTCATGAAGGAGTCGATCACGGCGGCGAATGCTTACGTGCGGAGCCGTGCTGTCGATTTCGGCATCGAGCCGCCGCTGTTCGACAAGCGCGACATTCACGTCCACGTTCCGGAGGGTGCTACGCCGAAGGACGGTCCCTCGGCCGGCATTGCGATGGTCACTGCCATCGTCTCGGCGATGACGGGCATTCCGGTGCGGCGCGAGGTGGCGATGACGGGCGAGATCACTCTCCGAGGCCGCGTCCTGCCTATCGGCGGGCTTAAGGAAAAGCTGCTCGCGGCGCTCAGGGCCGGCATCAAGACCGTTGTTATTCCTGAAGAAAATGCCAAGGATCTGACCGAGGTGTCCGACGAGGTGAAAAACCAGCTCCACATCATCCCGGTCGCGCGGATGGACGAAGTGCTGAAGCTCGCGCTGACGCGGATACCCGAGGCGATCACCTGGGATGAAGATCAAGAGCAGCTGCGCCGCCGTCCGGCCGATCCGGACGAGCCGCCGTCGGTGACGGCGCACTAGCCGCGGTTCAATCTGAGAAAATCGTGACCCGGTGCGGTTAATGCGCCGGGTCATTTTTGTTGGTTTTCCGCCGTTCCTGGTCTAGCAATACGCCATCTGACTCGCCTCCTGAGTCGATTTGAAGCTCCGCCTTCCCCTGCGCCTTCGTCGCGGCGGGGTTCTCCCAGCGAAAGGATTCATGCAAGTGAACAAGACCGACCTCATCACCGAAGTGGCCAAGAAGACAAAGATGACCAAGGAGCAAGCCGCCGAAGCCGTCGACGCAACCTTCTCGTGCATCGAGGATGCGCTGAAGCAGGAAGACACGGTCCGGATCGTCGGGTTCGGCAATTTCCAGGTCGCCAAGCGCAAGGCCTCGACGGGCCGCAATCCGCGCACCGGCGAAGAGGTGAAGATCCCGGCGTCCAACGTGCCGAAGTTTCGCGCCGGCAAGGCGCTCAAGGACGCCGTGAACTAATTCGGCTCCGGATTTTTCAAAAGGCCTCGCGCGATGCGCGGGGCCTTTTTGTTTCAGCCGTACGTCTGCCGCGACTTGTCCAACCGCTGGCTGGGCAATAGAGAAGGGGTAGGGCGGTTAGCTCAGTGGTAGAGCGCCTCGTTTACACCGAGGATGTCGGGAGTTCGACCCTCTCACCGCCCACCAGCTTTCACTGACACAAGCTGCGGGAAGCTTCGCAACAGCGCGCGTGGTGCCCTGCTGAGGCCCGGCGCTCGCGCCATGCGGAGCCT